>JAFYUH010000103.1 GCA_017549605.1 Bacteroidales bacterium
ACATTGTAACAATTATCGAATTAGAAAGCTGTCATTAAATGAAACAATAAAGTCGTTCGATTGCGGCGACCCGGATTTGAACGACTTTATTATCAACGATGCCAATAACTACCGAAATTCATTACTTGCTGTAACATACGTCTTTGAGCATATCATTACTGGTGATATTGTTGCATATTTCAGTCTAGCCAACGATCGTGTTTCATTATCCGACTTCAAGGACAAAACAGAATTCAATCGTTTTCGCAAGATACGTTTTGTCAATGAAAAACGTATTAAAAGTTATCCGGCCGTAAAGATTTGTCGTCTTGGAGTTGCTGACACTATGAAAGGACAAGGTATCGGGACAGTGTTATTATCTTTCATTAAAAGATTCTTTTTCAATGATAACAAAACCGGATGTCGTTTCATAACAGTTGACGCATACAGCAATGCTGTTTCATTTTATGAAAGAAACAAATTCCAGCATCTTCGAAATGACGATGAACCACAAAATGTGATTACTCATTTGCTATATTATGACCTAAACGATATTGCTGTATGACATAAAAAAACCTCAGAAATTCAGAACCTCAAAAACTCAAAAATTTTGAGATTCTGAAGTTCTGAGATTCTGAGATTTTGAAATTTTGAATTTCTAAAAAGTCACGTAGTGACGACAGTTCCCAGGCAGGCGGTGGAGTGCTCTATTTAGCCGAGGCGGCAGGATGGACTTTGGGCTTTGAACTCTGAACTTTGAACTCTGAACCTTGAGCTAAGAACCTCGGTGTCTCGGTGACTTGGCGTCTTGGCGTCTTGGCGTCTTAACAAGCCGCACGTCCGTGCGACTCTACACGAAATTATGGTATAAAAAGACACTACTATTTCATAAACGAATCTCGTGTAGAGACATACGGACGTATGTCTAAAAACAAAAATGCGTTAGCGTTAATCTTGAGATAAGGCAAGACGCATCCCAAGATAGCCGTACTTGCCATCCTGGCTGCAGTTGTCACGATATGACACTCGGCAGCTCCCCACACCGCTGCCGCTGCGCCAGCTACCGCCACGTGACACTCGGGCAGAACCAAATGACGGTCCCATAGGATTGGTCCGTGAACCACTACTATAGTTGCCATACCAATCTTGACACCACTCAAAAACATTGCCGCTCATATCATAGATGCCTAATTCATTTGCTTGCTTAGTCCTTACATCATGTGTTTGGTCACCGCTATTATTTGTACACCAAGCAACAACACCAACAAAATCACTTCCACTATATCTATAGTCCAACGATTTTTTACCACCTCTCGCAGCATATTCCCACTCCGCCTCTGTTGGAAGTCTGAAATTCTTGCCTGTCAACTGATTTAACTTTTTTATAAACACCTGACAATCATTCCATGAAACTGTTTCAACAGGTTTCTTTTTCCCTTTAAAGCCGCTTGGGTTACTTCCCATCACCGCCTGCCACAACTCTTGGGTCACTTCCGTTTCTCCTATATAATAATCTGAAAGGGTTACAAAATGCACTGGTTTTTCATCTCCATCAGCATAACCGCTTTGTTCTGAGGTTGCACCCATTTGGAATGTCCTGCCTTCTACTGATATCATAGTAAAAGAGACTCCGTTAACTATAAAAGTTTGATTTCCAAAAGTCAGTTTCACACTATTATCATCTCCGCTTTGCGCAACGTTTATTGTTTTTGAAATTGTTTTGCCATTTCTTTCGGCTTTAATTTCATGATTTCCGTATGACAAATATGTTGCAATAGGACTGACACCTAAATAGTTCCCATCAACGTAAATCTTGTCGCCGGACTGACCTGTACTTATACTTATTTCTTTACCCGTCTGAAGTTTCTCGTTTATCATCAAAGTCTCGTTTTCTTCAATGACAATGATTTTATTAAACTCAGCACAACCTTGCTTTGTCAATTTAAGTTCATGTTCGCCAATCAATATTTCAGATATATAGATAGGTGTTTCTCCGTAATGTTTTCCGTCAATATAGATATTGGCACCCATTGGAGATGAATTTATTTCTGCAGTACCATTTATCGGTTTGGGTGCGTCAAGTGTTATGACCTGCGTATCACCCAAGACCAAATCCACGTTTTTCTTACTTGGTTTATGATTAACTTTTTTAGCTTCAAACACATGTGAACCATCAGAGAGTCTGCCAGTCCATTTACCCTTTCCCTTTAATTCGTCATCAACGTAAATATCAGATTGTGAATCGGTGTTAATAGTCACATTCACAAAGTTGGCAAGCATTTCGAGAGTCGCTTCATTTGTTTGTCCGTCAGTAACAACGAAAGACTGTTCTTTCATTTTATACATATCTTTCATAACTCTAACGGTATGAGAACCGCTTTTGAGTCTGTCTGTCTTTATAGGAGATATTCCAACATATTCTTCATCAACAAACACCTTTGCTCCTTCTTCAGGTTTTGTCGTTATATTGAGATAACCAAAATTAGGACGTAATTCCTTATCTATCAAAATTCTTTCGTTCAACGTAACCGTTCCACTCTCGGTATGGTACATATTACATTTTATCATCCAAGTATGAGTACCTCCAATATCAAAAAGCTTAGAGGCTTCCTTGGTGGAAACTGGCTCATCATCAATATAAATAGTGGCATTATCCTGATCTGATTTTACAATAAGATGTGCTTTTTGAGGCTTGAGTTGTTCTTCTGCAGCAACTATCGGGATATACTGCAACACCATTTCATAAACGCAGTAGTCGCACAACTCTTCTGGAAGAGGATATTTAAAAGTTCCATAGTCAGGGTGTTTGATATTTATGAAGGTTGCTGTTTCCGCTGAGATATACACCCACATTTCTCCTGTCTTTGGTTTCTTGATAATCTGTGTCGCTCTGTTGCCAGTGAACACAAGACGCGACCTTTCATACTCATTGATATTCTCAGTAGAAATCTTTATCAATGCCATAGGCAAGTCGTTGCCGTCAGTATATTCTTCTTTATCTTCAATAACGCCGCCTGGCACATATTTAAAAGAGCCTTCCTTAACCTGAAGCTGAGAGAAAGCGTTTAAAGAAATCAGTGCAAATATCACAAGTAAAATCCTCTTCATAAGCATGTTTATATTGAAAGAACAAATATAAAAAAAATCAGAAACTCAAAACCTCAAAAGTTCTGAAATTCTGAGATTCTGAGATTCTGAGTTTTTAAAACAGCCTTTATCACTTCTTCTTCTTCGAGAAGGCCGTAATCAACACGCTTCCTAAGATTCCTGCTGATATTGATGCTGCCAAGATCGCTATCTTACCTAAGTTTCGCAAGTGCATTGTCATCTCCGGTGCGAGTTCGCCGAATGAGAGCGTGTCGACGAAGATTGACATTGTGAAGCCGATACCGCCGAGGCATGCCACTGCGAAGAGCATCTTCCAAGAAGCGCCGTTTGGCATCTCACCGACTTTCAACTTGATCGCAATCCAGCTCGCGAGGGTGATGCCGACAGGCTTGCCTAACAGCAATCCGAGATAGATGCCGAGTCCGACAGATCCTATCTCTGGCGAGTATTGGAAGAAGTTAAGATAACTCAAACCTGGAATCTCAACGCCAGCGTTAGCGATAGCGAAGATAGGCATGATTACGAAGTTGACCCATGGTGTCAACGCATGTTCCAGACGATAGCTCATGCCGACAGTGCCTCTAGCAACATTACTGATACTTCTGAGACATATCTGCTGGTCGTGGTTTGGAGAGTCTGAGTCATCATGGAACTTGTCTATCATATTTCTATAATAGGTAGTCTTTCTGTCGTAATAAGAACGTGAATAACGAGCTTTCATTGGTATCATCATAGCCATAACAACGCCCGACATCGTAGCATGGATGCCAGCGTAGTAGAACAACATCCATATTGCTATCGCTGGGATGAGATAATATATCATTCGTTTGACGCCTGCCTGGTTAAGCAAGAACACGAACAACAGAATCAATGCTGATACTATTAAAAGGTGGAAGTCTATAGCTCCTCCGTAGAAGAAGGCTACTACCAAAATAGCGCCTAAGTCGTCGGCAATGGCAAGCGCTGTCAAAAAGATCTTCAACGAGACAGGCACTCTGTTGCCGAGCATCGACATGATACCGATGGCAAAGGCGATGTCTGTTGCAGTAGGGATTCCCCATCCGCTGCCCGCTGCTGTTCCAGCATTGAAACATGTATAGATGAGAGCTGGCACAAGCATACCGCCAACAGCGGCTATGACTGGCAACATGGCTTTCTTGACATTAGACAACTCTCCGCAGACAATCTCGCGCTTGATCTCAAGACCGACACAGAAAAAGAACACGACCATCAGGATATCGTTGATAAACTTCTCGACAGTCATCTCCTTAGGGAAGACCCATTCAAAATTATGACTCTTGATAGAAATAGCCAAAGTGGTCTCCAAAAAAGAATGATAGGCCTCTTTAGTAAAAGGTAGATTCGCCAACAACATGGCGACAACGACGCTAAACATCAAAAGGACGCCTGAGATCCATGGCTTTGCCATAAGACGAGTACCGCCCAGACCAACAGCATGCTGGTATCTAACTCTGGTGTAATGTTGAAAAATTCTCATAATCTTTTTAGATTAAAAGCACTTGTTTATAAATATTATTAAATAAATAATGTTTTAAAATAAGGCGCAAAAGTAGTAAATATTTTCACATATTTTCTAAATAAACGGCTCTATTTTCTCGTTAAAAAAAATCTACTTTTTGTTAAATATCATATCAAAAAATATTATATCTTTGCACTTCGAACTGATGGGGCATTAGCTCAGTTGGCTAGAGCGTTTGACTGGCAGTCAAGAGGTCATGAGTTCGATTCTCATATGCTCCACAAATTGGCTAAAGCTAATGACTTAAACCAAGGTCGTTAGCTTTTTTTATGGCTATGAATTAAAAAAAATTAAATTGTCATGGATTCAACATTAAAGTTTTCCGACATCGTTGCAGCACGTAACACATTGAAAGGCGTTGCTAAGCAAACATCAATCATCCACTCTAAGTCATTTTCACAAATGTCTGACGCCAACATCTTCTTGAAGTTGGAAAACATGCAGACTACAGGTGCCTTCAAGTTAAGAGGCGCATATAACAAATTAGCTAACTTATCAGACGAGGAAAAAGCAAGAGGCGTTGTGGCAGCATCTGCTGGCAACCACGCTCAAGGCGTTGCTTTCTCAGCAACAAAACTCGGCATGCAAAGCACCATCTTCATGCCTATCTTCACTCCTCCTTTGAAAGTGTTGGCAACAAAAGGTTACGGCGCTAACGTAGTGCTCGCCGGCGACTCTTTCGACGACGCAGCTATCGCATCTCAAGAATATATCAAAGAACATAACGCTACATATATCCATCCTTTCAACGACCCATTGATCATCGCTGGTCAAGGCACTATAGGTTTGGAAATCATCGAGCAACAACCTGACGTTGACGCTGTCATCGTTCCTATCGGCGGTGGCGGTCTCGTAGCAGGTATCGCAATGGCGATAAAAGAAATGAACCCTAAGATCAAGGTCATCGGCGTTAACGCTGCTGGCGCTGCTTCTATGGTCGCTTCTCGCGAAGCTAACAAAGTAGTCTCTTTACCAAAAGTTTCTACTATCGCCGATGGTATCGCTGTTAAGACTCCAGGTTCTCTCACATTCGACATCATCCAAAAATACGTCGACGATATCGTAAGCGTTACTGACACAGAAATAGCTCACACAGCTTACCTCTTGCTACAAAGAGCTAAGATTCTCGCTGAACCAGCAGGCGTAACTTCAATGGCAGCTGCTTTGTATAACAAGGCTAACCTTAAAGGCATGAACGTAGTTCCTGTCATCAGCGGCGGTAACATCAACATGCAGATCCTTTCTCAAATCATCGAAAAAGGCATGGTGGAAGAAGGTCTCAGAGCAACAGTCAGAGTCATCATCCCTGACCAATCTGGTGAGCTTAGAAAGATACTCGCTATATTTGAAGGTCTTAAGGTCAACATCAACTCTATCAACCACGAACGTTCTTCAAGCAAGGTCGAAGTTGGTAAGACAATGATCACAATAAGCATGAATCTCCAAGACATGAACCAACTCAACACTATCGTAACTATGATTCGCGAACAAGGAATCAGCTGCGAAGTAGTTTCTTGATAAGAATCTCAAAATCCCCAAAATTCAAAATCTCAAAATTCTGAACTTTTGAATTTCTGAGTTTCTGAGTTTCTATATAAAGGCATCATCAACATCTCGGAAGTCCCCGATTTTGATGATGTCTTTTTCTTTTAAAAATATAAATATCGGGAATCTGCCATAAGTGATTTCTATGGCTCTGTTAGGCATGATGTGCCAATATGAATAATCTTCCGTCATGGTCTCGTTACGGAAATCTTCTATACCTTCCGGACTTCCCCAGATAAAGATATCGACATTGTCTGTCGCAAGATCTTCATTCTTCATTATCAAAGAAAGTTTCTTAAGTCCTAGACGACAATACTTACAGCCGGAACTCACAATCACAATAAGCTGATTTTCCTTCTCTTTAAAAGAAGAAATGCTGTCGAAGACAAGACCTTCTTCCGTAAAGTCTATCTTCACCACTTCGTCAAAAGATTTGTATAAGTCGACAGTGCTTATCTCTTTCTCAGTTGAATAAATCATCTTATAAATAGAATCAGGAGGAGAGATTATAAAGACTAAGAACGTTGAACTAAGAACTAAGAGCTTTGAGCTCTGAGCCTTGAGCTTTGAGCTTGTTGTCCGTTGTCCTAACATCAAAAGCACTATCATCACCAGATTCTTGATAATCGATTCTAACGGACTTAATTCAACGAGTTCGCCGAAGCAATGGCAGTTGGCATCTTGACGGAAGATAGCGACATATATCAAAAACAAGGTAAATAATATCAATGATATGAATGTAAGTCGACAGATGAGTTTATAATTAATTTTAAGGATAAGAAACAATCCCAGGATGAATTCGCCTATGATTATAATCCTCGACACGAATGTCGTAAGAAGGAAACTAAAGATATCAAAGCTGTAGATATAAATCTCGAATTCATCTATAGACATTAATTTAAGAATGGCAGCTATGATAAACACGCTGCCAATTACTATATTGATGAACTTTGAACTTTGAACTCTGAACTCTGAACTTTGAACTCTGAACATTGAACAAACTCCTAACTCCTAATTCCTAACTCCTAACTCCTAACTATTTTAACGATTCATAAATCATATTCTTGAGTCTCAATGACTCTTGAATCAGATGAACATCTTCTTTACTTCCTTTAGGATTTTCAAGTCCAACATTTTTCTTTCCTCTCAATCGGAACTTCATGTCATCCAAGTCGCCTTGTATCATGATTCCAAGTCTTCTGAACGGCCATGGATTTGCCACTCCTAATCTATAGTCGAAAGTCATGTTAAGATTATGACGGCCACCTACGACAGCCTGATATTTATCGACGGTGATAAGTGTTGGATATACGTCGATTTCGTTCTTGAAAGCTGTTATCTCAACATTGAGATTATCTATAGTGTTATGTTCCTTGTCCTTGAATCCGAGCAATCTGCCAAGTTTCTTATAGGTGGCGTTATCAAGTATCACCAAGTCCTTTCCGTGTATCGCAGTCGCGCCCTTCAAGGTAGAGATTTTCATATCATAGTTAGATTTAAGATATGTCTCCACTGCGAAATGGAACTCGGCCTTTCCTGCAAAGGAACTGAGCATAGGAACAAGAGTGTCTATCTCTGGAACAAGTTTGATCATCTCTGCGATGTCAATCTCAAGGAGATGTAAGTCCAAACCGAGATAGAGATGGTTTCTGCGAGGCGACTTATACATCGCTGTGACTTCCATAGTAGCAGCATCTGAGGTGAAGCCCATTTCCTGCAATACCATCAAGCCGTCTTTAACGGTGAGCCCGCCGCCTATATTAGACAGGTTCATATCTCCTGCTATAGCCTTCTCGATATTTGTATTCAGTGTTATGTCGATGCCAAGAGGAACCATAAACGGATTGTCTTCCTTTACGACAGCATCTGTCACAACAGCCTCTTCTGCGACTAAAGTAGTGTCGCCCATGCCGCTGAAGAGTTCCATAATCTGGTTCACGTCAGTATAATGTGATGTGAAATCAAGAGTTCCTTTCAAGAGCGCTTCCTTTTTCAAGAACTCGTCTACATTTGTAAACTTGCCTTGTAATTCAAAGTCAGAATTGCCTAAGACGACGCTGCTGTTCTTGATATCTATTCCAGTTGTATCATATTGGAAGTCAATAGATGGAATATAAACAGGCACTGGGATATCGCTCATGGAGAAGACTGCCTTGTTCAACTGTATTCCTGCATGAGGATTCCATTGCAAGATCACATCTTCCTGACTGTCGTCGTAGTCTGCTGAAACATTGAAGTCGAGTTTCTCTGTTGCGAAGCTCATCTCATCACCCATTTCAAACGACAAACTGTCGCCGTTATAAACTGCTATATATGAAGCGTCTTTGCCATTTTCTTTCATGAACATCGCGACACTTCCTTTTGGATTATTGGTGAAGAAAGTCATGTCATCCATAGAAGCATCTATTCTTGAAAGACTGTAATCGGCATATACCGACATTGGAACGTTTTCGTCCAAGATATTAGAAACCTGCGCGTCTATGTTATAATCCTTAAGACTTGCCACTATCATTTCAGACACTTTCGCATCTAAGTTTGTGCCGCTTATCTCAACATTTATCAGGCTGTTTGCTACAACTTCCGAAGTAGAGTTTGGCAAAGTGAATTTGACATTAAGCTCATCAGCATTAACATTTATTGTATCGCAATAAACCATCTTCATGTCATTCCATTGCAAGTCGCCATTGACTTTAGCATCAGCGAAATCCATGTTAGTAAGCTGATAGTTATTAACATTAACATTAGCATTTACATTCATTTTCACCTTACCGCCAGCAACTATTCCTTCAGGAAGGAAATCTTGAAGTTCGTCAAGGTCAGCATTAGCATTAAGGTTTATATTGCAATACATCTTATCCATCATGTCTTTTACAGCACCTGAGAAAGAGAGTGATGATTTTGACATATTAGCCTTCAGATAATTGACATAAACATCTGACTTATTGTTAAGGTCTAAGTCAGCTTTTATTGAAGTATTGAAATCTGTTATAGGGTAAGGCAGCATCTCTGGCATTGAGATCATACCTTTATTATATTCTATTTCAGTATTCACGACAGGCATTGATGTTTCGTTATAGACACCTTTTATGTCAGCGGCGAGTTTAAGTTCACCTTTAACGTCTATGCCTTCGAGAAGTTCTTCGCGCATCGAAGCTGGTATCAGTCCGATGAGCTCTTCCATAATTATGGTATTGGTTTTTAAGTTCATGTCGACATTGATGTCATCGTTAGGCATTGAGACCTTACCGATCATATCGACGAAGATATTGTTGATGGCAAATTGTGAAGCGCCGAGTTCCACGTCCATAGTGCTCAATGTAGCATTGACAGGCATTATCATTCTGACGTCAGCCTTGTTCACCAGTTGCTCATCATCCATGCTAAATGACAAGTCGTTGACAATCATTTCAGCATTACCTTTTATTACATCATAGTTATTGATGTCGCCTTTGTATTTGAATTCGAAAGAATCGAACTCAGCGATTTGTCCTTCGCTTTCATAAAATAAAATAGAAGAAGATGCCTTGACATCCGCATTGATATTATCTCCGCGCATCTCAGCATCTCCTTCTAATTTTAAGTCGTTAAGTTTCACAGCCATTGACAATGTGTCTGTCATCTGTTGATATACGATATCACGTAAAGACATATTCACATTGCCGGCGATGTTTTCCCCTCTTACCTTAGCTTTCGCTGACATATTTAACCCATTAATGTCGGCGAACATACCTTGAGTTTGGTCGGTGTAATTTACGGCAACATCATTGAGTTTCATTGAAACCAAGTCAATGCCGTAGACAAACTCCGAGTTTCCATCCTCGCTCACGGTATCTGCTTGTGATGGAGGGAAAATATCGATGTTTGTATTTCCAAGCTTGTCAGTAAAAAGATTTACATAACCGCCTTTCAATTTACATTCATCGATTATAATCTGATCTCCCTTAAGGAACTTCTTGATATCCACTGAAACAACACATTCATTGATATAGGCGAGCGTGTCGGATGGATTCCCGTCCATCGGATTGACAAGCACGACATCATTGATTTTCAATCCAACTTTAGGGAAGGATTTAAATACTGTGAGGTCGGCTCTTTCTATATCGAAGTCGCAGTTGATAAAGTTAGGTGCCTGATTTTTCACTATTGATGTTAAGCGAGCAGGAGTCACCACAAACCAGCACGCAACCGTCACGGCTACCAATAGGAATACTATCAAAGAACCTAAGCTTATCAGTGTTATCTTCAGCGGCTTTTTCATATCAATTAGCCCTAATCAGATTATAAGTGGCTCTGAGGCCTTCATTGTTATACTTGAAATTTGTTGAAGTCAACTCCAAGATGTTACAATACTGAGGCACAATAGCATCACTTATTTCCATCTTGTAGTATTTGAAGAACTTGTCTTCTGCAGATTCATCAAACTCCCATGTAAACGATGTAGCTTCTTCTTCTGTGACATCATCTCTGAGGTCCCATTCTTTTCCTGTGCCATCGCTATTGTAGACTTCGAAATACATCTCGTCGGCAGTCATCCATTTTCCCACAATTTGAGACTTGTCGACATTGGAAGTATTTCCTCCGCCTAAACCGTTACATGATGTCATGCAGACGGTCAACAGCAATAATGCCACAAAACTTAACTTTTTCATATTATTGGTTTTCTAAGATTACTTAGCTGCAATCATTTCGATTTCAACGAGAACTTCTTTTGGAAGTGTTCTTACTGCGAAAGCTGCTCTTGCAGGAGGATTTTGTGTAAAGCGTTTGCCATACACTTCGTTCATTGCTGCGAAGTTAGCCATGTCGCTGAGTAAGCATGTTGATTTAACAACGTTTTCGAATGTATAACCAGCTTCTGTCAAGATACCTTCGAGGTTTTTCATGACTTGTTCTGTTTGTTCGTAAATGCCACCTTCAACGATGTTGCCTGTTTCTGGGTTGATTGGAATCTGGCCAGAGATGAACAACATGCCGTTTACTTCGATAGCTTGGCTGTAAGGGCCGATTGCACCAGGTGCATTTTTTGTTGCAATAACTCTTTTCATTATTTTATGATTTTAAATTTGTTAATAATTATTTCATCCATTCATTAAAATTATTCATTCTTTCCGTCACTTTCCTGATATAATTCTGTGTCTCAGGAAGCAATTTGTTTTCAAAATACTTAAACAATTCCTCGTACGACATCTCGTTGATTTGAGGGATAGCCTTAGATATTTTGGTATCGCCACGCAAGGCTCTTGCCACATTGCCAGCGCCAGTGTTATATGATGCTATGATGCAGAGGTCTCTGCTGTCAGGATCAGTCACCTTAGTATAATAACGTTTGTTCAAGAGATAGAGATAATGGACGCCCATCTCGATATTGTTTTCTGGTTCATAAAGATAGTTGGCTGTTGGTTGTGAGAATGACTTGTTCAAGCTTGCCGCACAGTCCTTGCCTGCTGATGTAGGAACGATCTGCATAAGTCCGTATGCTGGCACGTATGACTTAGCCTTAGGATTGAAAGACGACTCTGTCTGCATCACAGCATATACCATAGCTGGATTGACTTCATATTTACGGCAATAAGTTTCAACTTCTTTCTTATAAGCCTCAGCTCTTGTCTTGATATGATCTGGAACCAAATCCAGTTTCACGGTAACGACCTGACGTATCTCGCCGTCATCACCTGTGATTTCTTTCTTTTCAACAACGACTTCTTGAACTATTTCCTTCACGCTTTCTTCTACGTTTTCCTCTGTCACGAGTTCGCCTGAAGGAGTCTGAATCTGATTTTCAAGTACTGGAGTCTCTTGCAAAGGCAAGGCTTTTTCCTTTTCAGAATCATAATCTTTGGTGGTTCCCTTATTAACGATAAGCTCCTTGATTTTCTCTTCCACCTTCTCCTCCAACTTCTCTTCTGATTTCTCTTCCTCTGGTGTGATGATTATCTCTATAGTAGCTTCTCCTTGTTCAAAGTCAACGATGCTACGGCTTTTGCCGTCATCTGAATATTCAACCCATTCTTTTTCAGTGCTCTCTGCAACATTGCCGCCGCCCCACATCGCACTCATCTCCTTGACAAATTTCTCGTATGCTTCTTTTTCAGCTTTTACATAATCTTGATATTCTTTTTCCAAGTCATTATATAAAGCTTTGTCGCTCTGCATCATGGCTTCCATCTGTTTTTGTTGTTCTTTCTTGAACTTTTCAAACTCAGACTCCACCTGTGCATAAGCGCCATTTACGCAAAACGCCAATAATATTATCAAGAGACTCTTCCTCATAACATACTGTCAATAATACCCGCAAATTTATTATAATTATTTAAAAAAACAAATAATAAATGCAGATTGTTATTAACACACAATTGTTAATAAAATGGAACTGAGGAACTGAGGAATTAAGGAATTGAGGAACTGAGGAATTGAGGAACTGAGGAACTGAGGAACTGAGGAACTGAGGAATTAAGGAATTGAGGAATTGAGGAACTAAGGAACTGAGGAACTAAGGAATTAAGGAATTGAGGAATTGAGGAACTGAGGAATTGAGGAATTAAGGAATTAAGGAACTGAGGAACTAAAGAGGAGTATCTTCTCATACCCTTATACCCTCATACCCTTATACCCTCATACCCTTATACCCTCATACCCTCATACCCTCATACCCTTACACCCTCAAATCCTAATTATCCCTATAGTCTTTCTTCTTTGTCAGCTTCAAGTCTTGAAGTGCGGAGGCTTTCACGTTGATAGTGAAGTTCCAGCTTTTATATGTTCCGAGCGGAATCCAGTTGAAGCGCATCTCCCAACAGTGCAGGTCGCGATATATTGTCAAAGATGTATAGGACAGCTTCTTGAGTTCAAAGTCCCAGCCCGACTGCACAGAGACCTTCCAGTTAGGAGAAAGGTTTATGTTACCATTAACACCTAGCGTCTGGATGACTTTCCTATCATCTTTTAATATATAGTTGATATACGACAGGTTATTCGATAAGGTAAGATTATAACTCAAGGACAAAGCCCATTTCGTTGTCCAATCGACATAGTTTCCAGGATTAGACCGTATGTCGTTCATCTCTTCCTCCGAAGCTAGCGACGACTCATATTGTTTTGGCGCAGCCTTCTTTCCTTTATTTTTAAATGTGTCATTGTTCAAGGAATAGTTGATGCTGAAATTCCAAGCCACGCTGTTTTTTCTGAACAGACGTTTGTTGACATCCCATTCAAACTGGTTGAGCTGCTTTTTGCCCAAAGAGTCGAGGATATAAGGATCCCAGATGCTGGAATATCTGACAGATAAGTTTTTGAACAATGTCGTTCTTCCGTTCACTGAGAGATACGAGAAATTAAGCGAGTCTTTCGCTATGTCGTAGCTTCCGCTGAAAGTAAGATCTTCTATGACTTTCACCTTCTTGAGACCAGTGATGGTATCTTTTTTCGACGGCACCTTTATCTCCAGATTATTGCCGAAGCTATAGTTGATTCGTCCCGACTCACTTGATGGCGGCGTTCCATATATATTTCCCTGGAACATAGAATACAACTGCTCGATACCATTGGCATCGTAATATGTATCATAATAATTCCAGAAGTCTTTTGAGAAGTCCGGATTATACGACACGCCTATCGAAGGAGTGAACACATGGCGTATCGCACGGATAGGACCTTTTTTAAAGGCGAGCATACCGTAAAGTTTCGTAGTCATGCTACTTGACACATCGAAACTGAATACGTTTCTAAACTGATTTATGGTGTCAGTCTTGAGATAACCGCCGGCAGCCATAGAAGGATCCTCGACCCATTGTTTCTCAAAATATCTGAAATACATCCTATCCAACAAATTCACAGATGTGGTCCATGTGACATATTTAAAAAGTTTCACAGGCATGCTTATCGGCACTCTATGCTGCATGCCATTCTGCAGATTGTCGAGCCATCCTGGACGGAAGTAAAGGCTATCGGCCATGCTCATATAATTCTTCGCATTGGCGGTATAGCTGATATACATATCCTTATACCATCTCTTCTTCGCAGAGTTACCTATATTTTTAAAAGGATACACACGATTCATGGTAAGCGTGACTTCAGGCAAAGTAACCGTCATGACACGAGTGAGAGTGTTTTGGCTATGGCTAGCGTTAGCCGTAAAATTGAATAGGTTGCCTATTCTAGTCTGATACGCAACACTTGACTGGAAGGTGTTGCTCAAGTATTCGTTAGAAGATATAGCGTTGTATTTGTTATAGTTAGAGCTCACGATATAGACGTCGGCAGAGAAAGAAGACTTAGGTCTTGCCTTAGGGTCTTGCTTATGAACCCAACGCACTTTGAAGTCGGTGCTTTCGTTATAGTCGGCAGAGCCTTTGGAACCGATCTTATTCACGGCATAGCTTCCGGAAAAGGAACCGTTGTAAGCATAACGTTTGTTATAACGAAGCGTAGGTTTCAACGCCCAGCTACCTCTGGTGTAGATATCACCGACAAGCTGGAAGTCCAAATACTCGTTGATACCCCAATAGAAACCACCATTCTCAAAATAGAAGCCTCGGTTGGCAGACTCACCCCATGTAGGAACCAAGATACCGTTACGCTGACCTTTGGAGTTCGGGAAGATGCCGAAAGGAACGCCTATAGGAAGCGGCGTCTCCATCAGTCGGAAATAAGCAGGACCAGTGACGATCTTATCATCTGGAATGACCTTGGCCTTGCCGAAATAAAACTCGAAGTGAGGATGCTCCTGATTGCTGCAAGTGGTAAAGGAACCCGACTTGATATTGATAGAGTTGTCCTCCATCTTCTTGATTTTAGAGCCATGGATATAACCCATAGCATCTTCAGTAAACACCTTGGTGATGACACCTTTCTTGGTCTCGAAGTTAAAGGTCATAGATTCTGAAAGATATCTTTTATCACCTTCCAAAAATATTGGAGAGCCATAAAGTTTACCAGTAGAATCAAGAAGACCTTTGGCAAAGACGGTACGTTTGTCAAAGTCGAATTCTATAAATGCAGCCTCGATGGTGATATCTTCATAAACGACTTTAGCGTCGCCGTAATAATAGACTTTGTTATTCTTGAAATCCTGCACAGTGGAGTCGTTGCAAGAACGTTCTATCTTATCATCGATGAAAGATTCTTTTGTTGCAGGTTTCTTTCGTTCTGATGGAACATCTTCTTTTTTGGCAATGGTATCAATGACTGTGTCGTTATGCTTTTGAGGAACGACGACCTCTTTTTTCACAGTGTCGACGACAAGGACTTTTTCCGTGTCTGTTTTTATTGTATCAGCAACATAAGGCGTTGACACACTGACAGTATCTTGCTTCTCCTCAGTTTCGCCCACGACATCCAAAGTCTTGCAACCCGACATCATGAAGGCGAGAGAAAAGAAAAAAACAATAAAAAGATTATATCTGTCAGTCCTCAACAATTTATTTTATATTTTTGTAGAAAATTTGTATGCAAATATACGTTTCTTATGCTTAAGTTACGACTAAATTCTGAAAAACGAGCGATTTTATTTTTTCTTATTCTGATTTCAAACTTTATTTTTTCAAATGATGTAAAAGCTCAGAATAAAGGAAAGATAAGCACCGTCGTAATCGATGCTGGACACGGCGGCAAAGACCCTGGCGCAGTAGGAAAAAAGGCCAAGGAAAAAGACATCACCTTGAGTGTCGCCAAGATGACCGGCGACTACATCAAGCAGCACTGCCCTGACGTAAAAGTCATCTATACCCGCAGCAACGACACCTTCGTCTCTCTCCTCAGAAGAGCGCAGATTGCAAACGAAAAAAACGCTGACTTATTTATCTCCATACACTGTAACGCCAATGCTTCCACACAGCCTTGCGGCGTCGAGACCTTCGTGATGGGAGAGCACAGAAACGTTGCTAACCTCGAAGTGGCTAAGCTAGAAAACGCAGCCATCATGTATGAAGAGAACGCTCAGGAAGACTACAATAACTTCAACCCTAACAGCACCGAGGCTTATATCATGCTCAACTTCTTCCAAAGCGAATATAAAAACGCTTCCCTGACATTTGCAGAGCATATACAAAACCAACTCGTCAATAGAGTCGGACGCAAAGACAGAGGCGTACAACAAGCTGGATTCTTGGTGCTTTACAAGACCGCCATGCCTTCAGTGCTGGTAGAGATAGGCTTCCTCTCCAATCCTGCAGAAGAGAATTTCCTCAACTCCAAAGACGGACAGACCTACATAGCATCGGCTTTGTTCCGCGCCTTCCGCGACTATAAAAACGCATACGAAAAAGAAAATGTGACAGAAGGCCCCGCTTACGAAAACAACAACAGCAACAAAATCGTTGATGCAAATAAAGTCATCTATAAGGTTCAGATAGAAAGCAGAAGCAAGAAGGTGGACAACCCTTCTCAACATTATAAAGGATTAAACGCCATCGACTTCTACGAACATAACGGGCAATACAAATATACCGCCGGCGCTTTTGAATCAAAGAAAGAGGCTGACGAATATTGCAAAGACATCAAGACGAAAGGCTATGCCAGCGCTTTCGTGGTAGCATTTAAAAACGGAATAAGATTATAAACTAAACAAAATGAAAGACAAAACAAAATCAATATTAATCGGATTATCATTCATAATCGCATTGGCATTGTTCATCTGGGGATTCAACTTCTTGAAAGGCAAGTCATTGCTCAACAATCAATATACGTTTTATGCAGTATACGAAAACTCTAAGGGACTGCTTCCTGGCGACCTCGTCACCATCAACGGCATGCAGGTCGGAACAGTGAGCTCGCTGGAGTTTCACCCAAGCCAAGACGGAACCATCATCGTTGAGTTCATCACAAGCAAAGACCTGAACATCCCTGAAAACAGTCTCGTGAACCTGGCATCCAGCCTGACAGGATCCGTAAGCCTCGACATAAAATTAGGCGACTCTAAAAACTTCGCTGAGTCTGGTGACACACTCACAGCAAGTTACGATAACGGAACAATGGGAATGATAATGGATGCTTTCACACCTATCAAAAATAATCTCGAGACATTATTGGTTTCTCTCAACGACCTCACCACAAACCTCAACGGTTTGCTCAGCACAGAACTCAAAGACAACATCAACAGAAGCGCTAGCAGTTTCGCTTCTTCAATGGATAACATAGAAGCAATCTCTTCCGACTTACAACAGCTCACCGACAGCAAAGACGGCAAGCTCACAATGGTTGTCAACAATTTAGAGACAATAACAGAAAACTTCGGCACCGTAAGCGACTCTTTAAAGAAAATTGATTACAGCCATCTCGTAGGTTCATTGGAAAACTGCATCACCGAGTTCAACACTCTTCTCAACGGCATCAACAATGGTGAAGGCAGCGCCGGACTCTTGGTAAAAGACGACAGCTTATATTATAATGTAAACGAAAGCGTCAAGACACTTCAATATATCTTAGAAGAGATAAAAGAAAATCCTAAGAAGATAAAACTGAGCGTTTTTTGATCAGTTAGGAGTTAGGAGTTAGGAATTAGGAGTTAGGAGTTGTAAAAAAACTTGGTGTCTCGGCGACTTGGTGACTTGGTGACTAAAAAAATGAAACATTACATTTTAACAATATTATTATTTCTAACGTTCAGCATTTCAGCCCAGAAGAAGACAACGATTCATATCCTGAATGCTGACAGGGCCGACTATGACGAGCGTCTTGGGAGAGACGTGCAACGTCTAATTGGCAATGTCGTAATGCGTCAGGACTCCACCTACTTCTACAGCGACAGCGCATATTATAATGAGAGAACCAAATTCTTCGACGGCTTCGGCAACGTCCATATCAATGTCAACGACAGCATAGATATCTATAGCAATATTTTAAAATACAACGGCGAGACAAAATTCGCAGAGCTTTTATACGATGTAGTTCTCAAAGACGACTCCACCGTCTTGAAGACGCAATATATGACTTACGACAGAGTCGAGCATCTGGCGACATATCCCAACAAAGGAACGATAACACGCAACGACAAGAAACTCGTAAGTAAAAAGGGTTATTACCGCGACGACACCAAAGTGCTTTATTTCAGAAAAGACGTCGTTGGCACCATGCCTGATTATAAGATCGTCTCCGACACTTTGGTCTACGACACAGAGAACGAGATGATGTATTTCTACGGACCTACCGACATATATAATAAGAAGAACACCTTGACAGGCAATTACGGCTGGTATAATACTGAGACTGAGTTCGTCTATCTCGACAGACGCGCCACCTTGAAAAACAAGGAGCAGTCGATGACAGCAGACACCATGTTTTACAACAAAAAGACAGGCTATGCCAAAGCGCTCAGCGATGTGGTAATTGTCGATACCACCAACAAGGCTATCTTGAAAGGCGAACATGCGGAGCTATGGAAAAACATCGGCAAGTGTATGATAACAGATAACTTAAGAGCTATCTATTATGAAGACACCGACACCTTGTTTGCAAAGGCCGACACTATGTACGTCTATTTCGACACCATCAGCAACGACATACAACGCATCAAGGCATTCTATAACGTGCGCTTTTTCAGAAACGACGTACAAGGCAAATGCGACTCGATGCATTACGTGCTCGCCGACTCGATGGCTTATATGAGAAAGAATCCTGTGATATGGGCAGAAGACACACAACTCAGCGGTGATGACATCAATATAAAGACAAGAGGACAAAGCATAGAAAACCTTAGGATGCAGCCTAACGCCTTCGTCATACAGCAAGACAGCATCAAAGGATTTAACCAAGTGAAAGGCAAGAAAATCACGACTTACTTCAAAGGCAACGACATTGACAATATGTATAACGAAGGTAATGCCGAGACAGTTTACTGGCTACGTGACGACGATGGCAGCCTGATAGGAGTCAACTTCTCGCAGTCGTCAGAAATGGATATCAAGATCAGAAACCGCCAGATCTCCAACATAAGATTTTACCAAAACATCAAGGAAACCTTATACCCAGAAGAACAACTCAAAGACAATATGGAATACCTCAAAGGATTCCTATGGCTAGAAGAAGAGAAGCCGGTGAGAGGAGAGTTCAGGTTTTAAATCTCAGAAATTCAAAAATTCAGAACCTCAAAACTTCAGAACCTCAAAATTTTGAGATTTTTAATTTCTGAGATTCTGAATTTTTATAATAGCTGGGCGCGTTAGGGATTGGAGCGGCATCCTTTGCGAGATAATGGGAATTGGGATTCGGGAACGGTGATTTGGGATTGGGGAACGGGAATTTGGGAGCGAGGAGAAAATAAAAGCGAGCAAAGATAGAGCGGAAAGCCCGACGGCGATAGCCGGAACGCCAAAAAAAACTCAGAACCCCATTTCTGAGATTCTGAGATTTTGAATTTATAAATTTCTAGATTTATTATTCGTAGATCTTTGCTACTGTTTCGCCGTTGAGGACCATGAGGCCGTTTAATGTAAGAGCCATCATTTCGTCTTCGCCTGGATATACGCAAACTGGAGCGATCTTGCCGAGGTGACCTTCTAAGATCTTGCAGAAGTTCTTGTCGTAAGCCATACCGCCTGTTACGAAGATAGCGTCAACGTCCATGCAGAATGCTGATGCTGCGAGACCACCGACTTCTTTAGCTACTTGGTAAGCCATAGCGCGGTATACGAGTTCCCATTCTTTGTTACCAGCTTTAACTTGGTTTTCAACTTCCATAGCGTCGTTTGTGCCGAGGTAAGCAACGAAACCGCCTTGACCTTTAAGCATGAGGTCGATTTCTTTCTTGGTATATTTACCGCTGAAGCAAGCGTTCATAAGAGGACCTGATGGCAATGCGCCTGAGCGTTCTGGAGTGAAAGGACCGTCGCCGTTCAATGCGTTGTTGACGTCAACTACGCGACCTTTTTTATGAGCTGCTACTGAGATACCGCCGCCGAGGTGAATACCGATAAGGTTCAAGTCTTCATATCTCTTGCCAACTGTTGTTGCATGTTGACGAGCAATCATCTTTTGGTTCAAAGCGTGGAAAACAGACATACGTGGGAATGCAGGGTGTCCTGAGAAACGTGCTACGTCTTCCATTTCATCAACGATAACTGGGTCAGCGATATAAGCTTTAACGCCAACTGACTTAGCGATATCGTCAGCGATCAAACCGCCGAGGTTACAAGCGTGTTCACCTACAGGGCTGTTGACCAAGTCGCGTTTCATTGCTTCGTTAACTTCGTAGATACCTGATGTGAGAGGTTTTAACAAACCACCGCGGCCGACAACCATTGAAAGGTCGTTAAGTTCAATGCCAGCGTTTTTCAAAGTATTGAGGATAACTTCTTTACGGAAGTGATATTGATCTGCAATGTGTTCGAATGGAGCTATCTCTTCAGCTGAGTGTTTGATATTTGTCTTGAAAACACATTCTTTATCTTGGAAAACAGCAATCTTAGTTGATGTTGAACCTGGGTTGATGATTAATAATTTATGACTCATAGTAGTATTATTTTTTTATGTTTATATTATTATTTTGCTAACAATGCTGCCAATGCGATTGAATATAACTTTGTCTTTGCTGTATCGCCACGTGATGACAAGACGCATGGAACCTTAGCGCCCATAACGACTGCTGCAACTTCAGCGTGGTTGAACTTGCTGTTACATTTGTAGAATACGTTAGCTGCTTCGATGCATGGGAACAAGAGACAGTCGGCATCGCCTGCAACAGGGCTCTTGAAACCTTTGATAGCTACAGCTTCAGCGTCGATAGCGAGGTCTAATGAGATAGGACCGTCAACGACACAACCTTTGATTTGACCGCGTTCTGCCATCTTAGCGATGAGAGCTGCGTCAACGCAAGCTTGCATACCTGCGAGCATTTGTTCTGTAGCTGTGATGATAGCCAACTTAGGATTCTTGATATCTAAAGCGTTAGCTGTTGATACTAAGTATTTCAACAATGTTTGTTTTTGTTTGAAATCTGGAGCTGGGATGATAGCGCAGTCGCTAGCGATCATCAATTTGTGGTAGTTAGGATTTTCGATTGCACAGACGTGAGCCAATGTTGCGTTTGGAGGGCACAAGCCGCGTTCTTTGTTCAAGATAGCGCGCATGTATTTGTCTGTTGAGAGAAGACCTTTCATCATGATGTCAGCTTCACCTGCATTGATGAGTTCACATGCCTTTGTTGCAGCCTTAACATCGTCTGTTTCATGGATGATTTTAAACTTGTTGATGTCGATATTTTCTGCTTCACAAACCTTAGCGATAACGTCTTTGTCGCCACATAAGATAGCTTCGATTAAACCGTTGTCAACTGCTTCGCTGACAGCGCAGATTGTATGATCATCATTAGCGTAAGCTGCTACCAAGCGTTTTTTTGGACGGCTACGCAAAACTTCAAACATTTGTTCTAATTTATTCATAACGCGAGTTTTTGTTTTATTTGTTTATACTTATTTTGATTCTATTTAACATCCTATATATCTTGATATCACGAGGCGTAAGATCTCTGAAGTTCCCTCTCCTATCTGTAATATCCTTTGGTCGCGGTAGAAGCGTTCCATGTTAAAGTCTTTTAACAATCCATGGCCGCCCATCACCTGTACTGCGTTGTCGCATACCTCAGCAGCGACTTCAGAGCAATACAATTTCGCCATAGCGGCTTCTTTGCCGTAAGGCATTCCTGCGTCTTTTATTCTACATGCTTTATATAACAGACAGCGTGCTGCTTCTATCTTCATCGCCATGTCTGCGAGTTTGAAGCTGACAGCCTGGAACTTGCAGATCTGTTTGCCAAACTGTTCTCTTTTTTGTGAGTAAGCGAGAGCCATCTCGTAAGCACCTTGAGCGCAGCCCAATCCCATAGCGGCGATAGAAAGACGTCCGCCGTCTAATGTCGACAACATGATATGAGAGCCTTGACCTGGTTTGCCGAGCATATTCTCTTGTGGGAGCTCAACATTCTCAAAAGTGAGGCGTCCTGTGTTGGAAGCGCGCCACATCATCTTGCGATCCATAGGCACCTGTGTAAAGCCTGGAGTGTCGTTTTCCATCAAGAATGTAGTGAATTCAGGTTTGCCGTTGTTCTCACCGGAGATGACTTGCAATGTGCTGCCCAATGTCATAGGTGTCGCACTGTTGGTGATGAAGATCTTAGAGCCGTTGAGGATCCACTTGTCGCCTTCCTGACGTGCTGTAGATTCTGTTCCTCTTGAGTCGCAGCCTGCGTTCTCTTCTGTCAAGCCGAAGCCCCAGAGATGTGTCTTGCAGAGACGTGGAAGATATTTCTCTTTTTGTTCCTTGGTTCCGTATTCTTTGATAGGGCTGATACCTAATGAGTTGTCAGCCGCAATAGTGGCTGCTGTAGAACCGTCGATTCTTGCGAGTTCTTCAACAGCGATGATATAAGAAAGTGTGTCGAGTTCTTGTCCGCCGTATTCCTTAGGCACACAGATGCCGAGAAGCCCGAGATCAGCCATCTTCTTTGTGAGTTCAACATCGAAGATTTCATTTTCGTCATTATAGGCTGCCACTGGCTTCACCTCACGTTCAGCGAAGTCGCGGACCTTCTCACGAAACTCTACCTGTTCTTTTGTTAAATCAAAATTCATATCGATAATTCTATCAAAATATTTTTAACATCTACTTTATCACCTTCGTTGACGAAGACCTTTGCTACCTTAGCAGATGTCATCGCCTTTATATTGTTTTCCATTTTCATAGCCTCAACAACGCATAACACATCGCCTTCCTTAACGTCATCGCCTTCTTTCACATTGACCTTGATAACCTTTCCTGGCATTGGCGAGAAATATGTCATATCGTTGTTTTTGGTTTCTACATTGGAATAATCTTTTGCATAATTAAGCTCATCATTACGACGGCAGATGAAATCCAAACCTTTAAGATGAACGCAATAATTGTTATCCGATGTCGCTGAAACGAAGACCGACTCTGTCATGCCATTGATGATGACCTTATTGATCTTGCCGCCATTCTGTGACAACAAGACCTCATAATCTTGTCCGTTGATTTTACATTTCAACGACTTAGGATCTATTTTCTCCACTTTTACATCATAAACAGAAGACTGTTGTCTGTTGTCCGTTGTCTGTTGTCCATCAACACTAACTGTGACGTTCATATTATAACGCCAGTAACCTATTCTTTCCCAGACGTTGTTGATGTCTCTGTTTTCAAGATATAACTTATTGAAGTCATAGAATAAGAACAAGGCTACTACGTCTTCTTTCTTTATCTCATCACGCATGACATGCATGGCGTCGATGAGTTCTTTCTGATGTTTAGCGCAATATGACGTATCGATTTTATTGTTGATAAAATCCTGATTGTCTATCACACTTTGGAGATATGGTATGTTGGTCTTTTCAGCTTGTACTATATAATCTTTCAGCGCATTTCGTGTTATCTCGATAGCTGCCTCTCTTGTCTTGCCATGGCAGATAAGCTTGCTTATCATAGGGTCATAGCTATCAGAGATTGTCGTTGGTCTGTCGATGCTGCTGTCGATTCTGACGCCTCTCATCTTAGGCTCGTGATATAATGTTAGCTTAGATGGCGCTGGCATGAAGTCGTTTTCAGGGTCTTCTGCATAGATTCTGCATTCGATGGCATGACCGTTAGCCACTATAGAATCCTGGGTGTAGCCCATCACCTTGCCGCGTGCTATGCGGATCTGCTCTTCGACTATGTCGATACCTGTTCTTTGTTCTGTGACTGGATGCTCAACCTGTATGCGGGTGTTCATCTCAAGGAAATAGAAGTTCTGGTTCTCATCGACGATAAACTCCACTGTGCCGGCGTTGTTATAGTTCATCTTCTTGCAGATGTCGACGGCTGTGCTGCATATCGCCTGACGTCTCTCTTCTGTCAATGTTGGTGACGGAGACTCTTCTATGATCTTCTGGTATCTGCGTTGCACTGAGCATTCGCGTTCGTACAGATGTATGACGTTGCCATGATGGTCGGCAAGTATCTGCACTTCTATATGACGAGGGTTTCTTATATACTGCTCTATGAAGATCTGTCCGTTGCCGAAATATTTCTCTGCCTCGCGTGAAGCCTGCTCTAAAGAAAGATGCAGCTGTGAGGCTTCTTCTACTATATGCATACCCTTACCGCCGCCGCCCGCAGAGGCTTTTATCAAGACGGGATACGGCAGGGCGGCGGCTTGCGCCTCTATCTCTTCAACGCTACCCACCAGACCCCAAACGACAGGGATTCCGTTCTCGATGGCGAACTGACGTGACCTTATCTTGTCACCCATCAAACGCATCGACTCAGCATCAGGACCGATAAATATGAGATTGTTGGCTTTACATGCCTCAGCGAATTCCGCATCTTCCGACAGGAATCCATAACCAGGATGAATGGCGTCAACACCGGCATCTAAAGCAACGTCTATGATTTTTTGTATGTTGAGATATGTGTCCTTCAAAGTTCCGCCACCAAGAGGACGTGCCTCATCAGCAACACGGCAATGCATAGAATCTACATCATTATCAGCATATATAGCAACAGAATTAATGCTCAGTTTCTTTAATGTACTGATAATACGAACAGCGATTTCACCTCTGTTCGCCACTAATATCTTATGTATTTTCTTCGAAGGCATAATATGGAGACAAAGATAATAAAAAAACTTTAAACCTTGAACCAAGAACATTAAAAAAACTAAGGCTTTTGGCTAACTGCCAATAGCCTTCCCCATCCTCTCCTGCGCATCGTCACTCATTCTCTCTTGTGCTATCATCATGGCTGTGGCCTGAAATATCTCGTCGTATGGATTGACTCTTCCTGCTACGCTTCTGATGAGATGCTTGCATTCTCTGATGGCGTTAGGCGAGGCACTGAGATAATTGTCGATATAAAAATCTAATCTCTGATTCAACTCGTCTATATTTCCAACATAATTGACGAGCTTATAATCCATAGCTTCCTGCGCTGTGAATTTCCTTCCCGACAGCATCAGGTCGCGTGCTGGCATCTCGCCGCATCTCGCGATGACGAATGGCGATATGGTCGCTGGTGTGAGTCCGAGTTTCACCTCGCTGAAAGCGAAGACGGTGTCTTTCTCAGCCAACACCACGTCGGAAGCTGCTATGATGCCATTGCCGCCACCAACGACAGCGCCATGCACTAAAGTGATGACTGGCTTGTTGCAGAAATATATCTTCTGGAATAATTTCGATAATCTCTTGGCGTCTTCAAGGTTCTGCTCATAACCGTATGACGCTATGTCTTTCATATAGTTGATATCCGCTCCTGCACAGAATGACTTGCCGTTGCCGCATATCTCGATGACGCGTATGTCATCACGACAGTCGAGCCAGTCGACAGCTTCTGTCAGTTCTTTAATCATAAGAGCATTCATGGCATTGCGTACCTCTGGACGATTCAGAGCGATACGAGCCACGTTCTTTTCTATTCCTATCTGTAATGTCGTGAAATCCATTTCTTTTTTTGGTCAACAGTCAACGGTCAACAGTCAACAGGTTTTGTCTGCTCAAGTTAACGGACAGCATACCCAAGGTCTGTTGTCCGTTGTCTGTTGTCCGTTGTCCTAAATTTTACATTCTAAATACTCCAAACTGTAATGGTGGGAATGGCTGGTTCAAGGATGCTGCTATTCCCATTGCCAATATCTTACGAGTGTCGACAGGGTCTATGATGCCGTCGTCCCAGAGACGTGCAGTGCTGTAGAATGCCGAGCCTTCGTAATCGTATTTCTTGAGTATCTCTGTCTTTATCTTGTCGAGTTCTTCTTTAGAAATCTCTTGTCCTCTGTATCTGTATTGTTCTTCTTTCACTGTAGAGAGCACTCCCGCTGCCTGTTCGCCGCCCATGACGGAGATCTTGGCGTTAGGCCACATGAACAGCAGCCTTGGGCTATAGGCTCTTCCCGCCATGCCGTAGTTGCCAGCTCCGAATGAGCCGCCGAAGATGACGGTGAACTTAGGCACGTTGGCGTTGCTCACAGCATGAACCATCTTGGCTCCGTCTTTGGCGATGCCACCGCATTCGTATTGCTTTCCGACCATGAAGCCTGTGACGTTCTGCAAGAATACCAACGGTATGTTACGCTGACAGCATAACTCTATGAAGTGAGTCGCCTTGAGTGCCGACTCTGAGAAGAGCACTCCGTAGTTGGCGATGATGCCCACAGGGAACCCCATGATATGTGCGAAGCCACATACTATAGTGGTTGCATAACGAGCCTTGAATTCTTGGAAGCGGCTGCCGTCGACGAGACGTGCTATCACCTCTCTTGGGTCGACGAGCTGACGGAGGTCGACAGGCGCAATGCCATAAAGCTCTTCCGGGTCATATAAAGGAGCTTCGATAGGAAGTATATCGAGGCGTTGTTTCTCTCTTTTTTCTAATGTCTTGAAAATGCTACGGCATATCTGCATGGCGTGGCTGTCGTTCTCTGCGAGGTGGTCTGCCACACCCGACACTGAGGTGTGCATCTCTGCGCCGCCGAGTTCCTCAGCGGTGACAATCTCGCCCGTAGCGGCTTTCACCAATGGAGGTCCTGCGAGATATATGGTGCCTTGGTTTCTGACGATGATGGTCTCGTCGCTCATCGCTGGGACATACGCGCCGCCTGCGGTACACATGCCCATCACTATGGCGATCTGAGGTATTCCCATGGCCGACATACGAGCCTGGTTGTAGAAGAAACGACCGAAATGGTCTCTGTCAGGGAACACCGTGTCCTGTTCTGGCAGGAAGGCGCCGCCGCTGTCGACCATATAGACGCAAGGCAGTTTATTCTCCATCGCAATCTCCTGTGCACGAAGGTGTTTCTTCACGGTATATTGCATATAAGTGCCGCCTTTGACAGTGGCGTCGTTGGCTACTATCATAGCCTCTCTGCCTTGTATGATGCCGATGCCTGTGATGATACCAGCTGATGGGAAGTCGTTGTTATAGGTGTCGTAAGCAGCCATTGGAGACAGCTCCAAAAACGGAGTGTTCTTGTCGATGAGCTGGTCGATGCGCTCGCGTGCGAGAAGCTTATGACGTTTCTTATGCTTCTCTATGGCAGCGGTGCCTCCGCCTTGCATACTCATAGCCATGCCCTCGCGATAGCGTGACATCAGCTCCATATAAGCTTTCTTATTATCTTGAAACTCCTGGCTGTTAGGATTTATCTGTGACTTTAACGTTTGCACAATATAAAGTTTTTGTTTTTCGCAAAGATAAGAAAACTAAGGCTATTGAACTAAGGCTATTGAACTTTTTTTTAATGCATAATTATCTCCTCAATTCCTTAATCCCTTAATTCCTCAGCTCCTCATACCCTCAGATCCTCATACCCTCAATTCCTCATACCCTCAAATTACTTAGTTTCCTTCTTTGGGCGTTCGGCTCGGCGATTTAAAATTAGGGGAAATTTTCCTCTAATTTCCCCTAATTTCCTCTATTTTGATTTATTTCCTTCTATAAGGCTCTCAAATTCATCTGATTTCACATATCCTAAAGCTCTTTTGTTAATATTTGTTATTTTTAAATATCCCATTTCAACCAACTCCTGCAAATCAGTTCGAGCCGTTCTTGTTGTAATACCAAATTGACTTGCTAACTCTTTAGGCGTTATTATCATATGCTTATTTTCCATAATTACTTTAAATACATATCTTTGTCGATCATTTGTATTTAACACACCAATAAATCTATGAATATTTTGTTGCTCATCAATTTTTCTTTGAAGATATTTCTTTAATTCTTCAAACGCTTTTTTCATAACATTCAAATGATACTGAATAAAATAAGACAAATCATTATCATCATTTTCAGTATATAAAAAAGCTTTTTCATAAGATTTCTTATTAGTATAGATAATTCTGGATATCGAAAGATACTCTGTCAACCAATACCCTTTTTTTATCATATACCAATAGAACAACGATCTTGCCGTTCTTCCATTTCCATCAACAAAAGGGTGAATATACGCCAACATAAAATGTATAATTATACCTTTAATTATAGGATGTATAAAATTGTCATTATTATCGTTATTGGCGAACTCACACAAATCTCCGACCATATCAATAATTTCATTATATGAAGGCGGAGTATGCGCAACAGAACCAGTTATACTATCCACAACATATATATCATCATTTTTTCTGAACACGCCTTCATCATCAGAATTCTCTAATGTGCTTTTTGATATAGAACGATGTATATCAAGTAAGTCTTCTATTGAAAAATCCTTATTAAAATCATTCGATATTTTCGTGATTGTATCGTAGTTATTTACAATCATTTGCTGACTTTTATTGATAGGCTTCAATTGTTTACGAAGCATATCTTTCGCGATACGTCTTGTAGTTGAAGCACCTTCCATCTGGCTCGATGCAATAGCCTCTTCCATAATAGAACTTATCAGATAATAACTCTTATCAGATGCTGGTATTATACTTTTTGTACCAAGATTACCACCCAAATTCATATCAAAAGCATGTAACAATGCCAACATATTTTTTGTTATGGTAAAATGGAATACATATTTTCCAAAACGTACAGTTTGAGAATTTAATTGACGTTGGATTTTAACAGCATGCCATAAAGTATGCTTATCAACATTTTCAGGAGCAGTATATTTAACTTTATCCCAATACAGATACTCTCTATCTATTTTCTGAAAAACTTCCTGCAAAGTACTGTTTATCAGCATTTGTATTGCTTCAATCCTATTTTTTTCCTCTATTTTTGGTACAGGTTCTATTTTCATATAAGCACTATTAAGTCGTGACAAATATACAATAATTATTCAAATTAGGGGAAATTTTCCTCTAATTTCCCCTAATTTCCTCTATTTTGATTTATTTCCTTATATAAGACGAAAGATATAAACTAAGAACCAAGCACTTTAAAACTCCAAATCCTAGTGGAACTTCAAGCGTAATCTCTCCTGCTCCGAAATGTTCTCAGTAGAAATCTTTATCAATGCCATTCCTGCAGCATCTTATCTCTATCGCACCTTCGGAACTTTTGAAAACTCCTCAGTTCCTCAAACCCTTAGTTCCTCAATTCCTCATACCCTTAGTTCCTCAATTCCTCATACCCTCAATTCCTAACTCCTAATTAAAAAACAAGGTGTTCCAACAAAATCTTGACTCCTAAGATTATGAGGATCGCGCCTCCTGTCATCTCAGCGGCCTTGCTGTAGCGTGAACCGAAGATGTTTCCTATCCTCACGCCCACAAAAGAAAACAAGAATGTAGTGATGCCGATGACCAATACAGAGAACCAGATATTCACTTTAAGGAATGCAAATGTAACACCCACTGCCAAAGCATCGATGCTTGTAGCTATCGCCAACATCAACATTGTCTTAAATCCAGTATAACCACAAGCACACTCAACTGTTGTCTGTTGTCCGTTGTCTGTTGACTCTTCTTCAGAAAACGCCTCGCGTATCATATTGACACCTATGACAAGAAGCAGTCCGAATGCGATCCAGTGGTCGAAAGAAGTGATGAAATGTTCAAACTGCGCTCCGAGGAAATATCCTATCAAGGGCATCAAAGCCTGGAATCCGCCGAACCATAATCCGCATAACAATGCAGTCTTAAAAGAGAATTTCTTCGTTGCAAGGCCCTTGCATATCGAAACAGAAAAAGCGTCCATTGAAAGAGCGACGCTTATTGCGAGTAAAGAGATTATATCCATTTTTGAGTTTATGAGTTTATAAGTCTATGAGTCTATGAGTCTATGAGTGCTTATCGACTTATTGACTCATAGACTCATAGACTTATTGACTCAAAAAAGACCTTTCGGTCTTTTTTGTCGGGATGACAAGATTCGAACTTGCGGCCTCTTCGTCCCGAACGAAGCGCGCTACCGGACTGCGCTACATCCCGATTTAAGGATTTGAGGATTTGAGGACTTGAGGAACTAAGGGTAAACTCATACTTCCTCAGTTCCTCATACCCTCATACCCTTAGATCCTAATTAAAGTTTATCATTAGATCCCAAAACGTTAACGATCTTATGCATATAGAGTTTTTGCATGCTGTCGCGTGCTGGGCCTAAATATTTACGTGGGTCGAATTCACTTGGTTTTTCAGCTAATGCCTTGCGTACTGCTGCTGTCATAGCGAGACGGCTGTCAGAGTCGATGTTGATCTTACATACTGCTGACTTTGCTGCTTGACGAAGTTGTTCTTCTGGAATACCTACAGCTGCTACTAACTTACCGCCATATTGGTTGATAGTGTCAACGTCTTCTTGTGGAACTGATGATGAGCCGTGAAGCACGATAGGGAATCCTGGGAGTTGTTCTTCGATAGCTGCCAAAACGTCGAATGCCAATGGAGGAGGAAGGAGTCTGCCTGTCTCTGGATCTACTGTGCATTGTTCTGGAGTGAATTTATATGCGCCGTGTGATGTGCCGATAGAGATTGCCAATGAGTCGCAGCCTGTCTTTGTAACGAAGTCAACAACTTCTTCTGGTTTTGTATAGTGGCTTTCTTCTGCGCTTACTTCGTCTTCAACGCCTGCTAAAACGCCGAGTTCGCCTTCTACTGTAACATCAAATTGATGTGCATACTCAACGACTTTCTTTGTCAAAGCGACGTTTTCTTCGTATGGAAGATGTGAACCGTCAATCATGACTGATGAGAAGCCCATGTCGATGCATGACTTGCATGTTTCGAAGCTGTCACCGTGGTCGAGGTGAAGAACGATTTCTGGTTTTTCACAGCCTAATTCTTTTGCGTATGCTACAGCGCCTTCTGCCATGTAACGGAGTAATGTTTGGTTAGCATAGTCACGTGCGCCTTTAGACACTTGCAAGATAACAGGTGATTTTGTATCAACAGAAGCCTTGATGATAGCTTGAAGTTGTTCCATATTGTTGAAATTGAATGCTGGGATAGCATAACCACCTTTAACAGCTTTCGCGAACATCTCACGAGTGTTAACGAGTCCTAAAGTTTTGTAATTTATCATTGTATATTATTTTTTAATTGTTAATGTTTCTTTTTAAGTCAACGGACAACAGACTACAGCCAACAGACCTGGTGTATACAATCTTTAGCCTTTAGCCATTAGCCAAAAGCCTTAGTTTCTCTTACTACGTATCTTAGAGATTCTATCCAATACAGAGAATGTCTTCTTCGCATCTTCTGTCTCTTCATGTCTCGCCGATATCAGCAGCAGCTTATCGCCTTTCTTAAGGAAAAGCTGTCCGTTAGGTACTATATATTTATTTCTTCTTTCTACAATCATCACCAATGTTCCTTCTGGCAGAGGATAGTCTCTAAGATACGCTTCGTCTCTAACCACCTGCTGTTGAAGGATTGTATTCAGTTCTTCCGGTATATCGACGCCGAAGTTTTCAGGGCCGTCGTCTTTCACCGTACTTAATCTAAGCCAGTCAGCGACTTTCGTTATCGTGGTTCCTTGTATGATGAGCGAGGTCAGCGTGATGAAGAACACCATATTAAAGATGAAATCCGCTCCTGGCACTTCTGCCACCATAGGATAAGTGGCGAAGATGATAGGCGCAGCACCTCTCAACCCCACCCATGAAATGAACAGCCTCGACTTTTTCGCGATGCCTTTGAATGGCAAGAGACATAAGAACACCGACAAAGGACGTCCGACCAAGATCACGAAGACGCCTACTATCAATGCCGGCAATGCGATCTTGAACATCTCATGCGGATTGACGAGCATACCCAAGACCAAGAACATCACGATCTGCACAAGCCATACGATACCATCCAAGAATGAGCTGATACTCTTGTTTTCCGCCAGCTTGGAGTTTCCCATCACTATACCTGCGACATATACTGCGAGGTAGCCGTTGCCATTGAATAAGTTGGTAAACGAGAAGATGAAGAAAATGAAGCTGAGCATCAAGATTGGATACAATGACTTGTTTTGAAGATCAATCTTATTGATGATCCAGACGCAGAGTCTTCCCAACAGATATCCGAAGACAAGACCCAAACCGAACTGAAGCACGAAGTTCAATATTATATTCCATGCGTTAACATCTGCGGCACCGCCACCTTGTATCACCTGTATCATCACGATGGTGAGCATATACGCCATCGGGTCGTTGCTACCGCTTTCAAACTCGAGGAGCGGTTGCAGACGGTTACGCAACCCCATCTTCTGCGACCTAAGGATATTGAAGACAGTAGCCGAGTCTGTTGACGACATCGTAGCTGCGAGAAGCAATGCCAATGTAAGCGGAATCTCTATCACATGTGAGAAAGCATGTGATATTCCATAGATAAACAATCCTGTGAATAATGTGGTAAGTAAAACGCCTAAAGTGGAGAGCGAGACTCCCGCGCCGAGGATAGGCTTGATGTCGGAGAACTTGGTGTCCATACCGCCTGAGAAGAGTATGATGGTAAGAGCCACCATGCCGATGATCTGAGCATGTTTATAGTTGTCGAACTGTATTCCAAGTCCATCAACTCCAAGCAGCATGCCAATGAGCAAGAACACCAGCAACACTGGTACGCCAAATTTGTAGCCTGTCTTGCTCAGCAGTATGCTGACAAACCATATAACAGCGCCAACCAAAAGTGCATTTTCTGGTGTGAAGATCATCGTAATCAGGAGTTTTGCTTATAACGTTTTAACTTAAAAAGTGTTCTGCAAAGATAATACTTTTTTTGAATTAGGAGTTAGGAATTAGGAGTTAGGAGTTGAGTGTTGGGAATAAAAAAGGAGGTTACTTGAAAAAGTAGCCTCCTTTTGATTTTTGAGATTCTGAATCTTTGAAATTTTGAATTTTATCTAACAACGTTGACGCGTTTCACTGCAACGCCATTGTCTGTTGCGATACGTACCATATAGATACCAGTTTGGTATTGTGACATATCGATGATTTGGCTGTCGCCGCTTACCTCTTGGTCATAGACGACTTGACCTAATGTGTTAGCGATTGTGATACGTCTCATTGCTTCAACATTGATGTTCAAGTTGCCGTTTGTTGGGTTAGGATAGATCATCAATCCGTTGATGCTGTTTTCTTCAACAGCTGTAACTTCAACCACGACATAGTCTAATGTTTCGTCATTATAAGTCTTTGCTGGTTCTGATTCGCATTCTATACCATCTTCTTCATAAACAGCTGTAACTTGATAGTAGTAAGTGCCTTTTTCTACTTCATCGAAATAAGACTTAGCAGTTGTTGTTGCTACTACCTCCATATTTTCTAAAGAAGCGCCACGATAGATATTATAGTTCTTAAATGCAAGGCCTCTTGTTGAAGGATCTATTGATGTTGCCACACCTCTTTCGCTTGTAACGAAAGCACGGATCATGAATGAACCTTCGAGGTTGTAGCCTATTATATCCATCCAGTTAACGCCGTCACCTGAGAACCAGCGAGCATTTGAATCGCCACAGTCTTTTGACAATGTTGCTGGATATGCCAAGCCTTTGTCAGTCTTAATAACAACCCAGATGTTTTCTTCACCGCTTACAGGTAGTGGAGCCAACAATTCTATTTCAGCCCATGTGCCTGCGCCTGATCCTACATAAGATTGTGTATGTACCAAAATTTCAGGAGCGTTATCGCCGCCATAGTAAATATGGACTGTAGCTTCATTAGTGCCGCCGCCTTCTAAGAAATCATAGAACATGACCTTAGTGATATTTGTACCAGCATAAGTTTCAAGTTTTTCAACAGGGAACTTAACGCCATAGTAGAATGACTCTATACCACCGACAGCTTCTACCATATAACCATCGTCATAGTGCAACCATTCTGATGTTGGACCAGCATATGGATAATACAACATTGTTCCGAATCTTCCGTCAGGATATGATGTTGCATAAGCATTTAATGCCTTAGGTGCTTGGCAAGCAAGGTCTGCCATTATTGTTTGAGGGCATGACATTGCATAGTATGTCAAGTCTTTTTCACCGCCATAAACCACTCTTAATGAATATTCAGCATTTGCTGTTGTCTTTTCATCTACGAATGTTTCGCCTTGTGCAAGTTTAGAGATGAGCTGTCCGTCACGATAGACCATCACGCCGAGAGTCTCTGCTGCTGGAATTTCAGGAGCTGCGTCACCAACGCAAGCGCGGATCATCCAGGTAAATGCAGGCATTGAAACATACATATTGTCTAACCATCCATAGCCATCATAATAGAGCCAACGTCCGTTAGCATCGCCTTGATCCAAGCATCCTGCTGCTGGCTGTTTGCCGTTTCCGTTAGAGAAAACAACCCATACGTTTTTGTTTCCGCTGAGTTCAACAGCTGATGTCAATGCTACTTCTTGGAAAGAGAAAGAGCCTGTCATTGTATATTTCTGAGAATGCAACAATGTTTCAGGAGCGATGCTGCCGCCTTCATAGATAAAGAGTTCGCCTTCGTATGCTTCGCAGTCATATAAAGCGACTTTCAAAAGAGATTGACCTGCATATTGTGCAACGCTTGATGCTGGGAACATAACGCCCCACTTGAATTGTTCGAAGTTTGTTCCGTCGTATGTAAGACCAATACGTTCGTTGTATTCGCCATTGTCATATTTCAGCCAATTTTCTGCTCTTGTTGATTTAGCTGTTGTTGCTGGCAATGTCCAGTTGATTGTTGTTACGCCATTTGAATATTCTGCTGTCAAATCTGAAAGGCCTTCATAATTGTCACAAGCGACTTTTGTCCATGTGTATGATGTTTCTTCGCCATTGCCCATAGTGTAGACAGGAACGACTGTTGTTGTATATGTCTTTCCATCGACGAGGTCTTCATGTTGATAATAAGGTTTTGACAAGCCTTCAGCAACCAACTCGCCATCCAAGTAAACATTATATGACTGTAAAGCTCTGCTGCTTCTTTCGTCTGTTTCCAAAGAGATGTCGTCAACATTGATATAGAATTGGTCTGTACAGTTGAAGTGACGCAATGCGATATATATTTCCTGACCTGCGTAATCTCTTAAGTCGACGACTTTTTCATACCATGCGCCTTGATCTTTAGTGTCGCGGTTGCCTCTTACGCCTGACTTAGCTGTCAATGTTTCTTCCCAGATTGTCGTGAATTCTGCTGGGTCAGTATTGCCGCCGAATGATACAGCAACGCCGTAATGGTCGTTTGGAGCTGAAGCGTCTTGAGCGCAAACCCAGAATCTTAATTTTGATGTCTCATCGATTCTGTATTTCTTATCTGTAACGAGATAGTTGTCTGGTGTAAGAATCAAGCCATAGATCCATGACATTGATGTAACGCAAGCGATACTTGAGTTATGACCTGAACCTGGAACCATGATTTCAATTGAGTTTTGCCATGTATAGTTGTCGTTGTCAGCGTCGATTGTAGTCCAGCCATTCAATGTTCCGTCTTCAAAGTCGAATGAGAATTCATCGCCAGCGCCTACGCTGTTGCCTTCCCACATAGCCCAGCCTGTTGGTGAAACATATAAATCTTTAACAGGAGCAGTATCTTCTGTGAGCTTGCAATTTATTTCTTTAGCTTCCCAGATTTCAACAGTCTTGCCGTTGTATTCCGAATTGAAGCCTTCTTTCAAGATACTTACTGTATAAACACCTTTACGGAAGTTTTTGAATGTAAATGTATCACTCAAACCCAATGCAATTGTGTAGCTGTATTCGCTTTCCACTTCATTAACAAGGCTGATTGATGTACCAGCAACAGGATCTTTTGAGTCTATTTCAACGGTGACAGTGACTTCTGTCAACATATCTTTAGAAAGTGTGTTTGACCAAGCCACTTCTGATTCTGCAGCTGCATCACCAAGAACTGAAACGCCCCATTTGTAAGCGCCTGTTCCCATTGTAGCCCAAGCGTTATCTGTATAAGATGTCTCTGTTGTATTTGCAGCGAGAAGTTCTGTTGTGTTGTTATACAAATCTTTTCTATAGAGGTTATATCTCTCGCCTTCTTCTGCCAATGCTCTTACATTACCAGCTGCATCTTCCAAGTAGCCTCTCACCATCCATGATGTATGCAATTTGTACTCAGGTGCATGACTCCATTCTTTACCATCGAGAGAGAGCCAGTCTGCTGTAAGATATTCAGATCTCAAGCTTGCCGCTGCTGGATATAATGATTGTTCGCAGTATAAAGTGATCCACAATGGCTGTGTTCCGTCGATAGCTACTGGAGTAGAGAGTTCTACTTCAACGAATCCGCCTTTGCCTTGCAAGCTGAAAGTTTGTGTTGAAACCAATGTCTCAGGAGCTGTTTCGCCGCCGAGGTAGATATTGGCTGTGTATTGTGCAAAGCCGCCTTTTTCAGCGTCATAGACTGCAAGCTTTGTCATTGTTTGTCCAGCATATTGAACTGTCACAGGGAAACTTACACCCCAGTACATTGGACCGACTTCACCTGTTCCGATTGAAGTTGCCCATTTGTCGTCATCATAACCGATCCAGCCTGTTTTAGCTTCAGCTTCTTTATAGAACACGATATTGTCTACAAAATAAGCATCAGCATAAGTATGTCTTGATCCGTCTTTTACGTATTCCCATTTGTAAGTGTGAGTTCCTTCTTTAACAAACAACTCTACATATCTCCATTCTCTATTGCCTGAGATTGTTGTTTGCAATTCGCCATCGATATAGAAGTTGCCATAGTCGGCATTGTCTTCTGATGACACTCTGTGGTTGAATGCTACAAATCCATCGTATGGAACGTTGACTTCCAACTCTATTATAGACTGAGCCTTGTCAACTTTCTCGCATGATGATTTCATAGCGTATTTACCTTGATAAGCGTCTTCTGTGATAACCCATGGATATTCTCCATCGTTTTTCCAGTCTCTCTGGATAAAGCTTCCGATTTCGAAATTTTCCATTGATGTGTTTGAGAAGTCCATGCTCCACTTGACATCGACAGATGTTTCGTTTTCGGCAGCGGAGACCCATTTCACAGGAGTCAATCCTTCTTTTGTCTGTGCATTGAGTGAAAATAATCCCATCAAGCACATCATTGTAAAGATAAATAATCTTTTCATACTAAACATTTTCGTTAATAATAATATTTGCCTTAAACTAATAAATTCTAGGCAACAAATATATGATTTTTTTCGTAAATTTGTATGTTTAAAAATACAAGAAAATGATTGCTCCGAAGCCATTATCCAAAGGGTCAAAAATCGCCATAGTATCGCCTGCAAGATTCATTTCAGAAGAGGATTTAGCATATTCTTTACAATATCTCCGCGACAGAGGTTTCGTCCCTGTCTATGACGAACGTCTCTTTGCCGTCAGCGGTCAGTTTGCCGGCGATGACGAACTGCGCGCGAGTGTCTTGCAATCGTATCTCGACAGCCCCGACATCGACGCCATCTTATGTGCGAGAGGCGGCTACGGAACAGTACGCATCATCGACAGACTCAGCTTCGAGAAATTTGCCCTTAAACCTAAATGGATAATCGGATACAGCGACATCACCGTCTTGCATGCCAAGATGCAGAGCCTAGGCTACGAGAGCATACACGCCACCATGCCCATCAACTTCCGCGACAACACTGAAGATTCGCTGAATTCTCTGATAGACGCTCTGACATCACAGCCTTTACATTACGAAATAAAAAACTCGCCATTGAACATACAAGGCGAGGCGGAAGCAGAGATAGTAGGCGGCAACATTTCTGTATTATACAGCATGTTAGGCTCAGCCACATTCCCTGACACTAAAGGAAAAATCTTATTCTTGGAAGACCTTGACGAATATCTTTATCATATCGACAGAATGATGTTCGCCTTGGACAGAGCTGGAAAACTTGACGGCATCAAAGGCCTTGTCGTCGGAGGATTGACAAAGATGCACGACAACAACATTCCTTTCGGAAAGACAGCTGAAGAGATAATACTGGAACGCGTCGCCGACAAAGGAATACCTGTATGCTTCAACTTCCCTGCAGGTCATATCGACGACAACAGAGCCATCATCTTCGGAAGAAACTACAAGATGTCAGTAAATCAAACCGCCCAACTCCTAACTCCTAACTCCTAACTCCTAATTCCTATAAATGACATTAACAACAACATCGCCGACCATTCCTAAAGTCTTAGGGTCGATTTGTTCGATATTATCCTTGACAGTATGCCAATAAGGATAGAATGAGCTTTCGCTGTTATTTTCAAGATGTATGATGTCGATCATCGGGATTCTTGCGTGGACGTTCACATAAATATGGTCGTCGTTGATAGGATGGCCTATTTCGTTTGTGAAATAATCCGAATAGCCAATCTCACGAGCCATTCTCCATATATCGTTACTCAAGGCTGGAGCGAACTGCTGTGAATAATATTCTTTAGGGAATTTAGGATTAGGGCCGCCGACCATGTCGAGCAATATTCCGAAATAAGCGCGGTAGTTATATATGTGCGGATTCTTTGCCCAGTATTGAGAACCGAGAGCCCAGTCGTTGTTTGTCATGAGGTTGAGATAATACGGAGCTCCGTAATCTTCAAGGTCGAAGAGGATGATGTCGACGCCAATGTTCAAAGGGTTTTCCTTAATCACTCTTGCTATTTCCATAAGCACTCCCACTCCACTTGCGCCGTCGTTGGCACCGTCGATAGGAGTGTTCCAGTTGTTTTCGTCAGGGTCGTGGTCGGCGAAAGGACGCGAATCCCAGTGAGCCGCGAGCAGGATTCTCTTCTTCGCCTCTGGATTGAAAGCAGCGATGATGTTCTTGCCGTCGATGCCGTTGCCATTATAAAGACGTGTCCTGAAATTCTGCACATAGACGGTGTCTGCCTTGTCGCTGAAGAAGTCGACGAACCAGTCAGCACATTGAGCATGAGCCTCGCTGCCTGGCACACGAGGTCCGAAATCTAACTGTTTCTTAACGTAATTATATGCCGAGTCGGCATTGAAATCTGGAATCACGACCTGCTTTGCCTGAGGTGCAGGCTTTGCAGCAGGTTTGGAATTTTGTTTGTTATCGCAAGAAACTATTGATAATAATACCAATGATATGAGAGTGATTTTTTTAAGCATAGAATTCTTCATTTGTCAATGCAAAAATAACATTTTAATTAGGAATTAGGAGTTAGGAATTAGGAATTATTTACAATTATTTCATCACTTCGACAATTACAGACGTGTCAATGATGTCCATTATATCAAAATCACATTACTTTATTTTATAAATCACATCATTGACGCGTCTCTACAAATTTTCAACTTTCAATTTTTAAGACGCCACAGGAGTGAAGTGAACCCCAAAGTTTGGACAAAAAACTTTGGGGTTTCTTTATGCGCAAAAAACACGATTATGAAGCATTACTTAAATACATGAGAATGCTAGAGGAAGGTTATTCTTTCAGAGGTATCAGTAATGAATTCGGTAT
>JAFYUH010000104.1 GCA_017549605.1 Bacteroidales bacterium
CCTTCCATCGCTGTGGCTCTCACCCTGGCAAGTTCTCTCTTGGTAGCATTCTTTATCTCATTCTTGCCGCTTCTGCCTTTTGGGGTGAACGAGGTCTCGATCTTGTTCTCCTTCCAGAAGGTTCGGTTGTCGTTTCCCGAGTAGCCCTGGTCGCCACCTATCTTCTTTACCGGCACTCCAGTCAGTTTCTCTGACAGAGACACGCAATGTTGCAGTCTTGTACCTTCATTGAAGGCATTGAATGACAGTTTTTCAATGAATGAGATACCATCAATCAATATGTTATTACACTTCGCTCCAAACTCGACCGTCTTGGTCTCCTTGCCTCTGACTATCGGTCTGATGTAAGGCTTGCTGACGCTTACAATTCTATTAGGGATGCTCTCGCGAGAGTCGCCACTCTTGAAGTGGTTCTTCTGTTGTCGGTATACCCGCGTGATGGTATCAAGCATATCCAACTGCTTGTCATTCAATAGTGCTTCATCCGAGTGGACACGCAACTGTCTGCGGATTTCTCCCAGTATCTTGCCCAGCAATGCAAGCAGTCGCATGATCATCTTCCGTGTCTGCTTATGAGTATGCTTGCGCTGCTTCCTATATGCCAGGTTAACTTTCTCAATATCATTGTACTTCGTCCTCAATCGATGTTCGCCAAGCTGAGAACTGATACCGCACATCATCTTGTATGCTCTCTCGACACATTCCCAAAGCAACTTGGCATCGGTCGGGAAACGAAGAAGACTTTCATAACAACTTGCATCTGTATAGACTGTGTCGAGGTTCTTCATATAGGGCTTCCATGCAGCTGCAAGTACTTTCTGCTGCTCCTGGATCTTCAACTTCCGGGACAACTCCAGCAGGATGACGTCAATCAGCTTATAGTTTGTTAACTGGTTTTCAGGACTGATTCTGATTCCACAGAAGATCTGATAATGGATATTTCCATTCAATGCCTCCATCAGCTTTGGTGCTGACAAGCCGGTATACATCTTCAAGAACGCCAAAGCAACCTTACCTTCGGGGGTAAAGAAGGACTTCCTGCCTCGCTTTGGCCTAAAGTTATTCGGCTTCTCCTCTAGCAACCCGAACGATATCGCCATCTCTCGAAGAGGAAGGATACACTTGATGCGTCCAAGTTCCGTTGTCTTGAAGCTCTCTTCGTATCGAAGATAAAAATCAAACTCGGTAAATGCAATTTCTTGCTGAATGTCGGATAATTTTTGTACCTTTGCCATGAGTTATTTTTGCTCATTTCCTCCGAAATTCACTTTTCCACGGTGTTCGGAGGAATTTTTATTTCCTACTACTAAGATACAAAATATTTATTACTCTGACAATCAGTTCGTTGTATTTCTTGAGCTATTTTACGACTTACCCTAATCTATGAGGCATATAAACAAGAGGTAATGAAACAATCTCCGCGTGATGCCTTTGAAACGATAGGTAAAGTCGGAGATTTCTCTTGGATGGAGAATTTTGATTTCTCGCAATTAACAGTGGAACAGCGAAATGCAATAAATAACATTGCAGATATTAGTGTCAAGGACTTAAAGGGAGAATTAGGTTTTGATTGGTTGACAAAACGTACTCCAATTTCTTCTGAAGAACTACAAGTGGATGTAACAACGTTTAAATCGTTGATGAATTTTATTGCGTACAATTTTTATAAGAACAAAGAAGCTTATAAACAGACAAGAGATAAAACAATTGCAAATTACAATCCGAAAGAAATTAAAGCAGATGGTGAAGAGAAATTCAATGAGCAATTATCATCGTCACCACTAGGATTATCATTTATAGAAACTATTAAAGCTGTTTTAGCCCAAACGGGCTTATCCTCCTCAGATTCAGCAACAGTCTATTACATGTCATATATGATGCTTGATTTGTTCGGAGTAAACAAAGAGGCTCGCAAAAAGGTTAAGTTTCAAAATATGCAAGCTGATTGCTGTCATAGTTTTTTCGGCTCTTATTGCGATTGTATAGTTAGCGATGATGAAGGGCTACGCCTTAAGAGCAAAACATTATATAAGCTTTTCAATTTTGACACTAAAGTATATTCAATAGATGAGTTCATTGAAAAATTCGAAGAGGCGATTAATACTAACAAGAAATCTGCTCGTGAATATTTCGACGAGGTTATAGACGATTATATTGCAAGACAAGTTTCTAAAATAGAAACGACACCAGAACATACTTTAACTTACTTGAATACATCAAATAAGTATTTTGGTTATTTCAATTGCATGATAGAGAGAATATCAAGCGATGAAACAATTATTATACTTCACAAGAATAATGATTTAAACCAACCAATTCTTGCAAGAGAAATCGAGATAATAGTTAATAGGATGGTAAAAGCATTTAATGATATGGGAGCTAATTTTACTTTATTCAATGAGACGGTAGAACTTCCTCAATTAAAAACAGATAATTGGTATAGGACGTTAATGTTAAAAGATGCAGATATATGCTTAACTAAATTCAAAGACACACCTATGTTATGTTTATGGATAAAGTTAAAACAACCAATATTAGAAACCCCCAATTAAAGGAATTAGGGATTTTTAAACGGCACCATACATAATTTTGTGTAAATCGAGAATACGGGATTCATAAATGAGTCTCGTATTTTCTTTATTATTAAATTTGTAAAAACATAAAATTATGTCCGAACGTAACAAAGTTGTTCCCGATTCCATGCTGAGCAAAGA
>JAFYUH010000105.1 GCA_017549605.1 Bacteroidales bacterium
ACGTACTGCTTGGACGATATCGCCGGTGCCAGCTTCGCCTTTTGTTCTTATCATCATCGCGCCTTCGCTGATGCGACGTAATGCCTCGCCTAAGTCACGTGCGCCGCAAACAAACGGAGCGTTGAATTGTCTCTTGTTGACATGGAAAACGTCGTCGGCAGGAGAGAGGACTTCGCTTTCGTCTATATAGTCGATGCCGATGGCTTCAAGGATCTGTGCTTCAACGAAATGACCGATACGACATTTCGCCATGACAGGAATCGATACGGCTTTTTGTATTTCTTTGATCATCTTTGGGTCGCTCATGCGTGACACTCCGCCCGCCGCTCTGATGTCGGCAGGAACTCTTTCAAGTGCCATAACTGCCATTGCGCCAGCAGCTTCTGCAATGCGAGCTTGTTCAGGATTTGTGACATCCATTATAACGCCACCTTTTAATAATTCAGCAAGATTCTTTTCTATTCTTTCTTTCATTTTTAACAGATTTTAAATTACGCTGCAAAAGAATGAAATTAAAGAAAGAAATGTTTTTGGTTATTCCGATTTTGTAAAATTTAGTTCCGAAAAATAAAGATATGAGCAATGAGCCGTGAGCTGTGAGCAATAAACTGGTGCCTGAGCCGGTCGAAGGCAGGGCGTAATTTTTACTTGGAGTCTCAGCGTCTTGGTGACTTGGTGACTTGGTGTCTTTCTTTTGGGCGTTCCGCTACGCGTCGGGCTTTCCGCTCTATCTTTGCTCGCTTCTGTTTTCTCCTCGCTCAAAAATATCTCCAAATTCCCAAATCCCCGTTCCCGAATCCCAATTCCCAACTTCGCTTCGCAAAGGATGCCGCTGCAATCCCTAACGCATTGGGGGCTCCGAGCTCACGGCTCATTGCTCACAGCTCATTGCTCACAGCTCACAGCGATTTCTTATATTCCGTCGGCGAGCAGTTCTCTTTTCTTTTGAAAAATATGGAAAACGTTGTCTGTGAGGAGAATCCGAGTTTGTATGAGATTTCCTGTATGGAAAGATTGGTGGTTTCGATATATACTTTGGCTTCTTTTAAGATGTAGTCGTCGATGACATCTTTCGGACTGATATTTAAGAAGATATTGGTTATCTGTGATAGATAACGTGTACTTACGCAGAGTTTGTCGGCATAGAAAGCAACCTCGTGATGTGTGTTGTGATATTTTGCCAATAACGACATGAACTGATTGTATATTACAGTCTTGCGAGATTCAACTTCTTTATTTGACACTGCGTAAACGACTTGTTTGTGCATGTAGTCGTGGGCGTTTTTTATCGCGTCTTCAATGTCGTCGCCATAGGCGAGGCGAGAGGCTATCGCGGAAGAAAGCGCTCCACCGACACCATGTTTCTGCCAGCCTTCGGTGTTGTGTGAGGTGAAGAAATGTGCCTTGCCGTTTTCGTAAAGCAATGTGGTGAGCAGACCGTCGTTGTGTTTTGAAGTTCTCAGCAATACAGATTCCGCTCCTATATCTGTAAGAGCACGAGCGACTTCAATCATATCATCGTTGGTGTTTATCTTGCGGGATAACAATTTCTCGGCTTCTTTGCTGCGTAGAATCAGAATGGACGCTATTGGAATGAGATGACGTTTCATCGCTTCGATGGCGTCTTCGGGCATGAGCAATGTCCCGTCTGATGAAAATATCCCAGGAGCGAGGACGATGCGATGAGCGCCAATGACTTCATTTCTAATCATTTTTATTGTAGAAGCATCACGAATCAAACCGATTTTAACGACTTTAGGATGTAAAGATGTTACTATGTTCCTGACTTGTGATATTATTAAATCGGAAGGTAAGTCGTTGTGGTCAATTGACGTTATTGCGCTTACAGCATAAAGTCCGAGAGAGGTGATGGTTCTGATATCAGCTTGAATGCCAACATGGCCAACTGAATCTGATGCGTTGATGCTCAGTACTGGCGTGAGTTGAGATTTACTTTTGATATCAGACCTTGACATTGTATGAATGTTATGTTGTTAAAACAAAAAAAGCACTTCGTTTGAAGTGCTTCTTTCGTGGGGGAGGGTGGACTCGAACCACCGAACTCATTCGAGGACAGATTTACAGTCTGTTGCAATTGCCACTATGCGACTCCCCCAATCTGTCATTAAGAACTTGCCTTAAAAAGACGATGCAAAGATACGATTTATTTCTTAACTTCCAACAAAAAAATAAACTTTTTTAAAAATATTTTTTATTGCTTGATTATCAGTATGTAAAACTAGCTTTTGTGACCGATAATGCTTCGAAAAAGCCTACTGCAGTACCACCAGGATATATGTTTGTGGCGACATTATACGGCGTTCCCATCATCGGATTGGATCCAAAGCTGCTCATAATGTCGTTGCGATATGTTATGAAATCCTGGTTTACGCTGTAGATACATAAGGTGACTTTGTCGCCGGGCATTGCTGAAGGATAATAGTCGAACTCAAAAAAATTGAGGCTATCGTTATCTTCATAATATCCCTCTTTGGCTTTGAATGTATGTACGCTTTGTTCGCCGATCATGCTGACCATCTCTGGACCGTTGAAATACATTCCTGACATATGTCTTACTGAAATGGTGCTGTAATCGAAATACGAATTATATTTTGCACTCGTGTCATTGATGATTATATTTGTGAGATAATTGACCTTTGGGTCATCAATGGTCTGGAAATAAGGATATAAATTAGTAAGAGTGTAAGAGGCGAGGCCCATGAAGTTACTTATGAGAGGGTCTTCGACATCTTTTATAACCATAGAGTCAATCTGACTGATATTTTCATTCATTCTTGATTGTGAATAATAATTATGCAAACCGTCTTCGTCTATGATATTTACTGAAAGATAATATGTGTGTCCAGGAATACCGGCTACAGAATCGATTGTTTCGTAATATCCTTTTCTGTCTGTCTCCTCGAAATATATTGTGTCAACGCCATCGTGTATAAAGACTTCCGCGCCGGAAATCATTTCGGCGTCTTCTTCGGCATAGAAGTCTGTCGTCTTGCTGATGACGATCTGATGTTTCTTGTATTCGTTTGTAAAATAACCGTTTATGCCAACGAGATTCTTTCCGTCTTCAGTATCGATTCTGAAGTCGTCGATGCAGGATGTCATCGCGAATGATATGATGAGTATTGATATCAGTAATGTAATATGTTTTTTCATGGCATTTAGAATTTGAAGTTATATGAGACAGATGGTATGAATGAGAAAAGTGCGACTCTTTGAGTGCTTATGGTATTTCCTTCAGGCAAGAATAAAACCGCCCAGGTGTTTTTGCGTCCGTAGGCGTTGTAAACGGAGAAGTTCCATTCGCCTTGCCATTTTTTCTTTTCCTTGCATTTGATGGTTGCTGATAAGTCAAGGCGATGATAATCAGGGTAGCGGCTGTTGTTTCTTCCGTCGTAGATGGCGTATGTTATTCCGTCTATTGTGTATTTTCCGCAAGGATATGTCACTGGCTGTCCTATGGTATAAACCCATGTCGCTGAAACATCGAAGCGTTTGCTGAAGGCGTAATTGAGTACGATGCTGATGTTATGAGGCTTGTCGTAAGGTGACACGTATTCTCTGTCGAAATTGATGCCAGGCGTCTTTCTCATTGATTTACTGTAAGTATAAGAAATCCATCCAGAGAGGTCGCCGAAGTTTTTTCTTGCCAGGAACTCGATGCCGTAGGCGTAGCCTTTGCCTTTTCTTACCTCGCCGTCGACGTATACGTTGCCGATGAAAGAAGCGTTGTCGGCAAAGTCGATGACGTTATGCATTTTCTTGTAATATACTTCTACTGATGTCTCGATCTCGTCGTTCAGGAAGTTGCGGAAATATCCCAATGCAAACTGATCGCATTTCTGAGGCTCGATGTTAGGGCTGGAAGGGAACCAGAGGTCGAAGGGGATGCCGCCGGTAGCGTTGGTCGCGATTTGCGCATACTGAACGGTTCTTAGATAAGACGCCTTCACTGAAGAAAACTCATCGATTTGATATATCGCGCCAAGGCGTGGCTCTAGGTTTATTTGAGTGTTGAAAATTTCACCTTTGGCGTAATCTATCTGGTCGTAGCATTCGTAATTGTCGTCGAAGAGATATAATGTCTCAGCGCCGATATTCTGGAACATCGAGAGTCTGAGTCCGTATCGTATTGAGAACAAAGGTCCTAATTTATGGTCGTTGGTGTAATAAAGCGCATATTCCAAAGCCTTGCGGACGACTTCACTCGCTGGATCGACGCCGAGGAGATTCGCTATTGTGCCGGTCTTGTCTTTCAATTTGCCTTGTCCGTATTGGTGGAAGGTGGCAGCTGCACCGAAGCGTGATGTTATATTGTCATTCATCAAAAAGGTGAAGTCGTATTTGGCGGAGACGTCTTCGATGCCTGCTATGATATTGAATTCGTAAGGATTCATGTCGATGCCGATATCGTATCTGTATTTAGTATAGAAAAGAGAAAGGTTAGACGTTAGTTTGTCGTTGAAGATATGGTTCCAGCGAGTGGTGACGTTTTTGTTGCCGTATTTCATTGTCAGCAAGTCGACGACACCCAATACGTCATCGCCGAGATATGTCGAGATGAAGACTCTGTTCTTATCATTAATGGTATGCATTATCTTGGCATTGAAGTCGTAGAAATGCAATGAGTTGCCTCTTAATTCTTTGAATAAATTACAAGCGATGACGCCGCCGTAGGTGATACGTCCTCCGATCAGGAATGCGCTTTTGCCTTTGTTGAACGGCATGCCTAAAGTGAGGCGGCTGGTCAGAGCGCCGATGCCACCTTGCATATTGAATTTATGAGGAACTTCGTCTAAAGTCTTGATATCTAATACTGAAGAAAGACGGCTGTCGTACATCGCAGGGATGTCGCCTTTATATAATGTAGCGTCTTTGATGACGTCGTTGTTGAATATCGAGAAGAAACCAAGGAAGTGAGATGCGTTGTAGATAGGCACGTTGTCCAAGAGTATGAGGTTCTGGTCGGGATTGCCGCCGCGTACGCTGAAACCCGATGAACCCTCGGAAGCGGCATGTACGCCGGGTAGGAGCTGGATGCTTTTTATCACATCGACTTCGCCCATTAATGAAGGTATCTTTCTGATTCTTACCATGTCGATGGTCTGTACGCTCATCTTTAACTCTCTGATATTGGCGTCTTTACGTTGACTGGAGATGACGACTTCATCGAGCATTTTGTTGTCGACTTTAAGGCTTACGTCTAATGTCTTTGCGGATTTTGTGATCTTAACTTCTTTAGTTGCAGATATATAACCTACGAAAGAAAAAGTTATGTCGTAATCACCTTCTGGTAATGAAAGCTGGTAATGTCCGTTTATATCGGTAGAAGTTCCTTTCTTAAGAGACTCGACAAAAACCGTTACGCCAGATAGAACTTCTTTATTACCAGCGTCTTTGACGATGCCTTGCAGGCTGCCATTTTGCTGGGCATATATGATATTTGTTATGAAAAATGACAATATCAATAAAAAAAATAATCTTGGTATCTTCATGATGCGATGAGATTTGCATACAAAGATACGATAAATAATTTTATGATAGAGTCAAATAATGATGAACAGCTTTATTTCTTCAACGAAAACTCAAAACGTAATCCGCCTTCTTCGCGATTGCAGACTGTTATGTTTCCGCCATGGAACTGCACGGCGTGTTTCACTATGGCGAGTCCGAGTCCGGTGCCGCCTAAACGACGAGACCGACCTTTGTCAACGCGATAGAATCTCTCGAACAAACGAGACAGCTGTGTCTCATCCACGCCGCATCCGTCATCCTCAAATCTTATAGTGCAGCTTTCTTCGTTGTTGTTAATCAAGATGATATTGATGTTCTTGCCTCCAGAATATGCGATGGCGTTTTCTGTGAGGTTGCGGAATATCGATCCTATCAACGACAGGTTTCCATCCACAACGACTTCTTCATTGAAATCAATGTGTAGGTTAAGTCGTTCGTTTTCAGGCATGATATCCAATTCCTCTTTTACCTCATCGATGATATGGTTTATCGTGACGCTTTCTTTTCCGATCAGCAGGCTGCCGCTTTCCATTCTGGTGATGAGCGAGACGTCTTCGAGCAGACGGCGGAGACGTTCGTTGTTGGCGTAACAACGTTCTATCAGTTCCTGGCGTTTTTCATCGGTAAGATTTATGCCAGAAAGTAATGTCTCAAGACATACTTGTATAGAAGCGACAGGTGTCTTCAGTTCGTGGTTGATGTTATTCGTAAGTTGTTGTTTGATGCGTATTTTCTCTTGCTCCTCACGCAAGGCTGTTTCATGAGCGATGTCTCTGTCTTTGATAGTCTGCTGCAGCTGGGCATACAATTTCACGATGTGATTAGATATGGAGCCGAGTTCGTCGTTAGGGAATGACTCTGCTTCGTCGAATGCCTCGCCTTTATCTGCTTTAGCAGCGAAACGGTTGAGACGCTCGATGTTGTTGCCTAATCTTTTAGTTGCGAAATATGCCAATACACCCATGATGAAACTCATTGCTATCATGATACTTAGGAAAGTCCAGTCGGCACGCAGGAGTTCATGCAATGATGCGGAATAAGGTATTGCGGTGCGGACCACGGCTCTTTCTCCTTTTGTCGCGGAGTAGAAATATTCTCGTCCGTCGCTGGCTGACTGTCGTCCGATATGATATCCGGAGCCTTTCTTCAAGGCGGAAGACACTTCAGGACGCATGCTGTGATTATCAAGAGAATCGATGGAGATCATATTGTCGTAAACGACCGCTCCTGAGAGAGAAATTACGGTTACGCGCAAGTCGTCGAAAGGTTGTTCTTTTGTCGCGATATAATCTTCGTATGGAAGACCTTCGTCTATTGTTGAGAGAAGATGCAAGTTATATAATTGCAGCTGTACGTTGATAGATTCCGATCTGTATTGTTTCTCGCGCAAATACTGGAAACTCACGAAACATAATATTATGGTCCATGAAAAAGCAAGCAACATCAGGAAGAGTCGCTTGTGATACGATAATTTAATCACTGAATCCATAGCCAAAACCTGAACGTGTTACAATATAAGAACCATAGTTGCCGATTTTAGAGCGCAGACGTGTGATGTTGACGTCGATGGTGCGGTCAAGGACGATGACTTCGTCGCTCCATACTCTGCTGAGTATCTGTTCGCGAGAGCATATCTTGCCACGATGTGAGATGAGGTACGCCAAAAGTTCGAATTCTTTTCTTGCGAGTTTCACTTCGACGCCGTCGACTATGCAGCGTTTGAATTCAAGGTCGAGGTGGAGACCGTCAACCTTTAGCACATTAGGCTTGTTGGCTTGAACTACATTATTTCCTTTATGAGCAGAAACGCGACGCAAGACGCTTTTCACTCTTGCTATCACATTGCGAACTGTATAAGGTTTCATGATATAATCGTCGGCGCCGATATTCAATCCCATGACCATATCGTCTTCTGAGTCGCGGGCGGTGCAGAATATAATAGGTATGTCGGCTGTCGTGACGTCGGCTTTAAGCATCTTCGCCATCTTGATGCCGCTTATTTCACCCATCATAATGTCAAGGAGGATAAGCGAATATTGTTTCAGGTCAAGTGTCAGTGCTTGTTCTGCGCTGAAGGCGATGTCGACATCATAACCTTCGTTTTCAAGATTCAGTTTCAAGACTTCGCATAAAGTCTCTTCATCATCAACTATCAAAATACGTTCAGTGGTCATATGCATTTTCTTAGTCTCCACGTATCTCAAGTATCTTCATATATATTAATATGTGAAAATATGCGTGATATGCAGATATATTTCTTGCAAAATTAAAGATAAAAAATGAGTCTTTGTAAGACGAAGATAAATTTAATAAAAATGTAACAAATGTAAGAAACGTAAATTTTCTTTAACCTAAGTCTAATTTTTTTGAAACATTTTTGAAATCTAATCAAGATACTTTTGCGGCAGAATTAAGACGAAAAAATAACATTAAGCAAACAACTAAAATTTAACAAAATGAAAAGAAAGAATTTAATCGTAGCAGCATTTTTAGCATGCGTCGGTATCAGCGCAAACGCACAAAACGTAAAAGTAGAAGAACCTAAAGGAAAGGCGATAGTACAGACATTCGGAAATTTCAATGTTAACTTCGGTGCCAATGACAACAAAGGTTTTGATTTAGAACGTGCATATTTAGGATATGAATATAAATTAGGCAACGGACTTTCTGTTAAAAGCGTCATGGACATCGGCAAGTCAAGCGACGTTTCAGACATGCAACGTATCGCATATATCAAGAACGCTATGTTATCATGGAAGAAAGGAAGCATGACATTGAACGGAGGTCTCATTTCAACAACACAGTTCAACTTCCAAGAAAAATTCTGGGGTTATCGTTACATCATGAAATCATTCCAAGACCAATATAAATTCGGTAGCAGCGCAGACTTAGGTATGTCAGTAGCTTACAAATTCGCCAACTGGATTTCAGCAGACGCTATCGTAGTAAACGGTGAAGGTTACAAGAAAATTCAGAAAGACAACGGATTGAATTACGGTTTAGGCGTGACACTCACTCCAGTCAAAGGTTTCCAGATTCGTTTGTACAGCGGTTTGAACGCAAGTGCTGAAGAAGGCAAGGAAGACATTATTAATATGGCAGCATTCGCTGGTTACAAAAACGACAAGTTCACTGTAGGTGCAGAATACAATTACATGATGAATGCGTCATACAAATCAGGCAAGGACCAATACGGATATTCTTTATTTGCTTCGATGAAAGTCGCTAAAGACACAGAACTCTATGCACGTTTCGACGACTTATGTTCTAACGACGAATGGAACATCGCTAAAGACGAACAAACAGCTATCGTAGGTGCTCAATTCAAATTAGGCAAAAATGTGAAACTTGCTCCTAACTTCAGAATGGCAATGCCTAAGGCAGAAGGATCAGACAACACATATGCAGCATTCGTGAACTTTTACTTCGGATTATAAAACAACAGATTATATCAACCAAAAAATTAAAATCGTAATATCATGAAAAAGATTTTCTTATCAATCGTAGCATTGACATTCGCCATAGCAATGACATCATGTGGCGGCAATACAAACAACGGCGCTCGTAAGGCACAGCAACTCTCTGGTGCAGGCGCAACTTTCCCACTTCCTTTCTACAACGTAGTTTTCGAACAATTTGCTGAAGTCAACGGTGATGCTGTTGCTTACGGAGGCATCGGTTCAGGCGGCGGGGTGCGTAACTTACGCGACAAGATCGTTGACTTCGCAGGCAGCGACGCTTTCCTCTCAGAAAAAGAAATGTCGGATATGAATCCTGTTATTCACATCCCTACATGTATGGGCGCAGTGGTGTTGGCATATAACCTTGAAGGTGTTGATGAACTCAGACTTACAGGTGAGGTCATTGCAGACATCTTCGCAGGAGAAATAAAAATGTGGAACGACGAACGCATCAAGGAACTCAACCCACAAGCATTGCTCCCTAGTGAAGCTATCATCCCAGTCTTCCGTTCAGACGGCTCAGGAACAACATTCGTCTTCACAGATTATCTTAATAAGGTAAGTCCGATGTGGGCATCAAGATTCGGTGCTGGCAAG
>JAFYUH010000106.1 GCA_017549605.1 Bacteroidales bacterium
GAGTTACGCTGAATGAGTGAACGCCACCGAGGATGGCTGACATAGAACCTGTTGTTGTACGTAACATATTGACGTATGAGTCGTACAAGCTCATGTTGATTTGTGCGTTGAAAGCGTGGATGAGCATCTTCGCATTTTCTTCTTTTGCGCCGAATGCCTTAGCGATGTTTGCCCATAATACTCTGTAAGCACGCATCTTAGCCATTTCCATGAAGTAGTTTTGGCCTACTGCTACGTTGAAACGCATTTTAGGAAGGATAGCGTCGATGCTTAAATCTGTGTCAGTTAATTTGTCTAAATATTCAGCTCCTACTGCCAAAGCGAATGCCATTTCTTGAGCGATTGTTGCGCCTGCGTTGGTGAAAACGTGAGCGTTGATGCCTATTGTTTGGAAACCTGGCATGTCGGCTTTTGTCAAGATGTAAGCCAATTCCATGTCTGTGCTTTCAGAGATGAACCATGTGCCGCGACGGATGTAGCGTGTCAATGGGTCATAGTTCAAAGAACCGCGTAATTCTGGGATTCTTGAAAGTTGTTCCAATAATGGCAAATGATATTTGTTGTTGTAGAAACTCAACTCGACTTCTTTAGCGTTGATGCCGTTAAGCAATGCTGATAATTCGAGGTCTGTGTAGAGTTTGTCGTATTCTAAACGGAATGTGATAGCGTTAGCGCCTCTCTTGATAGCGTCTAATGCTTTTTCGTTAGCGGCATTGCAGTCAACAACGTTGATGTCTTGGCAGATTAACCATTCATTGCCTTTTGTCTTGTTACCACGAACGTATGGGAACTCGTTAGGTTCCACGTTGTTCCATGTGATTGAATTGAGGTCTTCAGCGCGGTAATAAGGTCTTACCGAAAAACCTTCAGCTGTTTTCCAAACAAGTTTCTTGTCGTAATCAGCTCCTTTGAGGTCTTTTTGAATGACGGCTTCCCATTGTTCGGTACTTACCTGTGGGAATTCCTCAAAAAGTTTCTTATTGTTACTCATATCTGTTTTGTTAAAAAATTATTGATATTCTTAATTTTAATTTGCAATTCTATTTGATTTGTTGAAAACGCTCTTGTCCAGTTGGAATGCTTCCCAACGTGTTCCAGCTACGTCGACTGGAATGTCGAGGACGAACTCTAATTGGTTGTCGTTGTATACTGATATTCTCGCTTTTGACTTGGAGAGTTTTTCTGAATCTGGGATGTTACGGTTTGTGAAGTCGTGGACGTAACATTTGTAAGAAGCGTTGTCGTCAACATCTGTTATTGTTATTGTCTCTGGGCCGTTGCCGTCGACGTCGTCTCTGTCGAGTCTTGCTGAGCGGTCGTCAGCAACTCTTTTGTGATGATAAGCGATGTGATATTGTCCGACTTTCTCAAGATGAAGGTCGAGGTCGTTAGGAGAGTTGCCCCAGTCGAGGACGATACGAATTTGGCCTAACTCCATAATTTTGGAAACAGAAAAACGATTGAAATAAATCATGCCTGCTACTACTTCAAAAGTCATGTTTGCAGGGATGTAGCCGTCTTTCTTGAAAGAGAATCTGTATTTGCCGTCAGCTTGAAGTGGAAATCTTACCAAACCTTCAGCGTCTGTAGTGTATGTTCCTATATTGTTGATTGCGATTGTCGCATCTTTGACTGCTTCATCAGTTTCGGCATCTGCAAAGCGCAATGTGAAAACGCCTTCTTCTAGAACTGCCATCTCATCTTCAAGGATTTGAAACATATTATCGAAATCGCTGTCGATGTCTCTTCCCACTTGTGAAAATGATAAAAATGGTAAAGAAACAATCAAAAACAAGAGTAATTTTTTCATAAACCTTAATGTTTTATTTTCTCTACAAAAATAATGGAAAAATCTTTATTTCAAACAAAATACCTAATAAATAATAAAGCGGATTTTTATTGCTGAAAAATGATTATTTTTGTATCTTTCAAATTAAGTTTTCTGATGAAAAAAATATTAGTATCAATAATTCTTTTATTACCTTTTTTACTGAAATCACAGACGATGGAAGTCGCTGGTATTCAGGAAGGATTATGGGATTGCGATACTGTATTAGTAATAAAAGACGTCATCGTTCCAGAAGACAAATCGCTGACAATTGCCGAAGGAACACGAGTGATTTTTAAAGGTCATTCCGGCATCACGATAAACGGTTCCTTTAAAGCTCTCGGATGTGAAGAAGATTCCATCTATTTTACTTCACTCGACACAACGGCTTTCTTCAATTGGAGAACAGACAAAGGAGGCTGGAACGGACTTGCTCTCCAAAATGTAAAAGACACTGTATTATTGGATTATTGCCATTTCTCCTTCGGAAAAGCAGTCAACAGTCAACAGTCAACAGACAACAGATGTTGTCCACGGTTTGGTTCAGAGTTCAAAGTTCAAAGTTCAGAGTTCAGCGGTAGAGACGTCACCCCTGTGGCGTCTTATGGCGGCGCACTAAGAATATATAATTCTTGTGTTAATATCACAAACTCAACGTTTTATCACAACCTTACCGATTCAAAAGGCGGCGCGCTTTACGCTGTGCATTCCTCGGTAAATATCTCGAATTGCGAAGTCGACTCGAACTTTGGCTTCAATGAAGAAGGCGTCTATATGCATGGCGCGGGCTTTCAGTTTAATAATTGTAAGGTGGAAATGGAAGATATGTATTTTCATGATAACTACTGCACTAACTGCTATGGCGGCGGTGTCAATTTCGACAGTTGTTACGTCTATGTCAACAATGCGGTTTTTGAAGATAACTATGCCGTCAACGCTGCTGGGATGGGAATTCAGCGTAGCAACAGTTATGAGGTTAGAATCTCGAATTGCTTGTTTGATAATAATATAGCTTATCATTATGGTGGCGCTATGGCAATGGCGACATCGTCTCCTTTGATACAAAATGTCACCATGACAAACAATTACACTATCGCTGCTGGCGGAGGAGCGATGCAGTTTTATAGCAAGGCGCGTCCTGTCTTCAAGAATTGCATCATCTGGGGCAACGACTGGCATGATGGCGCTACGACAATAGCGGATGGCTCGCAGATTTTCGTTTGGGGCAGCGACTGCGCTCCTGAGTTCTACAACTCTATATTGCAAGGAGGATATGAAGAAGTACATGGCTATGAAAATATTGCAGTTTACGATACCGCCACTATGCTCGACAGCGATCCTATGTTCGTCGATATTCTGAATCGTGACTTCCAGCTTCAATGCGGAAGCCCTGCCATCAATAGCGGAACTGCTGACACTGCGGGACTTATGATTCCTTCAAAAGATTTGGCGGGTAACCAGAGAATCATCGGTAATAGAATCGATATGGGCTGCTATGAATCAACGGCTACTTCCTTAAAAGAAATTAACAGTAAAAATATTAACATATATCCTAATCCTCTGATATCTAATTCGATATGTCAATTTGAATTGAAAGAGGCATCGGATGTAAACGTTAAAATATATAATCAGAATGCTTCGTTGATATTCGTTAGGGATTACGGAAAAATGAAATCTGGCATGAATGAAATCCATGCGTCTGACTTCATCAGATCGTTGGAAAAAAATAATGTATATTTTCTGAAAATTGAGTCGAAAAAAGAAACAATAAATATTAAATTTGTACACTAATTATGCATAATATTATGAATTGTGCATTATGAATAATGAATTAAGTTAAGATTATGAAAAATAACATCTTTAAAAACAAACAATTTCTAGGTATATTATTCGCAATCATTGCTTTTGCGGTTATAACATTGATTTATTTTACTCCAATTCTGGAAGGTAAAAGGATTCAGCAGCACGATATTGAAATGTACAAAGGCATGGCGCAGGAAATCAACGAATTCCGTGATGCGACAGGAGAACAGTCTCTCTGGACCAACTCGATGTTCGGTGGCATGCCAGCATGGAATATAGGTGTCAAGCAAAATAGCAACCTTATGACATACGTGCAGAAAATCATAGGATTAGGTTTCCCAAGTCCTATAATGTCGGTCTTTATCAGTATGCTGGGTTTCTTTATCTTGCTCCTCGTCCTGGAATGTAAGATATGGGTCAGTTTCATCGGTGCGCTGGCGTATGGCTTCACCTCATATCTCTTCATTGTCATGGGCGCTGGCCACAACTCAAAGGCTGTCGCTATGGCTTACATGGCTCCTGTAATTGCAGGTATCATAATGACTTACAAAGGAAAATATCTTTGGGGCGCAGTCCTCACTGCAATATCATTGGCACTGGAAATCAGAGCGGGTCACATACAGATCACTTACTATCTTTTTATGATAGTGCTGATCATGGTCATCGCTGAGTTTGTTGAAACAATAAAATCAAAAAAATATTTAGATTTCTTTAAAGCAAGCGGAATTCTTGTAGTTGTCGCTGTTTTGGCTGTAATGACAAGTACTACATCGCTTTACGCCAACTATGAATTCGGTAAGGAAACGATGCGTGGCAAACCTGTCTTGGTTGAAAACACTGGAAATCAGACTCGTGGTCTCGACAGAGATTATGTCACACAATGGAGTTATGGCATTGGCGAGACATGGAGTTTGATGATACCAAATGTGAAAGGTGGTGCAACAAATCTTATCGGCAACGACAATCCTGCTTTGGCAAAAGCGGAACCTCGCTGGCGTTCTATGGTGGCTCAGAATAACGCTTATTGGGGCGACCAGCCTGGAACAAGCGGTCCGGTTTATGTTGGCGCGATAGTTTGTTTCCTCTTCGTCCTCGGCCTCTTCGTCGTAAAAGGTAAGATAAAATGGGTGTTGCTAGCAGCGACGATACTCTCAATATTGTTGAGCTGGGGTAAAAACTTCATGGGATTCACCGATTTCTTCCTCGATTATTTCCCAATGTATAATAAGTTCAGAGCGGTCTCGATGACGCTCGTTATCGCTGAAGTATGTATGCCGATTCTTGCGTTCCTTGCTCTTGCTGAGGTGATGAAGAATCCAGATGTCTTGAAGAAAAATATGTATTATCTTTACGTATCTTTCGGATTGACAGCAGGTTTATGTTTGTTATTCTATATTTTGCCTAATACGTTCTTCAACTTCTTCAGTCAGGGAGAAGCAGTGCAATTCGCACAGTTGAGCGCAGGAAAAGACGGCGCTATCTATCAGATGTTTATGTCTGAACTCGAAAAGGTCCGTATTGCAATATTCCAAAAAGACGCTATAAGAAGTTTCTTGTTTATCACAGCTGTCGCAATAATTTTGTTATTGAATGTTAACGGAAAATTGAAGAGCAACGCGATGTTCGTGATGTTGGCAGCCTTGGTGATATTGGATATGTATCCAATCAATAAACGTTATCTCAATAACGACAACTTCATCAGCAAATCTCGTTTTGAGAAGCCTTTCGCAATGTCTGCGATAGACAAGCAGATTATGCAGGATAACAGCTTGAACTATAGAGTGATGGATTTGACAAAGAACACTTTCAACGACGCAAGCACTTCTTATTATCATAAATCTATCGGTGGTTATCATGGCGCGAAATTACGTCGTTATCAAGATATCATCAATCATTATATGAGCGGCAATAAGGTCGGCAGCGATTCATTCTGGAATGTGCTTAATATGTTGAATACCAAGTATATCATCCATGCTCAAGCAGATGGAAGACCTGGCGTGATGAGAAATCCTAGTGCTTTCGGCAATGCTTGGATCGTCTCTGATATCAAATGGGTTGCAACGCCTAATGAAGAGATCAATGCTATTGAAAATACAAACGTCAGGACAACCGCAATTGTTAATGATGAGTTTAAGGATGTTATTGGCGACTTTAAACCAATATTGGCAAATGGAATGATAAGATTAGATTCATACAAACCTAACGAATTGACTTACAGCTTTAGTTCTTCAAAAGATGAGTTGGTGGTGTTCTCTGAAATATGGACCAGCAAAGGCTGGACAATGTGGATCGACGGTGAAGAAAGTCCTTTGATCAGAGCTGACTATATCTTGAGAGCTGCTGTTATTCCAGCTGGTAACCATCAGATTATGATGCGTTACGAACCTAAGATCTGGAAAGTCGGCAATGCAATCCAATTCGCTTCTTCATTGATTTTAATCTTAGGATTGATAGGAGCAATTATTTTAACGTATAGAAAATCAGAATGGAAAAAGTCTGTTGACTGTTGACCGTTGTCTGTTGACTTAATTTTTAAAATGAAACGTGTCTTAATCATAGCATATTACTGGCCTCCATCAGGTGGCTCCGGAGTTCAACGTTGGTTGAAGATGTCGAAGTATCTGCCTGAAAATGGCTGGCAGCCTGTTATATACACAGCGGAAGGCGCAGAATATCCTGTAGAGGATTTGTCGCTCGAAAAAGATATCGCACCGGAAACTGAGGTGATAAAACGTGAGATATTTGAGCCTTATTATTTTTATAAGAAGGTATTGGGGATAAAGAAAGATGAGAAGATTAAGGCTGGCTTTATCAATGAAGGAAAGACGAAGTCTACTTGGAAAGAGAATCTAAGTATCTGGATCAGAGGTAATTTCTTCATTCCAGACGCTCGCTGCTGGTGGATAAGACCATCGGTGAGATTCCTTAAGAAATATTTGAAAGACCATCCTGTTGACGCGATCATCTCCACAGGCCCTCCTCATTCCATGCATCTTATCGCAAAGAAATTGCATAAGCAGCTTAACATTCCTTGGATCGCCGATTTCCGTGATCCATGGACCGACATCGATTATTTTAGTCTTTTGAAATTATCTAAACGAAGTCTGAAAAAGCATCATAGACTTCAGTATGAGGTTCTTACAGAAGCGAATAAAGTCGTTGCCGTTAGCTGGAACTGGGCTAAAGGTCTCGAAAGTCACGGCGCAAAAGATGTTGCTGTCATAACAAATGGATATGACTTTGACACTGAAGAACTGGAAACTAAACCGGTATTGTCGCAAGACTTTACCATATCGCATATTGGTGTCCTTAGAGCTATGGAAAATGCAGAGATATTCTGGCAGGCTCTTGGAGAACTCGCAAAAGATGATACATTGACTGACTTTTCTAAGTTGTTGAGGATAAGGTTGATAGGACAGGTTGATAATTCTATCTTAAATCTTATCAAGAAATATGACTTGGAAAATAATGTAGAGTTAATCCCGTATATCCCTCATAATAAAATTTTTGCAGAGCAGGTTTCTTCCCAGGTGTTGTTGCTTCTCATTAACAATTCGCCTAGCGTTAAAGGCCTGATGACAGGAAAGATATTTGAATATATGGCCGCAGGTCGTCCGATATTTGCAATCGGACCGGTGGACGGCGATATAGCAAAAGTTCTTAACGAAACACAAAGAGGTGTTATCGTTGATTTTGAAGATAAAGAGGGAATGAAGAATGTAATCGTTGATATGTTTAATAAATATAAGGAAAATCAATTGGTTACGAATAAAAATGAGGATATTGAGAAATATTCAAGACGTTCTCTTACGAAAGAATATGTTAATATCATAGAATCAATTTTAGGAAATGAGTAAAACGAAAATAATAATACAGGCTCGTACTGGCTCAACAAGACTGCCTCAGAAGATGATACTTCCTTTCTATGAAAATGAAGGTATCTTCTCTTTGATACTTAATAGGTTAACATCTCATTTTAATAAAGAGGATATAATTCTCGCAACATCTTCAAATCCTAATAATGATGTCTTGGTGGAGATTGCCGAGAGATATGGCGTCAATTATTTCAGAGGTTCTGAAGACGATGTGCTTCAACGTTTTATCGATGCCGCTAAGGAATTCAGTGTTGACAATATTATCAGAGTATGTGCCGATAATCCTTTCTTGGATGTCTTTTACATAGAACTGCTTTTAGAGAAGTTTGTGCAATTTGATTGCGATTATCTGTCATACATGACATCAGATGGCACGCCTTCTATAAAAACGCATTATGGATTCTGGGCGGAAGCCGTGAAACTCAGCGCTTTAGAAAAGGTGAAATCGCTCACTGACGAGAAACTCTATCACGAACACGTCACAAATTTCATTTATGCAAATAGAGATAAATTTGACGTGAATTTCTTTGAAATAATTCCAGAAATTGACAGACATAAAGACATCCGACTGACCATCGACACACAAGTCGATTTTGATGTTCAGAAGGAGATTTTTAATAAACTGAATAATTATATTCCTAATTTTACATCTCTTAATGTTATTGATTTTCTTGAGGATAATCCGTATTATTTGGAGGTGATGAAAGGTGAAATTTTAAAGAATCAGAAGTAAATATGAAAAACGGAACATATATAATTGGTGAAATAGGCCAAAATCATAACGGCTCTGTCGATATTGCGAAACTCATCGTTGAATTGATTTCACGACCTGTCAGGGAAGAATATTTCGGCATTGACTTGCAGTCTATGAACGCCGTGAAAATGACAAAACGCGACTTGGCTCATGAGTTGTCTGATTCGCAAATGGCAAGAATCTATGACTCTCCTAATTCATTTGGAAGGACTTACGGTGAACATCGCGCTTACCTTGAACTTTCTGATGAGCAACATTTTGAAGTTTATAAGTACGCAAAAGAAAAAGGCCTCGATTTCGTTGAGACATTATGCGCACCTTCCTGTCTTAGCATAATGAAATATTTTACTCCTGATTATCTGAAAGTTGCAAGCCGTGATGTGACAAATATTCCTTTGCTGGAAGCTCTTGCTGAGACAAAAATCCCTATGATTCTGTCAACAGGAATGGCCGGAAGAAAGGAACTTGACGAGGCTTTGGAAGTGATATGCAAATATCATAATGACATTGCAATATTACACTGCGTTTCTCAGTATCCTACCAATCCGAATAACCTGAACCTCAATACTATAAAATATCTTAAAGATAACTATCCTCAATATAAGATTGGTTTTTCTGATCATACAATAGGAATTTCAGCGCCGGTAGCAGCTATCGCGATGGGAGCGGAAATCATTGAAAAACACGTCACTATTGATAGAAGAATGAAAGGCACAGACCAGGCAGGTTCTTTGGGTCCAGATGGCGTCAACAGAATGATTCGTGACATCAGAATCACAGAAATGTCGATGGGAAAAGAAGATCTCTTCATCGAACCTGATGTCTTGAGCAGTAAAATAAAACTGGAACGATCCATTGCGACAAACCGTAACCTTAAAGTCGGTGATGTCATAACAGAAAACGATATACATCTTTTAAGTCCTGGTGACGGTTTTAAATGGTCTGAAAGACAATCTGTTATTGGCAAGAGAGTCAAGGTTGAGATACCAAGAAACGAAGTTATTTATCCTCAAAATTTAGAATAGATGAGAAAACCTAAGTTGATATTGACAGATATAGACGGCGTTTGGACTGATGGCGGGATGTATTATGACCAGACGGGTAATGAGTGGAAGAAATTCCATACTTATGACAGCGCCGGCGTTCTCTTCGCACATCAAAATGAAATCCCTGTTGGGATAATAACTGGCGAAGATACCGAAATCGTTGCAAGAAGAGCTGCTAAACTTAAAGTCGATTATCTTTTCCAAGGTGTCAAAAATAAACTTGAGATTGCACAAAATCTTTGTAAAGATTTGAATATCACTTTGGAAGATGTTGCCTACATCGGCGATGACTTGGGCGATGTCGAACTTTTGAAAAATGCAGGTATCTCTGCAACGCCGAATTCTGCTCCAGAGTATATCAAGAAATCAGCTCAGATGGTGATGACGAAAAATGGCGGCGAAGGCGTATTTCGTGAATTCGTAGAAAAGATTTTAGGAATATGTTAAGGAAGTTTATTTTAAGAATATTAAAACCTAAATTTTTATTTAGATATATAGTTAAATCCAAAGCCAAAAGCTGTAAAGGAAAACTCTCCGTAAACGGATTTTCTACTGTTAGCAATAATACCTATCTTGGTTATAATGTTAACTTTAACGGTATGAAAATCACTGGTAAAGGACGTTGTGCCATAGGTGATAACTTCCATTCTGGAACCAATTGCCAAATCTTGACAGACTACCATAATTACGATTGTGGATCAAAGATTCCTTATGATAATACATTTGTTGTCAGAGATGTGACGATAGAAGATAACGTCTGGTTGGGAAATAACGTGATAGTGCTTCCTGGCGTTAAAATTGGAGAAGGTGCTGTCATTCAGGCTGGTAGCGTGGTGGTGAAAGATATCCCTGCATTATCGGTCGCAGGTGGTCATCCTGCCAAGGTGTTTAAAATGAGAGATATAGAGCATTATAATAAACTAAAAGAACAAAAATTATTCTTCTGATGAAATATAGTAAACTTAATGTTTTAGAAATCAATGAAATATCTAGGATAGTGAAGGAAAAGCAACCTTCATTGTTGATGCAGATATGTATTTTCATCGGACAGTTGTTTTATTATACTTTCATAGTTCATTTTAAATATAAGTCGTTGCCTGTCAATTATAAAGGCTTGCTTTTCTTCGGCGTTTCCCTCAACAACCGTCGCTCGCTAGAACCTATAATCAATAAGGTTGAAAAAGGCACATATTTATATCTCAATAATCATGTCACTGACGTGCATAAAAGACGTGCCTGGTGGCATAGCATACCTTATATCTTTTCCTTAATAAAACTTTACAAAAGCTCTAATCAGGAAGATAAAGCGCTCATTGCTAAGTATTTCACTAAACTTCTGACGACATACGGACTTTATAAAGTCGCAGGGGAAATGCTTGAAAGATATAATGTCAAGGTCTTGGTCTTGGCAAACGATCACAATGATATTAATAGATGCTTGATTTTTAATGCATTAGAAAGAGGAATAAAGACAGTGTATGTCCAGCATGCGTCTGTTAAAAAAGGTTTCCCACGTCTGGATTTCACATATTCATTCCTTGATGGACAAGAGTCTCTGGATAAATATCTTTTTGCTGGAAAACCTAATGGAGATGTCTATCTTTCAGGCGGCGTGCGTTTTGACTTTCTCTATGACAAAATCGTTGAGAGAAAAGGTGATGTTAAGAAAATAGGCGTGGCAATCAATATGTTAGATGATTTTGAAAAGGTTAAAAGTCTTTGCCTTTTCTTGAAAAACGAAGGCTATAATGATTTGATACTTCGTCCGCATCCTCGTTATCAGCATCTTGATACAGAGTGGCTGACAAATAACGACATAGCCATTTCAAATCCTAAGGAAGAAAGTTCTTTCGATTTCATCGCCAATATCGACTTTATGATTTCAAATGAATCAGCCATTCATCTTGACGCTTCTATAATGTATTGTCCGACAGTTCTTTATAATATGTCTGACAACAAAGTTCTTGACGATTATAATTTCGTTAAAAATAATTTGGTTAAATTGGCAGAAGACACTTCAGACTTGTTAAATTTCATTAAGAATAAAGGTGAGATTTTACCAAGTAAAGAAGTCCTGCAATTTTATAATGCATCATCGGGTTCGCATCTCGAAGGCAGACTTGGCGATACAATAGCGATGTTTTTGAATATGTTGTGTCAAGGTAAAGAAAGTCAGTTTAATGAAGAGTTTGGATTTGTTAGGAAAGCAGATTCCACCTACGTCTTGTCTTGTTGACTCGTTGCCTTAAAATAAGTATATTTGCGCAAAATTTTAAATATGATCTCATCACCTTTATACCCAGTAATAAAACTTCGCAGAGGTAAAGACGAAGCCGTAAAACGTTATCATCCATGGATTTTCTCAGGCGCTATTGAAACAGCCGCTCCTGATCTTCAAGCTGGCGACATCGTCACTGTAGTGGATTCTAAGAATAACATCCTCGGAACAGGTTTCGCTGAAGCCGGAAATATCGCTGTCAAAGTGTTGGCTTTCGAAAATGTAAAGATCGATAAGTTTTTCTGGAAAGAACGTCTCAACAAGGCTTTCGAACTTCGTAAGTTGATGGGACTCACTGATAATGAGCATACTAACTGCTATCGTCTCGTGCATTCTGAAGGTGATAATCTCCCAGGTTTGATCATCGATATTTATAATAAAACCGCTGTAGTTCAGGCTCAGACTGAAGGCATGGCACTCAATGTTAAGGCGATTGCTGAGACTTTGATGAACATCGAAGGTCTTAACATCAATTCTGTTTATAACAAGAGTTCTGAGGCTATGCAAAGAATGGGTAAAGATGCTGTTGAAGA
>JAFYUH010000107.1 GCA_017549605.1 Bacteroidales bacterium
ATACCGAATTCATTACTGATACCTCTGAAAGAATAACCTTCCTCTAGCATTCTCATGTATTTAAGTAATGCTTCATAATCGTGTTTTTTGCGCATAAAGAAACCCCAAAGTTTTTTGTCCAAACTTTGGGGTTCACTTCACACCTTCTTCATCGTCTGATAAAAAACATTTTTCTGGCAAAAGATAGCCTGAGATATTTCCAATCTTTTCGCAGATTCTTGCGGTGTTATAGCCATTGTCATAATTATGATAGCATGAGAATTGCCAAGGAGCAGATTCGTCTTGTTTCAAGTCGATATATCTTAATGATTTTCCTTCAAATTCCATGAAGCCTTTGCCTGTGACGACAGCATTTCCATATGTGAATTCTTCGTAATGTCCAAGTTCTGGTATTATAAGAGTGTCACCTATTTCTGCACTGAAATCATAGAGTTTTTTAAATTCTCCATCAAAATAAATCATAATAGAATCATTTAATTGAGCAATATATTCGCTACCGAAAACACCTTCGCTTGTTTTATCTGAAATAAAATCGTACACATGTATACTTTTGACCAATTTCTTGCAAAATACACTGTCAATTATAGTGTCTGATTCTGATTTGATTTTCACATACCCTCTAGTAGCGAAATTATTGTAATTATAATACCACTCGGCACCGACTGGAGCGAATTCCGTTTGCGCTTTCAGATTATACGAAATGACAAGCAGCAATGCTAAAACGATTAGTTTGGTAATTTTTCTTGTTTCCATGGCTTTGTATTTTAACATTTAACATAAACGTGACAAATATAAGTTGTAAAACATAGAATGTCAAGGGGGGGGGAAAAAAATGAAAAAAAATAAAAAAAACCTCGCAAAGGCGCAAAGGAACGCAAAGAATTGTTTTTTTCTTAGCGAACCTTGCACCTTTGCGAGAGGAAAAAATTCTGAAATTCAGAGATTATAAAGTTCTATTTCTTTATAAGTTTTCCTGTCTTTACATTTTCTCCGCATCTGATACTGTAGAAGTAAATGCCAGAAAGAATATCTTCCAGACTTAATGTCATTTTACCATTGGCGCCATCAAGTTGTTTTGTCATCACATTTATACCTAAAGCATTCGTCATGACTAAAGTTGCATTTGTTTCATTTTCAGGGAGAGTATAGCTTACTTCAACCTTAGTTGTTGCTGGATTAGGAGACAGTTCCACTTCGAAAACTGTTTCTGATGTCAATTCTGGTTCATCAGAATCTCTTACAGCGGATGCGAAGTTTGGTATTGTAGGACATGATGAAATGACGATTGTTGGGAAACCTCTGTTTTCTGCAAGTATTGCTTCTGCCATAGCCTTTGATGCTCCTGTTCCGTTTTCAGTTATATCCTCAAGCAATGCTATTTCATAGCCGGTAAGCTGTAAGGTACTGCGATTTGTCTCATTCAGGCTTTCATGTAGTCTGATGATTTCCAGATAGTCATAGAATTCGTTCAGTTCTTCGCCTTGCAAGTCATATATTGTAGGCAGTTTCTTTGCCAAGGCGATGGCATTGACAAAATCTTTCTGCTGGATGTATGAGGCGATTATCATTCTAGCTGAACTGATGTCGTCGCTTTTTCCTATCCACTCTCTCAGTTCGTTGAAGTCTCTTTCCTCTTTGTTAAGATTGCTTCTGACGATGTCTCCAGCAGCCAAGAGACATTCACGTTGCAGCATGCTCATCTGTGCCTCCTGCTGTATTCTTTGCGTAGAGTCTTTCTCTATCTTGTATGTGCTTAGACTGTTAAGTCTGTCAATAGAGTTCATAGAACTTGCATATTTGTTTTTCAGCGAATCTGTTTTTCCTGCAGACATCATTCCGCCACCACTGCCTCCACCGACCAGGTCATAGTGTGATTTGCATTCATTGTCTATTGATGCAGTTGCCAATATAACACCATATTTTCTTGTTGGGATTTTACTGCCACTACCTTTATAATAGTACGTTAAGTTGCTATTTCCACTATTGTAAAAATGATATTGAGAAGCAGAGAAAGTATTTGCTGCAGCTAGTGATGAAGAACCTTGGCTATTGTCAACATTGCCCAATGTCCCATCTTTTAATACACCGAAGTCATGAGTGTTGCCAGAGTTTGTATTACATGTATATGTAAGGCCGAGTCCATTATTGCCAGATACAACATTATTTCCTATTGAGATATTGCCACAATACAAATTATTGAAATGATTGAGATAAATGTCGTTATAGCTTCCAGAATTTTCAACAGCAATACCATAAGTCCTGTTTGTTGTGGATGTATTTCTCAAGAAATTATTTTCTTCTATACAGAAATTAGCAACACCGTCAACATAAATTCCATAATTGCATTGGGCATTGTTACCAACATTAAAAATATTCTTGATTATCGTTGCATATCCTGTATTTGTTGCATAGATGCCTTTTTCATTATTCCAGAATTCCGAACCAGAAACAGAGAATGTACGAACGGAACCACCATTGTTAGTGACATGGATTGCATTGTCGAAACCATTAAATGTAGAACGTATCAAGTCACTTTCTGGACAAGGAAAACCTGGTGATGAACATTCAGATGTGACTGTAAAGCCTGCACTGCTTGCGTATATAGCCGATATAGAAGATGCCAGTTGTGATGCGGTGTTATCTACTGAGAAAGAACATGCATAGAATTTTATTCCGTCCACATTGTTAAGTTCCACATGATTGTTAAACGTATTATTACCAATATAGTCTGAATCTATGATAAAAGAACAGTTTCTGAACCAAGAAGCATTCTGAGCTTCGGCTCCAGAACTTGGAGTATAGTTCGAGTAGTTAATAGCATGTACAGTCTTGGCGTTGTTTCTGAAAATAGCGTCTGTAGCCCATACGATACCGCCTTCGCTATGCTCATCTAACGGATTCCATAAATCCACTGCACATACAGCATTTTCTATAGTAGCACCGTTTTTAAGTTCAAGAATACCTTGATGATATTGACCATTTGAAAGGTATTGGTGCATATTGTCGTTACCCCAGACTTGAATGCCCTGCCACAACCCTTCATAGTGGGCATTGGTGATAGTTCCTCCATCAATGATAAGTTTACCTCCTGGTTTTACAACAATCTTAGCTTGGGAAACCATTTCAAGCCTACAAGATATTGTTAATGTCACATTAGGTTCAACAATAATATCCTGATATGATTTATAATTAAAATCCCAAATTTCATTTTTATTAACAACTTTAGGTACATTGGTATATCCATACGCATGCTTTCTTATATTGCCCATTCTTAAAGATCTATGTATTCTAGCACATTGTAGAGCTGTAAAATGTCTTGCATCTTTATTGCCACCCATAATATTATTGGTACATGTAGTGGAAGGAGCATTTATATCACAATCCCATCCTCCATCATGATAGCAAACTACATTGCTAGTTGGATTTTCACACCCCTCCTGTTTCGTTGTTCCAAATAAATCCCATAAGAATTCCGGGGCAAGGGTATATCTTTCCTCATGATAGGCAGAAAAATAGGGATGCTTTAATCCAAAATTATGTCCAATTTCATGATTAAATAACAATGCATTAGCCCATAATGTAGTATAATGACCACTATAACACTTTACAAATAAACAAGATTGTATATTATTATTTACGGAAGAAATACCTGAATAATCACAATTACTAAATAGATTCATGTGAAGCGCATAATTATTTAATCTTTCTGGATAATTAGCAAGTAGAAATTGATTTATAGGGCCATTATCACTAGCATATGCTAATGCAGTATTGTTGTAATAATAAATAGAATCTAAAATGAACCTATATTTAGGATCCTGAATAAATTCAGCATTGGGAATATATTCTGAATACATACAATTGTTAGAAGAGATCTGATTAGCATAATCAAACATCATTCTTAATGAATCTCTATATTCTTCTGTATCAAGCCATCTGTTTCCAGTTCCATCATCTTCTCTAAATATATGGATGTTAACTTTTATTGAGATAACTGGAAAAGAATCATCTCTTGGAATAAAGTTAGACAAAAGCAACAATGAATCATCCCAATTATCAGGTATTATTCTTTCGCAATGATTTCTTGAATATACACCATTATCAGCAGCAATAGTTCCACAACAATCTTGACATTTTATATTAATAGTAAGTGTAATTAGCAGTAATATTAAACATATCTTTTTCATAGTCACAAAGTTTTAATTAGTTTAAAATTATAATTTTTATAGTTAGAGTTGATAGTAATGATGTATAAACCACAAGGCAATTCTGATACATTTATGTTAGATATTCCAGAAGATGATTTAGAAATCAGTTTCTGTCCTTTGTCGTTATAAACATCTATGTTATATTCTGAATCTGACGGGTTTTCTATGTTTACAATATTATTCGCTGGATTAGGATAGATTTTGATGTTATTTTCATTATTTTCCACGATATTGTATGGATAATAACTTGTAAAGCAATCGTCATCTTCATCATAATCAAAATCATGTTGGTAATATAAGTACTCACCATTCTCATTATAGCATAGCAATCTTTTTATCGTGCACACTTCAAAACTAAAGTTATTATAATGATTAAACGGGCCATCACTACCACCTATCCCTTCTATCCAACTTTGGAAAAGCGTTTCGGATATGTTTTCCATTAATATACGTTTTCTTTGCTCTCCATTTTCCAACGCAAAAATTGAATCGTTATCATTTAGTGTGACAAAGGTATTGTTAGTGATGTCTATTCCTATTGTTTCCACTCGTTTAAATTTGACATATCTGATAAAACCATCATTTTCGGCTTCATCAAAATTCGCCACACTAACAGTATCTCCAAGATTTAATGAGAAATCATATAGCAGAAATTCTTTTTTGCCAGTACGACTTGTGGTGTAGTAAATATTATCATGACATTTTATTGGCATATCTTTTTTGTAAACCCCATACACTCTTTTGTTTTCTACGTCATTTCTTATGGCGCAGAAATATTCTGCCTTGTCAATGTCAAACTCAAATACTTCATTGGAGGTTTGTTTATATACCTTAGAATATTTTTTCTCATCTATGATAGTGTCTCCATAAAGAGCGTATTTTTCATTATTCACGCTCCATTGTGCATTTTCTGTAGGAAACGGAGTATAAGTGTATTCTTGCGCTTTTATATTATTTGCAACCACAAACAGCAATAATAGAATTATTAGATTGTTTTTTGTTTTCATATTTCTAGTTTTTAATTTATTATAAATGCAATTAGGGACAAAAGACACAATTTCCTGTGCCCTTTATATAATGTACTTATTTTTCCCCAATATTTGAAGTAAAGTATTCATATAACATCTTTTTTTCAACACAACACACTCTCTTTTAGATAATAATTCCATCACGAACTGTGAAGTATCCGTAATAGATATCACCATTGCTCAAAACGATGTCAACTCTGTAATAGCCACATTCTGAAATATAGATACATGTGGTTTCTGGACTTGTAAGTATATTCCCAAGTTCAACCATAGCACCATTAGAATCTCTAATCATAATCTGAGCAATGCCAACATTCTGATGTATGCTAACCGTTAACATATGGCTAGTAATGTCTGCAGTAATGATATGATGTCGTTCTGTAACAACATTGTGACTAGCAGAATAAATTGAAATAAGATCAAACTCTTCTTTAGTTGACACTTGTTTTGCTTCCAGCACAAATGCAGCTTGAAGAAGCAATGCGAAAAGTAATGTAAACGATTTTTTTGTCATGGTATTTTCATTTTTAAATTCATGACAAAACTAGATTAGACTTCTTCCATTGTCAAGGAAAAGTTTGTTACTTTTTGTGGGGTATGCTGAGATGCTAAGTGGCTGAGTTACTGAGACGATGAGTTTTTTTTAGCGTAAGAGATTTTTCATGAATATATACAGGTCATCATTGTCTCCTATATTCATTATGCTTTTTATCCTATTCAATCTCTCCCATATTGTCTTGCGGTTTCTTCCTAAGAGATATTGGAATTTGTTTTTATCAACATTTAGCAATAATAAACAGATGCAATAAAAGTCGTCTTTTCTTAACTTAGGGTATTTATCGGTTAATGTTTTTGTTAGGTTTCCTAGATATTTATCTGCAGCTTCCAATAGCAAAGCAAGTTCGCTTTCTAACAATACGGTGAAGTCTGTAGGTTTTCTGTTTAATATTTTCTGACATATCTCAGAATTATGATAAGCCTCTAAATCTATATTGATGTCTGTTTTCTTTCTTATCTCTGATAGTTTTTTATCCTTTATTTTAATCTTATCCTTAAAATCGGATATCATTCTTTCTTTAGAATCCAAAGTGTGTACAAGTTCTTTGTGAATACGTTCGTATCTATATCTTACAAACATTATGATTATAGAAGTCAATACAAGAAGGAAACTTATAATGAAATATACTTTTCTTCTGTTTCTTGATGCTTCTGTTTCATTCTTACGTTCTTTGTATTTATCATACACATTTTGAATCTTTGCATTATCAGTGCTTTTATTTATATTATCAATAGAATATTTAGAAATAATACTACTATAATATGTTTTCATTTCATAATCATCAAGCGAATCATATATAGCTAACAACCTCCTTGCAGCATTAAGTTTTGTATAAAAAAATTGACTCTCTAAACCTTGTTTCATATAGTAAATAGCAGAATCATATTTTTTGTCATAATAATAAAATTCACCTAATATAGTATAATAAGAATATTTCGCATCATAATTATCAATTTTATCAATATTATTTTTTATGATAATATAAGCACTATCTTTTTCTCCTTCTTTAAATAATATTTGTGCAATATTTTTTTCAACATCTAATTTATGGAAACAATCTGAACTCATTTTTGAAGATTCGTTGAAATAATATAAAGCACTATCTGCTCTACATACAAGCTGATAAGTATTTCCCATTAATTTTAGAACATTAGCCACACTACTTTCATTATTAAGTTGGTGCGCATATTTCAATGCATGTCTGAATTTCACAATGGCAATGTCGCAATATTGCTCGTTAAGGAACAGTTCTCCAAGGCGTGTGTATGTCAAGAATAAAAATCTGGTTTGCTCTTTATCTAATGTCTTTATTTCAGACATATATTCCAACGCCTTCAGATAATGTTCGCAAGATCCTACTACATCATTGCGTTCGTCTAGTCCAACTGCATGATAGTAATGAGCTTTGGCGCGGAGATAGTTAGGAATTAAGAAGGTGGAATTAGGAATTGTTTTTCCAGATTCAATATAGTCGACAACTGCCTTAAGATCATCGAAGTTAGTTTGTGGTAGATAGTTTTTATAAAGAGCTTCAGCGAGGAGGATTGTGTATTCTAAGTTACTAAGATTTTGAGATTCTGAGGTTTTGAGGTCCTGAAGTTTTAAAAGCGCTGTTTCAGGATTGGTCTGCATCAGAGTCCTGACTTCTTCAAGTTCGGCTGATAAAAAACTCTCATCTCTCGTATCACATGACACAAGAGATGAAAGTATAATTATGATATATAATATCTTCTTCATCAACGAATCACTTGCCTCTACCTTGTACAACAATCAACACAGTATAAATCAAAATCTTGATATCAAGAGCGAGGTTCATGTTTTCGATATATAATATGTCGTATTTCAATCTCTCAACCATTTCATCCACATTGGAAGCATAGCCGAATTTCACTTCTCCCCAGCTGGTAATGCCTGGCTTTATCTTAAGGAGCATAAGGTAATGCGGAACTCTCTGCACTATCTGGTCTATGTAGAACTGACGTTCAGGGCGATAACCTACTATCGACATTTTGCCTCCAAGCACGGTGAAAAACTGAGGTATCTCGTCCAAGCGTGTCTTACGCATAAAACGTCCCCATGGAGTGATACGAGGATCATTATCTTTTGAAAGCTGAGGACCAGCACTCTCAGAATCCACATACATACTTCTGAACTTCAGCATATTGAAAGGTTCGCCATGCTTGCCGATACGTTCCTGTTTGTAGAATATAGGTCCTGGAGATGACAGCTTCACCATAATAGCTGTAAAGATATACAATGGCGAGAATATTATAATCACCATCAAAGACGCTACTATATCGAAGATTCGTTTTGCAATTCGCTGCCAGACAGGCATCAATTCCGGTGTAACTCTGATGAGAAGTGCCTGCCATATAGCTTCCTGCTTAACTGTTCCGAAAAGTATATCCTGCATGATAGGAATAATCTTGACAACGACATCAAGGCTTTCCAAAAGAACCAAAATCTTGTCTATTGTCTCAATCTCTGAACGTTCAATGGCGATGATGACTTCTTCAATATCATTATCTTTAATCACCTGAGCCACATCCTTGTAAAATCCAAGATGAGGGATATATTTCGCAAGTTTATATTCATCCCAATCGAAGACATTTACAAAACCAACAATGATATTTCCTGAAGAATAAACTTGATTTTCAATATCCTTATAAATAGCACAAGCATTATCGTGGCTACCTACAATCAAGGTATTGAATCCTATTTCTTTTCTATGAATCTTTTTCGTAGTCCTTGTTGTTATTGTCAGACGAGAGAAATATGTCAAAATGAATTGCAATCCAAACAAGACTAAAAACGAGAGGTAGTATGATTTGTAAGATGATATCGCGTCGTCAATTATTGTCACGAAGAACAATATCACTACGCCCACCAATACAACGAAGAAAGTCTGTCCGAGTTCCTTCAATCGTGACTTGCCAAAGACATTATTATAATATCCTGATATTGTATACAAAACCAGCCAGAAGATAGGCACTCCAATTATCCCGATTATAAAGTTAACATCTTGCAGCACAAGCTGGCAATGATCGAAGAAGTTCGGATCTTCATTGTTTTTTCTATAAAAGAAGAACAGAGTCCATGCTATCAAAGCACAGAGCCAATCTGTCAGGACATACTTAATTGTCTGTCTCGTTTTATTGTTTTTCTTAGTCACGATAAACTACTTTTATATTGTCGAAATAATACTCTGCCACCGTAGCTTTTTCTGTCGCACCAGAGATATACACACGGAAATATTCTGGGCTGTCAGAAGAAGCGTCTGTGATACTAGGTCCTAAGTTGATATAAATCTTATTCCATTGCTCTGAAGGGTTGACATGAACAAGTTCTATCATCTCCTCACTTGCAATCTTTGCGAAGAGACCTACTGTAAACAAATCTGTACATTTATAATCCAACTCCAGGAAGATGCTGTTACCTTGATCTGGGAGATCATTCAACTTAGGAGTTGTAATACAGAAAGTGAGAGTATCTTCAATCCATACATAACCAGAATAGTGAGAGTTTCCATAAGAATCCTTCCAAACGTCAGGAGTATCTCTGTCTGTTCTTGTTATGGTTGTATCGCTATAAGCGACAGTCTCAAGGCTTACCTGTCTCTCGAAATCTTCCTTATATGCAAAATGTATATCGCTATCATCCAAAGGATAATAATGTGTTGATGGAGTAACCGTATCGAAAACTTTTTCTTCAAATACATAATCCTCAATTGTATAAGGCACATAAAATGGATTCAAGGTTCTTGTCGAGCTGTTGCCGTTCAACTTAATACCAGGATAAAGTGTCAATGTATGTTTGCCTCTTTCAAGGATTGGAATCGTTGCTGGAAGTTCATAATAACCTTGATAGTTGCCGTCAATATATACACCGACATCAGTTATCTTATGCGAGGCCGCACCTTCATCGAAATAGTTTGTTGTGAACAAAAATTTATCGACATGGAGATATGCTGGAATTTCCTGGTTTCCTTCAAAAGGATAGCAAGAAGACATAAACATCGCTGAAAACACAACGACAATCGCACCCCAAAACATTTTTTTTATCTTTCTCATAAACTAACATTTTAGTCTGAACGCAGACGAAATTAATATATTGCTTATTTAAAATTATTTCGAATAATCTCTTGGTTTTTAGCCAATTCATCAAGAATCATATAACACACTTTCAATGCCTGCACGCCGTCATACATTGTGACAGCAGGTTCGGTGCCGTTGACGATAGCATTATGGAAACTCTCCAACTCCATCATGATGGAATTTATCGGCATCACTTCCGGATGTTCTACACTGATCTGCTTGCTTGTGCCATCAGCGAGGTCTATCTTCATCGCCAGAGGATAAGGAGTTTCACCCAACTCATTGATTCTAACTATATCTGTTTTTTTCTCTAGGAAATCTATTGTGACGTAAGCATCTTTCTGGAAAACGCGATGCTTTCTCATATTCTTCATCGAGATACGACTTGCTGTAAGATTTGCCACCGCACCGTTCTCGAATTCTATCCTCGCATTGGCGATGTCCTGTGTCGGACTCACTATCGACACTCCGCTGACGCTGACATTTTTCACAGGAGACTTAATCAGATCCAAGACGATATCGATATCATGAACCATGAGGTCGAGGACGACAGGCACGTCAGTTCCGCGAGGGTTGAAAATTGCGAGACGATGAGCCTCTATGAACAAAGGAGCATTGATGTGAGGGCGGGCAGCGATATATGCAGGATTGAAACGCTCAACGTGACCTACCTGCACCTTCACCTTGGCATCTTCCGCCAGCTTGACAAGACGGTCGGCCTCATCCACTGTCGCGACTATAGGTTTCTCGATAAATACATGCTTGCCTTTTTTCAAGGCCAAAGAAGCACACTCGAAATGCGATATTGTAGGAGTCACTATATCAACGACATCAACCAACTCTATGAGTTCCTCTACTGAGGAAAAACTCTTCACCTGTAAATCTTCAGAGACCTTTTTAGCAGTGTTGACATCTTGATCATAGAAGCCGATAAGTTCATAAACTGACAATTGTTTAATACAGTTGATATGTATCTTTCCAAGGTGTCCGGCACCCAAAACTCCTATCTTCAACATTAGATTATTTTTTCGCAAATATAAGGTTTTTTCGTAACTTTGTAAAACAAAAAAAGAGCGATGCAAGAAGATAATTACAGACATAAGGGAATGCGTAGAAGCTTGGTTGAAGAGCTTAAGAATAAGGGAATTAGTGATGAGAATGTGCTCAATGCCATCAATGCCGTGCCTCGTCATGTTTTCTTGGATTCTTCTTTTTTAGATTTCGCTTATCAGGACAAGGCCTTCCCTATCGGTTCAGGTCAGACGATCTCGCAGCCATTCACTGTGGCTTTCCAGTCGAGTTTGTTGGAGATAAAGAAAAACATGAAGGTTCTGGAGATTGGAACAGGATCCGGATATCAGGCCTGCGTGCTTGCCGCGATGGGTGCGAAAGTCTTCAGCATCGAGCGTCAGAGAAAACTTTATACAAAGACGAAAGCATTTCTTGCCGAGTTTCCATATCGCATCAAGACATTCCTCGGCGACGGCAACAAAGGACTGCCGACATACGGACCTTTTGACAGAATCATCATAACAGCAGCGGCACCGGAAATACCTCAAGCTCTCATCGACCAGCTGAAAGTCGGAGGCATGATGGTCATTCCTTTGTCAGAAAACGAAAGCTGCCAGACCATGCTGCGACTCACCAAACAAGAAGACGGCAGCCTCTCAAGAGAAGAATACGGCGACTTCAGATTCGTCCCTATGCTTAAAGGCGTTGGAGAGGATTGAGTTAAAGTCACCAAGTTTTACAAACATAAAAAAACGTCTCAACGAATCTTAAAGAATCATTGAGACGTTTTTACTTGGTGTCTCGGCGACTAGGTGACTTGATGTCTTATTTGTTTATTCCAAATCTTATATACTTAATAGTAAGTCCTTTGTCGAGCCAGATTTGTTCGTAATATGTTCTGATTTTCTTTACTTCCAAATCGTCGTCGTTAGCGTATAAGTTATCGTAGTTGTAATATATTGGATAACCGCCTTCTTTTGCTGTCTCGACTGTAAATTCATACATCAAGTCGCTGTCGGTTTTAAGGTTAACTACGCCGTCTTGTTTCATGAATGTACGGTAACGTTCGAGGAAGTTAGGACCTGTGAGGCGTTTACGAGCCTTTGATGGCTGTGGATCTGGGAATGTCACCCATACTTCATCAACTTCATTCTCTGCGAAGAAATTGTCGATGAGTTCGATATGAGTTCTAAGGAAAGCCACGTTTGTCAAGCCTTCGTTGCGTGCTTGGCAGAGACCGACCCACATTCTAGAACCTTTGATATCGACGCCTATATAATTGATGTCTTTGTGTGCGCGAGCGAGACCTACTGTATATTCGCCTTTACCGCAGCCTAATTCCAAAACGATTGGATTGTCGTTCTTGAAGAAATCCTGTTTCCATCTGCCTTTCAATGGAAATCCTTCTTCTTTGATTCTTTCAAATGAATATTCAAAAAGATTATTGAAAGTCTTGTTTTCTGCGAAACGTTCTAATTTATTTTTTCCCATCTTATTTTATTTTTGGAACAACAACCATGCAGATTCGTTATACTGGCTTTTGATTTCGTTAAGACGAACAACAGCTTCAGCTTTATCTGCAAAAGATTCATAATATACTCGGATATATCCTTTATCGTTTTTATCTAAAGTAGATGCATTTTCAAAACCTTGCTTCTTGATGCCGTTGAGACATTTCTCAGCGCTAGCCTCTGTCTGGAAAGAACCGCCGACTATATAGTAGGATTTGAGGATCTGAGGATCTGAGGAATTGAGGGTTTCAGGATCTGAGGAATTGAGGACTTCAGAATCTGAGGTTTCAAGGATTTCAGGGGTTACCTCTGCTACAACTTCTTCGCTGCTAATTTCCACAACTTCTTCTGCCACTGCTATTTCTTCTTCTATTATTTCGATAGTTTCAGTTTCTTCAACACAAACTTCCTCTTCTATTACAACTTCTTCTACTGTTTCCAAAGAAAAGTCGCCAAGTTGTGTACAAAGACTGTTGTCCGTTGTCTGTTGTCCGTTGTCTACAGAAGAATTTCTGAGGTTTTGAATTTCAATCAAGAACTCGTTAGGTGAAGAATACAAGAAAGGATTCCAGCTTGCGAGGTTAGAATCAGACTTGTCTGTTGTCCAGTTCAGCACGAAAAGCAAGAAGAATGCTAATGTTGTATAAGCCAAGGTTTTGAAGAATGTTGGTTTTCTTCTTGGAGCATTTGGAGTTTCCTCTACGCTCTCAATGGCTATTGTGTAATCAGTGTTTTTCTCTTTTTGTTCAACAACGATTTTTTCTTTGATAATCTGATATGTCTCTGTGCGGAAGACTGGCTGATAATTGAATTCTGTCAAGCCGAAAGAATCACCGAGGAGATTTTCGCTGTGGCTTAATTCAAACACAAAGTCGTTGCCGAACTTACGAATTTTGCCAAGGCCTTCTAATACATATTCCTTATTGACATCAAGGATAGCAGCAGCCTGATTGACAAAGTTCTTTATTTTATTCAAAGAATCTTCTTGTGAGATATTCTCTTTTTTAGAGATGAAATCGACAAGAATCTCATCGTTGTTTGTCAATTTATTATTGAAAACTATTTCCTTGTATGGAGGCAAAAAACGATGACTTGCGTAATCTATTGTAGCAGAATGTCTTTTGGATATAAAAGCTCCAAATTCTGGAATAATAACGCATTCGTTATCGTTCAATAACTCTTTTAAGTAATTAGTAATCATACAATTGAAAGTTTTCAGTAATAAATCAATTCGGTATGCGAAGTTAAGAAAAATAGTTTAATCTTTGAAGAATTTAAGACATTTTTCTACATCTTGCGGAGTATCAATAGAATAACTTTCAAACTCTGTCACGCCCATCATTATGGTGTAAGAATTTTCGAGCCAGCGAAGTTGTTCCAGACACTCTGAAAGTTCCAGGTCCGACTGTTCCAAAGAAGCAATTTCCTTCAGCACATCGACCTTATAAGCATAGATTCCGATATGTTTGTAAAAAGTCCTTGCCTCCATCCACGATTTCTCGTCTTTATCCACCTTTCTTAAAAAAGGTATTGTCTGACGGCTAAAATACAATGCCTTGCCTTTATTGTCAAAGACAACTTTCACCACATTTTCATCGAAAAGCTCATCCTGATCTTTTATCGGCTTACATAAAGAAGCAATCTGACTATCTTCTGAAGATATCAATTTCGCTATCTGGTCTATCTGTTCCGGATTGATAAAAGGTTCGTCACCTTGGATATTAACGACAGCATCATACTGATTGCCAATCTTTTCAACTATCTCGCAGCATCTGTCAGTACCGCTGTTATGTTCCGATGATGTCATCATCACCTTGCCGCCAAAAGCCACTACTGCGTCAAAGATACGCCGGTCGTCGGTGGCGACCACTACATCCGACAGCAATCCCGATTTAAGAGATTGTTCGTAAACACGCTGTATCATTGACTTGCCGTTTATAATTGTCAACGGCTTGCCTGGAAAACGAGTCGAGGCATAACGAGCTGGGATTATTCCGAGTATTTTCATATTTTTATGTCAACAGTCTACAGTCAACGGTCTACAGATTTCATCCACAAGCATATACGCCCAAAGACTATTGTCTGTTGTCCGTTGTCTGTTGTCATTTAAAAAAGTCCATTAAGCGAAGCGTTAACGCTATCGATGACCTTGCTCAGGTCTTCTGGATTCTCGAATTCGAGATTGTCGCTGTCGATGATAAGGACCTTGCCTTTGTCATAAGAAGCGATCCAGTTTTCATATTTATCGTTAAGAGATTTCAAGTAATCTAGGCGAATTGACTGTTCATATTCGCGATTACGTTTTGCGATCTGACGCACTAATGTAGGAATGCTTGCTCTCAGATATATCAACAAGTCAGGAGCTTGCATATAATCCGACATCAAATCGAACAAGGAGCTATAGTTTTCATAGTCGCGGTCCGACATCAATCCCATATCATAAAGGTTGGAAGCGAAGATATAAGAATCCTCATAGATGGTTCTGTCTTGAACCACATTTTCGCCGCTGTTTCTGATATCCAATATCTGACGGAAACGCGATGTCAAGAAATAAATCTGCAAGTTGAACGACCAACGTTGCATATCATAATAAAAGCTGCTCAAATAAGGATTGCTGTCAACCTCTTCATAATGAGCCTTCCATCCAAAATGTTTTGCCAACAAACCTGTTAAAGTCGTTTTTCCTGAACCGATATTACCTGCGATAGCTATATGCATAATTTTAATCTTTTGTTTGCGAAATTAAAAAAATTAACAATTCACAATGTACAATTTACAATTTAATTGAGACATAACCACACATTGTTAATTGTTAATTGTTAATTGTCAATTGTCAAATCACTTCGGTGCTTTCACCAAAAAGTAAATTCCTATTATTGAGAATATTATATTCGGAAGCCAAGCTGCGATGAATGGAGAGAACACTCCCGACAGTGCAAATACGCGCGAGAACTCCATGAACAATATATACGAGAACGTTATTATGATACCTATTCCGAGATGCAGGCCCATTCCGCCGCGCACCTTCCGGCTCGACAGCGCCGCTCCTATGACTGTAAGGATAAAGATAGCCGCAGGTGAAGCGATGCGCTTATGCATCTCTATTCTATAAGGCAATGTGTTATCTGCGCCTTTAAGTTCCAGATTCTGAATATGATCTCGTATCTCAAAAAGATTCATCTCCTCGAACTCTTCCTTGATATTATAAAGATCGCGAGGCTTAAGCACGAGAGTCGTGTCTTTCGACTTATCCCTTGTCAGAATCTCCCTGCCTTCCAAACGACGCTCGACATAGTTCTCAAGTCGCCACTTGCCGCTGAGTGTATCATAAGAAGCCTTGTCGGCCATGAGTTTATATGTCATCTCATTGCCTTCAAATTTCTCAACAGTAAACTTATATGCGATCTTCCTTTTGATGTCGAAGTTGCCGACGTAGACATACACGCCTTTTTCTATCTGAACATGTATGTTAGATCCGGAGCTTTTTGTCAATCGTTCTATATATTTATCCTTAAACTCACGTCTTACGGTATCGGTCTTAGGTATCAGGAAGTTACCGAGATAGAAAGAACCGACAGACAACAGCAGAGCTGCCATGATATAAGGGAGGAGAAACCTCCTGAAGCTCACGCCGCTGCTCAAGATCGCGATGATTTCCGTATGTCCAGCCATCTTTGACGTAAAGAAAATGACGGAGATAAAGACGAAAAGATAGATAAATAGATTTATAAAATAAGGTATGAAAGGTATATAATAATGGAGCACCACTTCTCTGAAGCTCGCCTCGTTTTTCATGAAGCTGTCGATGTTTTCCGACACATCGAAGACAATCACTATTATGATCAGCAGGCTTATAGAAAAGAAGAATGTTCCAAGATATTTCTTAAATATATACCAATCTAACTTTTTCATAATCAAAGTCTACGAGTAACCTTTTGCAACATCATGTCGCGCCATGTAGCAAAGTCGCCTTCGATGATATGTTTTCTTGCTTCCTTGACGAGCCAGAGGTAGAAACCGAGATTATGAACCGTAGCGATCATAGGTCCCAAAATTTCTTTTGACACTATGAGATGTCTGAGATAAGCCTTAGAATAGTCTCTGTCGACGTATGTAGTTCCGTTTTCGTCCAATGGAGAGAAGTCGTATTTCCACTTTTCGTTTTTGATGTTTATGATACCCTCTGATGTGAACAGCATACCGTTTCGGCCGTTTCGGCAAGGCATCACGCAGTCGAACATATCGACGCCGCGAGAGATTGCTTCGAGCAAGTTGGCAGGAGTTCCCACGCCCATGAGGTAACGAGGTTTGTCTTGAGGCAATATCTCATTGACGACTTCAATCATCTCGTACATCTGTTCTGTAGGTTCGCCCACTGCGAGTCCGCCGATGGCATAGCCGTCAGCCTCGTGTTTTGTGATATATTCCGCTGAGCGACGTCTGAGTTCTGGATAGACGCAGCCTTGAACGATTGGGAAAAGCGACTGATTATAATCGTAGACAGGATCAGTCTCATCGAAACGCTTCCAACAGCGGTCGAGCCAGCGATGTGTTCTTTCCATCGACTCTTTAGCATATCTGAAATCCGCAGTACCAGGTGTACATTCATCGAATGCCATGATGATGTCGGCGCCGATGACGCGTTCGATATCCATCACGCTTTCAGGAGTGAAGGTATGACGTGAACCGTCAATATGAGACTGGAACACCACGCCTTCTTCCTTCATCTTTCTTATTCCCGTAAGAGAAAACACCTGGAATCCGCCGCTGTCGGTGAGGATAGGACGATTCCATCCGTTGAACTTATGAAGTCCGCCGGCCTGCTTAAGCACGTCCAAGCCTGGACGAAGGTAAAGGTGATAGGTATTGCCCAAAATGATCTGAGCCTTGATTTCTTCCTCAAGCTCTCTGACATGAGTAGCCTTAACACTTCCGACAGTACCAACAGGCATAAAAATAGGTGTCTCTATAGGTCCATGATCGGTGGTCAGGACGCCAGCGCGAGCGTTGCTCGCTGTATCATTTTTGACAAGTGAAAATCTCATAAAATTTTTTGGCAAAGATACTATTTTTCCTATTAAAAATAATCATACTTTTGCAGTGAATTTTCAATAAATTTTAACTAAAAAATCATAACGATAATGAGCTTCAACTTCGGCGAATTAAGTTTCTTCATATTGGTAATTTTCGTACTCGCATGGATCATCCAAATGGCTTATCACTGGATATTATTCCGCAGATTAGCATTTTACAAAAAACACGATAAATCATGTAGTTACGAGCCAGTATCGGTAATTGTATGCGCCCGCGACGCTTACGAATATCTTCTTGATATCATACCTGTTTTATTGAAGCAAGACTACCCAGAATATGAGGTCGTGATCGTTAATGATTGCTCTCAAGACCAAACCGAGGAATATCTTAAAGATTTAGCCAGAAACAATCCTAAAATCAATTTGGTAAATCTCACCCAACACCTCAACTTTTTCCATGGCAAGAAATTCCCTTTGAGCATGGGAATAAAGTCAGCACGACATGACTTATTACTCCTCACCGATGCCGACTGCGTCCCATCAACAGACCAATGGATCAAGGAGATGGTCAAGGCTTACGACCAAAACACTGAGATCGTCGTAGCTTACGGCCCTTATTTCGAACGCAAAGGATTGTTGAACAAACTCATTCGTTTCGACACTTTATACATCGCCATGCAATATCTTTCTTTGGCTTTGGCGAAAAAGCCTTATATGGGTGTTGGCAGAAATCTGTCCTACAGAAAAAGCACCTTCATGAACAACAAAGGCTTCACTTCTCATTACAACATACCTTCCGGCGATGACGACTTGTTCATCAGCCAGGTGGCAAACAAGAGAAACACCAACGTCTACATCGACTCCGTCAACAGAGTCGAGTCGGAACCAAAGAGAGCATGGGGTACTTGGATTCGTCAGAAAAGACGTCATTATTCCACTGGTGTCAAATACAAACCACAGACCAACAGAATATTAGGATTATTATTAGGCAGCCGTCTCGCCTACTATCCAACATTGGTCGCTTTATTTTTCATGCCACAGGCTTTCAATATTTCATTTGGCGAAATATACTATTTTGCCATTATCGGACTTTTCGCCTTGACACATTACGTCACACAATTCATAATCTATCATAAGTCAGCCAAGCAATTAGGAGAAAGACATCTAGGACTTATCTTCACTCCTATCTACGACTGTTTCTTCATGATTTTCACGACAATATTAGGCGTTTGGAGCACATTTTTCAAACCTAAAGGATGGTGATTTTTTCAATTCACAATTCATAATTCACAATTCATAATTATACAGAAAAAAGATTATGCATTATGCATTATGCATTGTGAATTATTTTTATCTTTGCACCTTGTATATTTAAGCATTAAGAATAAATTCACAGATATATGAACGACTTTCAAAAAGAAATACTTGCAGGTATTCCTGACGAGTTACCATGTGTTAAAGAGTATGATTTAACAGTCAATCATGCTCCAAAACGTAAAGACATCTTAACAAAAGAAGAGAAAAAATTAGCATTAAGAAATGCTCTTCGTTATTTCCCAGCTAAGCATCATGCTGTTTTAGCTCCAGAATTTGCAGAAGAATTGGAAAAATACGGTCGTATCTACATGTACCGTTTCCGTCCTTCATACAGCATCTACGCTCGCCCTATCGAAGAGTATCCTGCTAAGTCAAGACAAGCAGCTGCTATCATGTTGATGATCCAAAACAACTTGGACCACGCTGTAGCACAACACCCACACGAACTCATCACTTACGGTGGCAACGGTGCTGTCTTCCAAAACTGGGCTCAATATCGTCTCGTTATGCAATATCTCGCAAACATGACAGAAGAGCAAACTCTCGTAATGTATTCTGGTCACCCAATGGGATTGTTCCCATCACATAAAGACGCTCCACGCGTTATCGTCACAAACGGTATGATGATTCCTAACTACTCAAAACCAGACGATTGGGAAAGATTCAACGCAATGGGTGTGACACAATAC
>JAFYUH010000108.1 GCA_017549605.1 Bacteroidales bacterium
CATCTTTGAGCTCTTTGACATCAGGTCGTGGTACATTCACAATGGAATACGCAGAATACGCTCAAGTTCCAACTGACGTTCAAACAAAACTCTTGAAAGCTTACGAAGAAAGCAAGAAAGACGAAGATTGATAAAATCTCCTCTAAATACAAAGAGTCCCGCGAAATTCACGGGACTCTTTTTTTATATCTACGAAAAGATACGAATAAGCACTAATCGAACACTAATAAGATTCGTGTGAATTCGTGAAGATTCGTGGACAAAGATTTCAATCAATCACTCCGCTGCCTAAAACTACCGGATCTGTTTCGTGGTATATGATACCGAACTGTCCTGCAGCGACTCCTGAGATTGCTTCGTCGGAAATGATTGTCAAGCCTTTTTCTGTGAGCTTTAAATTACCCATATTGAATCCAGGCTGATGTCTTATCTTATAACGAACTCTTTGTCCGTCAGTCAAAGTGATGGCTGGATTCATCGCCATAACGTCAACCAAGTCAATGTTATTTGTATATTGTGCTATTGGATCATAACCTTTAGAGACGTAGACGAGATTACGTTCTGTGTCTTTCTTGACAACGAACCAAGGGCCGCCACCCAAGCCGAGGCCTTTTCTCTGACCGATGGTATGGAACCAGAAACCCTTATGTTTTCCTAGTTTCTTGCCTGTCTCCATCTCAATGATGTCGCCTTCTTTCTCACCTACATACTCTCTAATATAATCGTTGTAGTTTATCTTACCCAAGAAACAGATGCCTTGAGAATCGTGGCGTTGTGCGCTTGGCAGTTTATGGAATTCCGCCAGTCTTCTAACTTCCGACTTTGGCAGCTCACCGATTGGAAACATCGCCTTGGAGAGCTGGTGGTAAGTTATTCTGGCGAGGAAGTCGGTCTGGTCTTTGAAAGTATCCACTGCTGTGCCGAGCCATGATACGCCGTTTTCATCGTACCACTGACGAGCATAATGGCCAGTAGCGATTCTGTCAAACTGGTAGCCCATCTTTTCTTCAAAAGCGCCAAATTTAATCATACGGTTACACATCACGTCCGGGTTAGGAGTTAGACCTTTACGCACAGAGTCCATAGTATAACTCGCAACACGCTCGTAATATTCTTTTTGTAGATCGACAATATCAAAAGGACAGCCGTATTTCTTAGCGATATATGTAGTAATCTCGATATCTTCTTCAGACGGACAATCCATAAGGTCGTCCTTGCCTTCAAGACCTATTTTAATGTAAAAGATATGAGGGTTATAACCTTGTTCTTTCAAGATTGGAACCATTACGGAGCTGTCGACGCCACCGGATACCAAAGCAGCAATATTCATCAAGCCAGATTTTATTTAATATTAACAGATTTTATTTCAGTTTTAATGACACTCACATAGCCTATATTCTCAAACTCTTTCTCAACAGCGCCATAAATAGCACCATTGCGTTTGCCATTATATGCTGACCATGACTTATCACCATAAGAGAAGTGCCACCATCTTGTAGGATCATTGACAAATTTCTGAGACTTCATAAACTTCTTCAACATCTTACGGTTTGCTTTCTGTTCTTTGGTAAGACTTCCGTTATTATGTGTCTCATGGACCTTTGTTCCGAAGTCAAGGTCATTGCGTTCAACATCGCAAAGAGCTATATCCACGGCAGCGCCTGTGTCATGACCGCCCATATTAGCCTTAGGGCTAGACACTTTTGAATTCACGAGATTAAGAAGCTCTGCTCGATTCATCTGAGGATTTTCTTTTGTCATTCTTTCTTCCTCTTGCTTCCATACATTATAGATGGCAATACGTGAACGAAATGCGCTATAGACCTTCAAACAAACACCTTCAGGAAGTTTGTCAGCTACCTTATATAGTTTCATCGCCACAGATTTTCTCAACAACACAGGATGTTCCAATGTAGCGTCATTAAGAAATATCTTAGGATGCTTAACCAGATCCACCAAAGGCTCGTAACATTCTCTGACGTGAATGTTTGAGATATAAATTTTAGATATTCTTTCCCTTATACCCAATTTATATGACAGATAATTGAGATAAAATTTCACTTTGTATCTGTTTCTTTTATTTCGTAAATATAAAAGCGCTACTACAAGAAACGATACAAGCAATATGCAAACCGATACCTCTATTAAATTATGTTTAATGTATTCTATCATTTTCAATCATTTAATTCTATTACAATAGGACAATGGTCAGAGAAGTTGACCTCAGGCATGATGCTAACGGATTTCAATTTCTCATTAAGATTTTCTGTCACGATATGATAGTCGATACGCCAGCCTTTGTTATTCTGCTTTGCATTGGCGCGATAACTCCACCAGCTATAATGATGAGGTTCCTTGACGAGATGACGGAAACTATCGGTATATCCGTCACTGAGGAATTCTGTAAACCACTGTCTTTCTTCTGGCAAGAATCCAGATGACTTGGCATTGCGTATAGGATCATGGATGTCGATGGCTTCGTGACAGATGTTATAGTCGCCCGATATCACAAGTTGAGGGCGAGATTTTCTCAGTTCGTTGACGTAAGAGCGGAAGAAATCGAGCCATTTCATTTTAAAGTCCTGGCGTTCATCGCCGCTTGTTCCAGAAGGATGATATACGCTCACCACTGACAAATCACCGAAGTCGGCTCTGAGGAAACGGCCTTCGTCGTCATATTCAGGATTGCCCATTCCATAGACAATATTATCAGGAGTTATCTTGGTAAGGATAGCCACGCCGCTATAGCCTTTTTTCTTGGCAGGGAACCAGTAATGCTGGTAGCCAAGCATCTCTATCTCCATAAGAGGAATCTGGTCTTGAGTAGCTTTAATTTCTTGAAGACAAACGACATCAGGCGAATTAGCTTCCAACCATTGAAGCAGCCCCTTTGAGATAGCGGCTCTTATTCCGTTAACATTATAACTAAAAATCCTCATTACAATAATAGTTTCTGCAAATATAAAAAATATTTGTTCAAAAATGCCCACGTTACAGATTCATTTTTTATATTTGAAGACTTAAAATTGAACATTGTGAAAATAAAAATAAAGGCTCGTACCGTATTATTGGCGCAGAAGATTAACAGGTGGCGACATACACACATGTCGGAGAAACAGTTTATGTTGCTGCTTAGTATTCCTACAGGTTTCCTTGCTGGTCTATCTGCTATCATTATCAAAAAACTAGCCCACTATATCAGGGATTATTTTTATAACGTAGCGACTCACGAAGATCAATACGGACTGTTGTTTTTCATCCTTCCAGCCGTAGGTATTCTGTTCACCATCATATTCTGCCGTTACATACTGAAGAGAGACGTAGGTCACGGCATCCCGGGCATCTTATATGCCATACAGAAAAACAAAGGTGCGGTGAAGCCATACAACACCTTCGCATCCATCATCACCAGTGCTCTGACAGTAGGCTTCGGCGGTTCCGTCGGACTTGAAGGTCCATCGGTATCTACTGGTTCAGCCATCGGTTCCAACATAGGACAGTTGCTTCGCCTGAACCAGAAAAACATAGTGGTGCTCATCGGTATGGGTTGCGCCGCAGCTCTGGCGTCAATCTTCCAGGCTCCTATCACCGGCATCATCTTCGCCATTGAAGTGTTTATGATAGACATCTCTATGGCCTCATTGATACCAATCATTGTATCTTCATTCGTGGCCATCCTGACATCATATTATTTCTTAGGAAGAGCCTTCGAATATACCATCACTACCAGCACAGCCTTCATGCCTGCGAACTCATTGTTCTATGTAGGTTTAGGTCTTTTCGTAGGATTAGTCTCAGCATATTTCATGTATATCTATTTCAAGGTCGACAAGAGATTCAAGAAGATAGAATCACCTTGGATGAGATTCGCATTAGGCGTAAGCGGATTGGGCATCTTGATCTTTATCTTCCCTGCTTTATATGGTGAAGGCTACGAAGCCATCAACGCTGCTCTCAACAACGAGAGCTCCATATTATTTGAAAACAGCATATTCTCTGGTTTCCAAGATAATAAATGGATAATCCTTGTGCTGATGCTTGCCATCATCTTCCTCAAGGCCTTTGCCACCTCGTTCACATTCGCTGCTGGAGGAGTGGGAGGCACATTCGCTCCAGCCTTGTTCTTAGGCGCATTCTCGGGCATGTTCTTCGCAACTCTCGTCAACACCCTCGGACTCGGTTCTCTCAACATCACCAACTTCGCACTCGTCGGTATGGGAGGCGTCATCGCCGGCATGCTGCACGCTCCTCTGACAGGCATCTTCCTTATCGCTGAGATAACAAACGGCTACTCACTTATGGTGCCGATGATGATAGTGTCAGCCTTATCATACGCCATCAACAGAGTGTTCTTCAAAGACTCCATCTACACAAAAGCAGTCAGCGACAAAGGCGTACGCGTGTCTCATAACAAAGACATCAGCATCCTTAATATGATAACCGTCAACAAACTCATCGAGACCAACTTCAAGACGATAAGACCAGAGCAAACATTACGCGACCTATTGCCTATCATATCTACTTCAACAAGAAACATATATCCCGTAGTGGATGAAAACGGCAACTTCAAAGGTCATGTGCTCTTCGACTCAATACGCAAAATCATCTTCGACCCTGAACAATATGACACCACTATAGAAGATATCATGCTTCTCCCTGACTATCTCGTCACCACTGAAGACAGCGCAGAGGAAGTGGTAAAGAAATTCGAACGCTCCGGCAACTATAACATCGCCGTCGTCGATGGAAAGAAATACCTAGGATATATCTCAAGAGCTTTGATATTCACAACATATCAAGCAACATTGAAAGAGATTTCGGATGATTGATGATAGTTAGGAGTTAGAAATTAGGAATTAGGAGTTTTTTTTGTTAACTTAAATCACAAATTATGAATTACGTAAAGAAAATAAAAGAATTATATAAAGACAAAAGATACACTTCAACAATCGATGTCGGATTGTTTATTTTGCTTATATTCAGTTTTCATTTTTTATTTTTAGGCTGGCAAGCCGTGGATTATTTTCCTATAAGCGGTCTTATCGCCAAGCTCTTTGACTCAGCATCGGAATTACTATTCAATCAGAGCATTTGGGTATTGGAGCATATATTCAGAATTGATTTCATAACTCACAATCATATCATAGGGGTGATAAACTGCAACGACGTATATTCCTTTATCAACGTAGCTCCTGAATGTACCAGTCTGAAACAATGGCTTCACTGGGTCTTCCTTATGTTACTTTTCCCTGGTCCATGGAAACATAAGTTATGGTACATACCACTCGGTCTCGTCATCATAGAATGGATTAACGTAGTGAGAATCGTCGGTATCGCTCTCTTTATGATACCTTTCCCTGCACACTTCAATTTCTTCCACGATTATTTCTTCAAGACCTTATTCTACTTATGTATTTTCCTTATGTGGGTTGTTTGGGTAGAGAAGTTTTTACATAAAAAAGAAAAAATTAAAAATTAAACATATGGATTCAAAAAGTATCATCTTCGTCCTCGATGCCGGCGGCACAGGATTCAAATTCTCAGCTGTACAAGATTATAAAGAAATAATCGAAGCATTCACTATCAAGACTGCATCCGACACTTTAGAAGAACAGCTCAACAAGATCATCGAAGGTTTCCGTCGCACAGAAGAGTTATGCGGCAGCAAGCCAGCAGCTATCAGTTTCTGCTTCCCTGGTCCAGCCGACTATCCTAACGGCATCATCTGCGACCTCGCCAACCTCCCATTATTCAGAGGTGGCGTAGCTCTTAAAGACATGTTGGAAAACGAATTCAATGTTCCAGTATATATCAACAACGACGGCGACCTGTTCGCTTACGGCGAGGCATTAGGCGGCGTGCTTCCAGAAATCAACGCTATGCTTGAGAAAGCTGGCAACCCTAAGAGATACAAAAATCTCGTCGGTCTCACACTCGGCACTGGCTTCGGTGGCGGCGTGGTACTCAACGGCAGACTCCTTGAAGGCGACAACTCAGCAGGCGCAGAAGTATGGTGTATGAGAAACATATTATATCCTCAGACCAGTGCAGAAGACTCTATCAGCATCAGAGGCGTTCGTCGCGTATATGCTCGTGAAGCTGGAATCGAATTCAACGAAGCGCCACAGCCTTTCGACATCTACGAAATCGCTCTCGGCAATAAAGAAGGTAACAAAGAAGCAGCTCTCAAAGCATGGGACGAATTCGCAACAGTATTGGCAGACATAATCGCCAACATCGCTACAGTGATAGACGGCATCGTGGTTCTCGGCGGTGGCCTCTCAGGCGCATCAAAGATCTTCATGCCTAGAGTCGTTGAACTCCTCAACACCGCATATCCAGGATTGGACGGAAATAAAATCCCAAGAATGGAAATATCAGCATTCAACCTCGATGACGAAGATGGTCAAAAGGCATTCACTGAGACATCAGGCAAGATGATAAAAGTCCCATTCTCAGATAAAGAAGTCTGGTACGACCCATCAAAGAAAATCGGTATCACAGCAACGAAACTCGGAACATCATCAGCGGTATGCATCGGAGCATACGCCTTTGCGATGAATAAATAAAATGTAGAGACGTCACCCCTGTGGCGTCTCAATAATTGACAATTTACAATTGACAATTTACAATGAATGTATTGAAAATAGCTTGCGTGCAGACTGACATCATCGCACGCGATCCTTCAAAGAATTTCTATCATCTTGATGAACTTTTCAAGAAGATTCAAGATGATAGAGATATCATCATACTTCCAGAGACTTTCACCACTGGATTCCCAGCAGAGCCTGAAATGTTCGCAGAAAACGAAGACGGCCCTACCATGACATGGCTCCGTCAGAAAGCAAAAGAACGCAACTGCGTCATCTGCGGAAGTTTCATCACTTCGTTTGGAAGTCAACAGACAACAGACAACGGACAACAGTCATCATCCACATCTCAGAGTCTCAGTGACTCGGTGTCTCAGTGTCTTAAATACCACAACACCCTCGTCTGGATGAACCCTGACGGTTCTTATCACACTTACAACAAGCGTCACACCTTCATGGGTGGAGAAAAAGAACAGTTGTGCTGCGGTCAGGAACAAATCACGATAGAATATAAAGGATGGAGAATAAGACCTTTCATCTGTTACGACTTACGTTTCCCTGCATGGCTTCGTAACAGCTACAAAGACGGCAAGTTCGAATACGACTTAGGCATCGTCATTGCCAACTGGCCATTGCAGAAGTCATATATCTGGAACACACTTCTCTCAGCAAGAGCGATAGAAAACCAGGCTTGTTTCATAGGCGTAAACAGAGTCGGCACCGACCATAACAATATCAATTACATCGGTGAGACTAAAGTCGTGAACGGCAAGGGAAGGACAGTAGCAGAACTCGCAGACGAAGAAGATATTCTCGAAACCGAGATCGATATGGAGTCGCTGACAAGCTTCAGAAACTATTTCACGGTACATCGCGACTGGGATAGATTTGTTATAGAGAAATAAAGTTTTTTTTCATAAATTTGCCTAAAAATAAATTATGGATATCATTATAGCGGGAGACGGCGAAGTTGGAATGCATCTGGCTCAGGCATTGGAACATGGCGATCATAACATCACAATTGTTGACCCTCATGAAGAGCTTCTGAAAATGATAGAGTCACAATCAGACTTGATGACCATCATTGGCGATTCCACCTCAATACGAGTCTTACAACAAGCTAACGTAAAGAAAGCCGACTTGGTCATTGCCGCTCTTCACGACGAACATATCAACCTTCTCACAGGTATCCTAGCAAAGAAACTCGGCGCTAAGAAAGTTATCGTCCGCGTCAACACCATGGAGGATCTCAGCAAAGAGAACTGGCGTATCTATCAAGACTTAGGCATCGACGGCATAGTATCTCCTGAAGACATCGCTGCTCAGGAAATCATCAACTTGTTAAAACAGAATGTCGCTACCGAAGCTCACGACTTCGCAGGCGGCAAACTGGAACTCCTGATGATAAAACTCGAGCCTAACGCTCCATCCATAAACAAAACCTTGGAAGAACTCATCGAGAACTACAAGCACATCGACTTCAAGGCTTTGGCAATACACCGCAGACAAAACACCTTCATCCCTAAAGCAGATGACGTGTTCCACGAAGGCGACCTCGTTTATGTCATCACCAAGCCTCACGCCATCAAAGAACTGATGGAACTCAGCGGCAAGACAAAATTCAGCATCAACAACGTGATGATCGTAGGCGGCGGACGTATCGGAAAGCTGACGGCAAAACGTCTCGAAAACGATCTTAACATCAAGATCATCGAACAGGACAAAGAACGTAGCTTCGAACTTACCAATGTTCTTTCCAACACCTTGGTCATTAATGCTGACGCACGTAACGTCGACCTCCTCGAAGATGAAGACATCAAAGACATGGACGCTTTCATCGCTGTGACAGACAATACCGAGACCAACATCCTGACATGTCTGCAGGCCAAGTCATTCGGCGTGAAACGTACCATCGCCATGGTTGAAAACATCGACTACATCGACATATCTCAAAACATAGGCATCGACACCATCATCAACAAGAAACTCATCGCTGCGAGTTATATGGTGCGCTATACATTAGGAAGCAACGTCTCCTCACTCAAATGCCTTAGCGGCATCGATGCCGATATCGTCGAGTTCGTGGTACGCGACGGCGCCGCTGTGACAGACAAACCTATCAACAAACTCAATATGCCTGAAGGCGCCATCATCGGCGGCATCATAAGAGGCGAAGACAGCTACATCGCTACAGGCAACTTCCAGATACAGGCAGAAGACAGAGTGGTGGTGCTGGTATTGCCTAAGACAATCCAGAAAGTAGAGAAACTATTCCGTTAATTAAAAATGATAAAGACGTATCTACGTCATAAAAACAAATATAGAATATGGTAAACATCGAACAAACTAATTTTAATGGCAAACGCGTTATTGTCCGCGTAGACTTCAACGTCCCATTGGACGAAAACTTCAACATCACTGACGACACTCGTATCCGTGCAGCGATGCCTACTATCAACAAGGTCATCAATGATGGCGGCAGACTTATCCTGATGTCACACCTCGGTCGTCCAAAGAAAAACCCAGACCCAAAATATTCTCTCCAACATATCGTAAATTATCTTAGCCAAGTAATAGGCAAGGAAGTCATCTTCGCTGACGACTGCATGAAGGCAGAAGAAAAAATCGCTGCTATGCAAGACGGCGATGTTCTCTTGCTCGAAAACCTCCGTTTCTACGCAGAAGAAGAAGGTAAGGTCCGCAGCATAGAAAAAGGCGAAGAAGGCTACGACGAAGCCAAGAAAGCTCTCAAAGAAAGCCAAAAGGAATTTACAAAGACATTGGCATCTTACGCCGACTATTACATCAACGACGCTTTCGGAACAGCACACCGTGCTCATGCTTCAACAGCGCTCATCGCTGACTATTTCGACGCAGAACATAAGATGTACGGCTTCCTCATGGGTAAAGAAGTAGACGCTGTCAATAAGGTCATGAAAGACATCAAACGTCCTTTCACAGCTATCATGGGCGGTTCAAAAGTCTCAACAAAAATCGAGATCATCGAAAACCTCTTGACAAAAGTCGACAACCTCATCCTCTGCGGCGGCATGACTTACACATTCAAGAAAGCTCTCGGCGGCAACATTGGCAAGTCTATCTGCGAAAACGACAAACTCGATTTAGCTCTCTCATTATTACAAGAAGCTAAAGACAAAGGCGTCAACTTGGTATTAGCTGTCGACGCTGTCGTTGCCGACGACTTCAGCAATAACGCCAACACTTTGGTTGTAAATCCAATGGATATCCCAGAAGCATACGAAGGCATGGACATCGGTCCTAAGACAAGAGAGTTATTCGGCGAAGTCATCAAAAACTCAAAGACTATATTATGGAACGGACCATGCGGAGTATTCGAATTCGACAACTTCTCAAACGGTTCAAAAGCTATCGCTGAAGCTATCGCCGAAGCAACAAAGAACGGCGCTTTCTCATTGGTAGGCGGCGGCGACTCTGTAGCATGCGTCAACAAGTTCAACTTGGCAGATCAGGTTTCATACGTATCTACCGGCGGCGGCGCATTGTTAGAAGCCATCGAAGGAAAAGAGCTCCCTGGCATAGCAGCTATTAAGTAAGAAACTTATTTATATGAAAGATTTAATGATCATTGGTTTCGACGCTAAACGTATCGTTCGTAACAACACAGGTCTTGGCAATTACTGCAGGACTTTAATAAATGATATGATACGTTGCAACGACAGCAATATGAAACTGCTGCTCTATACGCCAGATAAAGGTCGTGACGTATTAAGAAACCAGATCATTGAATCTGATAATTCAAAATTCATCTTCCCTAAAAAGAAGTTAGGCAAGATATACAAAAGCCTCTGGCGTACCAAAAACATCGTCAAGCAACTTCAGGAAGACAAGGTCCAGATCTATCATGGACTTAGCGGCGAACTTCCTCTAGGATTAAGAAATAGCGGCATCAAAAGCGTAGTGACAATCCACGACCTCATCTTCTTACGTCATCCAGAATATTATCATTGGTTTGACAGAAAGATGTATACCTGGAAGTTTCACCAGACCATAAAACAAGCTGATCGTATAATAGCAGTATCAGAACGCACCAAGCGTGACATATTGGAATTTGGCAAGATAGACCCTGAAAAGATATCCGTCATATACCAAAGCTGTAACCCTAAGTTTACAAATATGCCTACTGAAGGCGAGATGGAAGCCACGTCCAAGAAATACGACCTGCCTAAGCGATATCTGCTTTGCGTAGGAACGATAGAAGAACGCAAGAACCTGATGCTTGCCGTCAGATCCTTGAGTCTTTTGCCAGAAGACATACATCTCGTCGCTGTTGGCAAAAAGACAAAATATGCCGACAAGGTGATGGAAACCGCAGACAAGACTGGAGTATCACACCGACTTCATTTATTAAGTGGCGTCAGCGATGACGAATTGAACGTCATATATAAAAAAGCCGAGGTGTTTGTATATCCATCACGATATGAAGGTTTCGGAATACCTATCATTGAAGCCATCTTCTGCGGACTGCCAGTCGTTGCCAGCACAGGATCGTGCCTTGAAGAAGCAGGAGGCCCAGACTGCCTCTATGTTAATCCAGACGATACAGAAGGAATGGCAGCCGCTATAATGCAATTGCTCAATAATGAAGAAGAACGTAAAAGACGCATAATATCAAGCTTAGAATACGTTCAAAAATATAAAGGAACAAACATCGCTAATGCGGTCATTGAAGTTTATGAGGAGTTGACTTTGAACTTTGATCTTTGAACTTTGAACTTTGAGCTTTGAACTTTGAACTTTGAGCTTTGAACAAAGTCTGTTGTCTGTTGACCAAAAAAAGAGCTGCCTCGATGAAGCAGCTCTTTCTACTTAGTGTCTTAGAGTCTTGGCGACTCGGTGACTTATTTCTTCACAATCTTAACCATTGTCTCATCAACGCTAATGAAATACATACCTGCATTGAGATTTGAGAGGTCGATTGTGTTGATGCCTTCGCTGATGTTTTGTTGTGAAAGCATTTGACCGTTGACAGAATAAATCTTGACAACTGCGTCTTTTGCACTTTCTATTGTAACGAAATCTTTAGCAGGATTTGGATACATAGTGAAAACTACTTCATTGTTTTCTGCTACAGATACTGTGAGTGTTGCAGTAGCTGTTGCTTTTTCTGATTCGCCGTCTTCATAAACAGCTGTTACAGCGTAGTTATATACACCTGATTCCAAGTCTTCGTCAACGTATGATGTTTGTGCTGTATTGCCGATCAAAGCATCATTTCTATAGATATTGTATTTTGTTGGTTCTGCATTGATTGGAGCATTCCATGTCAATTCAATATCGTTATCGCTAACTACTCTTGCTTCAAGATTTGATACTGGTGAGAATTGGTCTGCAAGTTGGTAATATTTTGCAGAAGCCTTGCTTCCCATAGCGATATCTGTATAAACGACACATGGAGATTCGTTGTGTAATGTCATTGCCATGTATGTGTCTGTACTTGATTCTGTGAAAGCTCTTTGACCGACATAAGACCATTCTGTTCCGTTATATTTCATCACAGAAACTTTGTCTCCGAAGCTGCCGTCAGCGTAAGCTACATAGAAGTTATTTTCGCTGTCTACAGCAACGTCGATGCCTTTAACTGTGCCGTCTGCTACGTTGTCGCCTAACATTTCCCAGTCAGCGCCGTTGTGACGATAAACTGCTAATTGTTCAGTGCCTTTTACAACATAAGCGAGGTAGATGTTACCGTTAGCGTCGATTGCTACGTCTTGACAGTTTTTAGCGATGAAGTTTTCTTCAGATACTGGAGCGTTGCCTATTGTCAACCAGAGTTCGCCTACGAGTTTAGAGACGTACATCTTGTTGCCAGCGTAGAAGTCAACCCATGACACATAAGGAACGCCTTTGCTGTCGAGAGCCAATCTTGCCCATGAGCCACCGCCTGATGTAATGTAGCTGCCCATTGTTTCCCAGTTGCCGTTTTTATATCTGTTCAAGTAATAACGGTTGCTTTCACCTGCATCGTTAAACGCTACATAAACGCTGTTTTGTGCGTCAACAACAATCTTTGGAACTGAACCGATCTTACCGATGTTGCTAACTTCTGACCATTCGTCATTAGCATATTTCATGACTTTGATAAGGTTGTTTGACTTAAGGTTATATGTTACATATACACCGTCAGTACCAGCAGCGATGCTACCATCGTAACCCATTTCTTCCATGATTGTTGCCAACTTCTTCCATGTCTTGTTTTTAGAATCATATCTGTAAAGAGCAGGGAAACCTGATTCATATAAGAATGTGTAAACATCACCATTGTAAGAACATGTTCCGAAGATGAAGCCGTATCCAACTTGTGTGAAAGCGCGTTCGCCTAATGTCTCCCAGCTTGCATTCAAAGCGTCTTTAACAGTGATTGTGAATTCTTGGTAAGTTGCATCTGCGCCATCGCTGACTTTCAAAACTACTATATATTCACCTGCTTGTGCTGGAACGCCAGAAAGTTTTGCTGACTTACGATCAATTTGTTTTAATGTCAACCATTCTGGTTTTTGTTCTACGCTTACGACAACGTCTTTATTGTCTGTATCGTGGAAATATACATCATAGATATATTCTGTACCAGCAGGAACGTCGAAAACAGGAACTGAAGTGAATTTTGGAGCAGCGTTTGTTTTGCCGTTAGCGTAAGCGCTTATGCCAGCATTGTCGACAGTGCCGTTTTCATTCAATACGATACCAACGACTCTGATGTAGTTGTGGTCATAAGCCTCTGGCAAATAATATGTAAATGTCTGAGCGAATGACTGACCTTTTGCAAGTGTCATTGGAAAACCTGTTTCGCCTTCATAAGGAGAGAGAAGCTGACGAGCTACGTGGTCGTAAGCAATTCTATAAGCAGGAACTGGGTTTGGAAGATTTTCAAAACCACCTACAGGGAAATAGTAGTTTGAATATTGGTTTGCTTGGTTATATTGTGAAGTTGTACCAGAGACAGCATCTTCGCAAACAACGCCGCCAACTGTGTATGTGCCTTCCATATTTTCAAGAGCTGTGACTGTGACTATCGCTGTCAACAAACGTGTAGCTTCTTCGAATTGTGTTGTCACGACAACGCTTGCTTTTGGAGCGTAGTTCATTTCATCCTGAACAGAAGCGAACCATTCGTCTGTGTTCTTACCAGTGAAACGACGACCGATATTTGCTGATGGTGCTGAAGTGAACTTTGCTTTTTCAAAGTAATCTTCGCATGCCATTACGTCGTTGGTATGGATTGCTATCGCGATAACATTGTCATAAGTATGCATCAATGAATCGATGTAGTAAATACCAGTAGGGCAATAGCTGCACCATGTTCCGGTAGCCTCTTCAAGAAGCACATTCTTTTGCGCTGTCAAGATGTTCAAAGACAACATCGCGCAAATAACAAGTAATAATTTCTTCATAACTTTTTGTTGATTTAATTAAGGGCACAAAGATAAAAAAAGTCTTTTAATAAACTTTCAATTTATCACCAGTTTGTTCTATGATTGCTCTATAGTATTCTTCGCTGAATTTAGGTTGTTCAACTTTAGGAGCGTAGAACTTGTGGCTCTTTGGTGTTGCTTGTGCAGTCTTGACGTTGAAGTCCATATATTTTACAAATAAATATTTATAGAACTCTCTCCAGTCTGCAACCAATCTTTCAGCTTCTGTGCTTGAGAATGCTGTGAGGAACTTGACAGCTTCTGCTGGATTTTCATTATATAATCTAGCTGCTTGTTCGTCGATGCTTGCTACTGCTTCAGCCCAGCCTTGTTCATAAGCTGCTTGGCGTTCAGCGATTTCTGGTTGGATGTAACGATATTTTGTATAAGCCCAGTTTGTAACTTGGTTGAATGCCCAGAATGCTGATGTCTCTGAGAATTCCATGATGCTGCCGTTGCCTACTCTGTATGCGTTAGGGATTTCGGTCATACATGTGTACATTGGGCAATATACTGTGCTTGCTGCATCGTCAACGCCGAACCAGATGATACCGCCGATTTCAGCGATTGTGTTAGGACGACATTGTGCTACGAATGAGAATGCTGTCTGTTGTGTTGCTGTTGCGCGTTCGTGAACGTATTCAACGCCGTCAACTTCCCAGCCCATTGGACGTGGTCTGTAAGGACAACCGAAAGGACCAGCGCCGATGTCTTGAGTCATGTCGAGTTCTGTTCCTTCAAGGTGGTCACGCATAAATGCCATAACATCTAAAAGGCTGACTTTTTCTGTTGGCTTAACCCAGAGAGGCATTCTGTTTGTTGGGAAGTTCTCAGGTGTTTGTGGCTGACCGCTTACATAAGGTTTTGCGCGGTTGATGTTTCTACCTGTTGCATAATCCCAGTATTGATCCATGCCGTCAACGATTTGGTTGAACATAGCCCAAACACGGATTTCACAAGCACGAGCGCCGCTGAAGTCTACTGGTGCATAAACGTCTGAGAATGAGAATTTCTCATCTGGACCTGCGTATAAATTATTTTTCTTAGCAAATGAGATAACGTCAGCTGCATAAACACAGTCGATGTTTGAATTCTTCAAAAGCTTGTCGATGTTCTTTGAAGTGATACTGTTTTTATTTTGCTTGTTAGCCAATGGGAAAGTAGTGATACGAGCTTGGTTGGCGTGAGCTGAAACATAGCCGTCTGGCACACGGAGAGCTACCCAAACAGCGCCTGTCTCTTGACCTTTACCGATAAGTTCCATGATCCATACTTCGTTAGGGTCAACGATAGAGAATGATTCGCCGTCGCTGATATAACCATAGTTAGCAACTAATTCAGCCATGACCTTGATAGCTTCACGAGCTGTCTTAGCACGTTGTAATGTGATGTAAATCAAGCTGCCGTAATCGATCAAACCATTAGGATTGCCTAAGTTTGGAAGTCCGCCGTAAGTTGTCTCAGCAATAGCGAGCTGCCATTCATTCATATTACCTACAACGTTGTAAGTGTGAGCAACTTCTGGGATGCTGCCGAGATATCTTCCTGAGTCCCAATCGACGATTTGTCTCATTGCACCTTCTGGATAGTCGGCTGCTGGGAAATGATACAATTCGCCATAAAGGACGTGAGAGTCAGCTGCGTAAGAAACCATAGATGTTCCGTCAACAGAAGCTCCCGGAGTGATTAAGAAATTTGTACATGCCATAACTGGTCTCACGAATGATACCAAGCAGATAGCAACTAATAAAGTCAATACTTTTTTCATATCAAATAATTTAAAGTGTTAATAATCAATTTTATAATATTTCTCTAATCTGTCTTTCGTCAATTTCCAGCTGTCTTTTCAACTCCTCGAGACCATTGAATTTACGTTCGTCTCTTATCCTTTTCACGAAACGTATCTTTAGATCTTTTTCGTATATATCTCCGTCAAAATCAAAGATATGCACTTCTATGCACTCTTCCTCGCCAGCGTTGATAGTAGGTTTTTTTCCTATATATGTCATTGACTTATAGACCTGACCTTGCAAATCGACATAAGTGGCATAAACGCCTGGCATCTCTATCAAACGGTATTCTTGCTCAACATCAAGATTAGCGGTACGATAGCCCAATTCTCTTCCTATCTTATTTCCAGAAACGACTTTTCCGGCATACGAATACTGATAGCCGAGGAGCATGTTGGCATGTTCCACGTCGCCGCGTTGTAAAGAGATTCTAATCTTGGTAGAGCTAACAGCGATATTTTCAACATCGTGAGCCTCAATACGCTGTACCTCGAAATTATATTGTTTGGCCAAGTCTTGCAACAGACCGAAATCGCCGGTTCTGTTCTTTCCGAAATGATGGTCATAACCGATGACGATCTTAGCCGGGTTTATCGTTTCTATCACATAATCACGGATGAAGACGTCGGAAGGTACACGAGAGAACTCCTTGGTGAAATTCACAATGATAAGATTGTCAATGCCAATATCTTCAAGATGTTTTATCTTATCTTCTTGAGTAGTGATGAAGCGCAGGTTAGCGCTGTTGATATTCAGGACTTGTCGAGGATGTGGGTAGAAAGTAATCACAACCGTCTCACCGCCAATAGCTTTCGCAGCATTCACCATATCGGACAGTATGGCACGATGTCCTTGATGCACGCCGTCGAAAGTACCAATTGTGACTATTGCATTAGGCACTTTTACAAAATCGGTGAAATTGTGATATATTTTCATAAGTTAAAATTCTCGATTATATATTTTGCAATCTGCACTGCGTTTGTAGCCGCGCCTTTTCTGATGTTGTCTGACACCAACCAGATATTCAATCCTTTCTCTATGCTGAAGTCGCGACGTATTCTACCTACGAAGACATCGTCTTTATCGTAAGCCATCACTGGAGTAGGGTAGATGTTCTCACTTGGATTGTCGTAAAGCGTTACGCCTGGAGCTGCAGACAAGATATTTCTAACTTCGTCTAAATCAAAGTCTTGTTCAAACTCGATATTGATGCTTTCAGAATGGCCTCCGTAAACAGGCACGCGTACCACTGTAGCAGTGACAGCGATATCTGAGTGTAAGATCTTATTTGTCTCGAAGACGAGTTTCTCTTCTTCAGCGGTGTAGCCGTTTTCCAAGAAATTACCTCCGTGAGGAATCACATTCTCGTGAATCTGAGTAGGATAAGCAGGATTATCGCAGACTTCGCCCTTTTGTTCAAGAGCCAACTGGTTAAGGCCTTTCTGTCCGCTTCCGCTCACTGACTGGTAAGTGGAAATCACCAGACGCTTGGCATTGTATCTCTTATGCAATGGAGCCAATGCCATCAACATACATATTGTGGTACAGTTTGGATTTGCAATGATGTGGTTGTCAACACTGATGTCAGAGGCATTGATTTCTGGCACTACGAGCGGTACGTTTTTGTCCTTACGCCATGCGGAGCTGTTATCGATGACGTATGTGCCGACTGCTGCGAATTTCTCGGCATACTTTAGCGAGACCTCAGCGCCTGCTGAAAAAATCGCGATGTCTGGTCGAGCTTCAACGGCCTGATCCATCGAGATCAATGTTAACTCCTTATCTTTATATGCGACTTTCTTTCCTATAGACTTATCTGATGCTGCAACGATTATCTCGTCAATCTGCAAATTTTGTTCAGCCAAAACCTGTAACATTTTCTGACCGACTAAACCTGTAGCTCCTATAACAGCGACTTTCATTTCTTAATAGATATTAATAAATAATGACCTTTTTTAGCTTATTTAGACCTCATTTTTAACACTTTTTAACATAAAAGTTAAAGTTAGTTAAAAATCAGCGTCTTATTAAAAAAAAGATATACTTTTACACGCAAAAATACGAATTTATTAGAAACCATAAACGTACAAAATCGAAAAACAATAAAACTATGAAACATATATTCACATCATTGTTAATTATGATGTGTGCGTTGTATAATCACGCGCAGATCATTCACGAAAACGACATCGTAATAAACGAAATCATGGCCGACCCAAGTCCGAGCGTCGCACTTCCGGAATGGGAATACATCGAACTGTATAATGCTTCAGAATCGGCAATAAATATCAACGATTGGAAAATAATAATAGGGAAGAAAGAACTGCCGTTCAATGAGAATATCATAATACAATCTGATGAATATCTCATACTTTGTCATAAGGACGCTCTCGATGACATGACTGCCTTCGGCAACTGCCACGGATTCTCTTCTTTTCAGATAACGAACTCTGGAAGCAACATCACCTTGGTGGATGAAAATGAAAATCTCATCTCTACCGTAAGCTTCAATATCTCGTGGCATTCAACATCTTACAAGAAAGACGGCGGTTGGTCACTGGAACAGATCGACGCCTTTAACCCATGCGCAGGTAAAAGCAATTGGGGCAGCTGCAACAACAAAAACGGAGGCACTCCTGGAACAAAGAATTCCATCATAAACCAAAATGTCATCGCTCCAAAACTCGACCATATAAATCCAAGTTCAGATAATGAAATTGAGGTGTTTTTCAATCAGAATATGAATCTGGAAGATTTACAAAATATTGACAACTATTTCATTAAAGAATTAAATCTATATCCTGAAAAAGCTGAGACCTTACAATATAAAAACGATTATGTCAAACTAACTTTCGATTACATTTTCGAAGAAGGCAAATTATACACACTTAATATTAATAATGTGACAAACTGCAAGGACATTCCTCCAGAAGAAGAAATCGAAATAAGGTTCGGGATACCGTCAGTTGTAAACCACAACGATATCATCATTAATGAGATATTGTTCAACCCAATATCTCCAGGAGTAGACTATCTGGAACTTTACAATCGTTCCGACAAGGTCATCGATTTAAAGGAAATAATGTTCGGAACCATAAAAGAGACCTTCCCGAATCCTGCCGACACCACGCTTAAAGAGATATGTGCGGATAGTCGTATCATGCTTCCTCATTCCTATATCTTGCTTTCCCTTGACCAAGAAATCGTCAGATATCAGTATGATGTGGAGGAAGACAACAACTTTCTCGATGTTGAATCATTTCCATCATTGCCTAATGAAGAAGGTCATGTTATAATATGCGACAAAGGCAGAACGACGATTGACGAGATGAAATATTCCGACAAGATGCATTACGATTTATTGTCTATAACACAAGGCGTTGCATTGGAACGTATCTCTACGAAAAATCCGTCACTCGATGAAAACAACTGGCATTCTGCTTCTTTTAACTTCAATTATGGAACGCCTGGATATAGAAACTCTGTGGCAAAAGATGATGTTACAGATAGTAAAGAAAACGAGATTGATATCATACCGGAAATCTTCTCTCCCGACGGCGATGCCAAGGATGACATCTGCAGCATTTACTATAATCTTGATGATATCGGATACACTTTAAACATCAAGATTTTCAACTCTGACGGACTACTTATAAGGAATTTATTCAACAACAATCTCGTCAGCAAAGAAGGCTGCGTTTATTGGGATGGCAGCGATGACAATAATCGCAGCATCTCATCTGGAATCTATATCGTACAAACAGAGATATTCAACTTAAACGGAAATGTGAAAAGATGCAGAAATGTAGTGGTAGTAGCAAGAAATTAAATCTCAAAAGTTTTGAGGTTCTGAATTTCTGAATTTCTGAATCTTTAAAAATGCTTCTTTAGGATCGTAAATATCAATACAAAGCGTTTCCATCGGGCATAAGCCATCGCCTTTTCTGTTGATGATTCTATCTACGATTTTATCGTATGAGATTTTAACATTATGATTTTCAAATACAACAACAGCTGGTTTGCTTATGGTAGGAGTATAGACTTCCTTGACGCCAGCGTAAACCATAAGCAAAGCAGCAGCTTTACCTATGACCTTATCAACTACAATAGAACCTTGCAGCTGCGATGCGTCTTCGTTAAGAAGTTTTAATAACGGAGCAACGCCCCTGTCATTTGAAACAACAACAGAGGCGTCACTTTTATATATCACTATAGTGTGATTTTCTTTTAACAAAATATCTTTTAAATCTTCAATGTGCATAATAATGGTCAACAGACTAATGACAACAGTCAACAGATTTTGTCCAAGTTCAATGTTCAGAGTTCAGAGCTCAACGTTCAATGCTCAACGTTCAGAACTCAACAAAAAGTATGTTCCAAACAACTGCAATAACATTCCTGGAACACCGATTCTAAAGTCTTGAACAGCGAGGTAGAATGATGATGTAATCGCCCATTCTGCCAATGTACCTACACATTGGTATGCCAAGATAACGATTAACAGATTAACTATCGAAACCTTATGTGTCTTGTTTGCGACCAATGATGCAGCCAAAGCCAAGACCACTGATTTTATCAATATTGCTGGAAGGACAGCGAGAGCTGGCATACCGAATAAGACAGAGTTGATTACTGGTGACAAGACTGCTGTCATCAGACCGACTTTCACACCATATTTATATGATGCTATTAAAGTGAAGAAATAAATTGGCAAGAATATTCTTCCGCCATTAGGAATCAGATGGCACAGTTGAGGCAACAAGATATTGCCAACAACAAATAAAAAGACAAACAGATAAGTCTTTAACTCATTTAATCCGTAGTTATAAATCTTTATTTCTCTTTCCATATCACTTCAAATAATTTTCAACGAATATTCTTAAATCGTTGCCGTTCAAGTTTTTAGCAACAATATTTCCATCGATGTCGAGCAAGACGTTTTGAGGAATCCAGGCGACGCCATATTCTTTAGCAGCGCTGCAGTCCCAGCCTTTCAACTCCGAAACATGGTTTTTCCATGACAACTTATCATCGGCAATCGCTTTTGTCCAAGCAGCCTTGTCTGTATCCAACGACACGCTTATGACATCAAATCCTTTGTCTTTGAAGTCATTATAAACAGCAACGACATTAGGATTCTCGACGCGACAGTCAGGACACCATGCTGCCCAGAAGTCTATCATAAGAAGTTCATTGTCTCCAACAAGATCTGACAATGAAACCTCTTTACCGTCAACATTATTCATTGTGAAATCAATGTAAGGCTGACCGACGTCAGTGCGTTCCAGGAAGCTTATATATTCATTAAGCTTAGCGGTATAAGATGTTACTGCATCGTTAAAATATGACATAATATCTCTCAATTCATCTAGATTGAAAAGCCATTTGTAACGATACACGACATAAGGTGCCAAATCTTTTTCTGGGTGGTTTTCAACGATTTCAAGTACCAATGTTTTCTTTGCATTATCATCAGCTTGAGCAAAAGAGCTGTTGAAGTCATTGAGCAGCTCTTGTGTTTCAGAAGCTGTCACATTGATCTTATTATAATTGTTGAAATCACCTTTAATGATGACATCTTCGTTATCTGCGAAGAAAGGCAAGGCGCGACGCCAACCTTTAATAAAGATATGATAAGCATTCTTATCATCTTTCTTGACATCAAAGTGCGCCTTATTATCTTTTATCAATACTGAATCAACATTAACAGATTCATTATCAATTATCTTCTGGAGATAAACGACTTTACCGTTAGCATTAGTCATTTCAACATCAATATTGAATGTATTTTTGTTACATGCAAATAATGTTAAAATTATGATAGAAGAAATTACAAGTCTTTTCATGTTAATATTTTTTCAGATAAACAAAATTAGTTAAGGATTTCCTCAACTTTTTTTCTTAAATCTTCGCCTCTTAAGTTTTTAGCGATGATTGTACCTTCTGCATCAATCAAGATATTGCTTGGGATTGAAGATACTGCATAATCTTGAGCGGCCTCGTTGTTCCAATATTTGAGGTCTGAAACGTTATGCCAGATAAGTCCGTCAGCTTCAATAGCTTTAATCCAGTTTTCTTTTTTCATATCCAAAGAAACGCCGAGAATATCGAAACCTTTTTCATGATATTCTTTGTATACAGCAACGACATTTGGATTTTCAGCACGGCAAGGTCCACACCATGAAGCCCAGAAATCAACCAATAAAAGCTTTGATTTTCCTACGAGTTCTGACAATGACAATAATGTTCCTTCTGGTGTTTCTTGTGTGAAATCGAGGTAAGGCTGGCCAACGCTAACACGTTTAAGCTTTAAGATATACTCATTCAAAAGCTTTGCGAATTCATTGTCTTGAGCGATGTTGAAATGATTAACAAAGTCTTCGAGTTCATAAAGTTCGTAGCTCAAACGATTGTTATATAATATATAAGGTGATACGAAGCTGCTGTAGTTCTTAGCAATGAAAAGATTTCTGTAAGCAGCTTGATTCTTTTCAACTTGATCATATTCATCATAGATCTTTGCCATAGCAGCTTCATCGTTTTCCTGAGCGGCAATCTCGTAATTCTTTCCTAACTCTCTGAGTTGGTTATAGAATTTTCTGTTTTCAGCATCGAATTCATTAACAAGCTGCTGTGCGTATGATGCTGTCACTTGGATACTTGCATTATCTTTAACATCACCAACAATTGTAACATCGTTGTTTTCACTGAAGAAACCTATAGGATATCTTACCTTTTCTACCTTTATTGAATAATATGTTGTTGGATTGCCTTCTTCAACAGTAAAATTCACAACATTATTTTGCATTACTACAGAATCTATAACTGTTGATTTTTTGTCAACGAATTTTTGCAAATAAACCATTTTTCCTTCTGCATTTTGCAATTCAACCTTAACATTAAATGAAGGTTTGCTACATGCTACTAATGCAAATAAAGCAACAACTAATGTCAATAATCTGATTTTCATAACGATATAATTTTATAATGATTTCTTTTTAGTTTTCTTGAATAATAAAAGTATAATAAATATTAACATTAAAGAGCTGAATACACTCAATAATGTCTCCAATAATACCACACCAATAAGTTTAAAGCTGAAGGCTTCCAGCATAAACAACACTAGATTATGAACCACAAGCAATAAGAAAGAATACACTAGGAACCTACTGACTCCCATATTATTAAGCGATGGTTCATCATTCTCGTTTATGTCCTTTCTTCTTGTCATTCCGTTTATCACCAAAGGACGGATAAATGCCATGAAGACAGTAGCCGCTGCATTAAGTCCAGGCGTTCCATTGAACAAGTCGACTGCAAGACCCATGAAAAATCCTGCAAAAAGAAGACGCCAATTTGGAATATTAAATGGCAGAAGAAGAATATATAAAACGTAAATATGAGGATGTATATAATAACCAAGACGAATATTATCTATCACCAATACCTGCAAAAGAAGCAAGCCAATGAATCTTAAAAAGTTTATTATCAGTCTACTACTCATTTTATCATTGGTTTAAGGTTAGTGAATCTATTTCTGCTTGGTTTAAGTTTTCTATAACAAAAACATGACGCAAAGTACTGAAGTTTGTTGAAAAACGGATCTTAGCTGTGTTAAAATCCTTGGAGTCAGACTCGAGCATTTCCTCGATAGTTCCAATCATAATATCTGCCGGATAAATATTAGAGAAACCGCTTGTCACCAAAGTGTCTCCTTTTTCAAGCTTCAAATGCAAAGGAATATCATTTACAGTTCCGAAACGATAGTCGCGATTGCCCCAAGTCACATTTGCGATATGCTGATTATCTGTAAATCTGGCACTTACTACAGTATAAGGATGCAACATACTTATCACAGAAGCATAATGCTCTGTCACGTTAACGACTTTTCCAACCACACCTTTCTCACAAATGACACCCATATCTTTTTCTATACCATCATTTCTTCCTTTATCTATAAGCAAATAATTATTAACATTATAGATACTATTGTTAATAACCTTGGCTGGAATAAAGCGAAATTCGAAAGAAGACGAATCTATTAAAACAGAATCATCATTATCAGAATTATACAACTGACTCATCAGTAAAGCATTATGCTCTACCATCAGTTGATTTTCTTCTTTCAAGGAAAAGTAGTTGGTACAATTGGTTTTGGTTTTAAAGAACCTGCCAGATATGGCGTTACCCACTTTTGTTAACTTACGTTTCTGATATGGAAGATTGTTTACCAACATTATGATACACAATACTTCCAATATCAAAAACAGTAGGATGTTATTATATTTTTTTAAAAAATTTAATAAACTATACATGACTGTCAATCCGGATTACTTAATCAGGAATGGGAATTTGTCAAAGTTTTTAAGAGCGATACCTGTACCGCGAGCCACTGCTCTCAATGGATCGTCAGCAACGTGGATAGGCAACTTTGTCTTAGCATGCAAACGTTTGTCGAGACCGCGCAACAAAGCACCGCCACCTGTGAGATAAATACCTGTGCGATAGATATCCGCTGCCAATTCTGGAGGAGTCTGTTCCAATGCGTTGAGCACAGCTGTCTCAATCTTAGAGATGCTCTTATCCAAGCAATATGCTATTTCTGAATAGTTTACCTTTATTTCCTTTGGAATACCTGTCAAAAGGTCTCTACCATGAACTGCATATTCCTCTGGTGGATTGTCGAGCTCTGTCAAAGCTGAACCAACTTCAATCTTAATCATTTCTGCTGTTCTCTCACCGATGTACATATTATGCTGTTTACGCATATATTCAACGATTTCAGCTGTGAAATCATCACCAGCAGTACGGATTGACTTGTTATTTACGATACCGCCAAGAGCGATGACAGCGATTTCACTTGTACCGCCGCCTATGTCAACGATCATATTACCCATTGGTTCAAGAACGTCGATGCCGATACCGATAGCAGCTGCCATTGGTTCATGGATAAGACGAACTTCCTTAGCGCCAGCTTGTTCTGCTGAATCTTTAACAGCTCTCTCTTCAACTTCAGTGATACCTGATGGAATACAGATAACCATCTTCAATGCTGGAGGGAAGATGCTGTTATGGAAGTTGATCATCTTGATCATATCTCTGAGCATATACTCAGCTGCTTGGAAGTCAGCGATAACACCATCACGCAAAGGACGGATAGTCTTGATGTTTTCGTGTGTCTTTCCGTGCATCATCATAGCGCGTTTACCGACAGCCATGATTTTCTGAGTGTCTCTTTCTATCGCGACAATAGAAGGCTCGTCAACAACCACCTTATCATTATAGATAATGATGGTGTTGGCTGTACCTAAGTCTATCGCTAATTCTTTATTGAAAAATGAAAACAATCCCATTTTGACAATCTTTTAATTAATGTTTGAAATGACGATAGCCTGTGAATACCATTGCCATATCGTTTGCATTGCAATAGTCGATAGAATCTTGGTCTTTAATAGAACCGCCAGGTTGGATAACTGTTGTAACACCTGCATTATGAGCTATTTCAACGCAGTCAGCGAATGGGAAGAAAGCGTCAGATGCCATAACAGCGCCGTTGAGGTCGAAGTCGAATGACTGAGCCTTTTCAATAGCTTGTCTCAAAGCGTCAACGCGTGATGTCTGACCGATACCTGAAGCATATAATTGTTTGTTCTTTGCCAAAACGATAGCATTTGAACGGCTGTGCTTAACGATCTTGTTTGCAAAAATCAAGTCTTCAATTTCTTGAGCTTCAATGTTCTTGTTTGTAACAGCTTTGAAGTCTTCAATAGTTTCTGTATGAAGGTCACGATCTTGAGCCAAGATGCCGTTAAGTGCTGATTTGTATACTGTTGTTGGGAAATCGTTTGATTTGAGTTTCAAGACGATTCTGTTTTTCTTTGCGAAGAGGATATCCAAAACGCCTTCGTTGTAGTCAGGAGCTACGATAACTTCGAAGAACATCTTGTTTATTTCGTTAGCTGTCTCAACGTCGATAGCCTTGTTGCTTACGAATACACCGCCGAATGCTGAAACAGGGTCACCTGCCAATGCTGCTTGATAAGCTTCTGCAATTGTTGGGCGTGATGCGATGCCGCAAGGGTTGTTGTGTTTCAAAATCGCGAATGTTGGTTCGTCGAATTCGCGGATCAAGTTAAGACCAGCTTCTAAGTCTAACAAATTGTTATATGATAAATCTTTACCGTGAAGTTTTTCAAATACGTCATCAAGCTTGCCGTAGAAAACAGCTTTTTGATGAGGATTTTCACCGTAACGCAATTCGCTGCGATTGTCGATATGGATGTTCAAGTCTTTTGTTTCGTCATCTTTTGCGAACCAGTCGTAAATCATGCCGTCGTAGTGAGAACTTGTTGCGAAAGCATATTTTGCGAAACGTTTACGATCTTCGAGACTTGTGCAGCCGTTTTGAGCTTTGTAGAGCTCCATGAATTCGAGGTAATATTTTGAATCTGGAACGATAACGACTTCGTTGAAGTTCTTGCCGCCAGCACGAATCAATGAGATGCCGCCTATATCGATCTTTTCGATGATCTTAGCTGGATCGTCTGTTGACTTCACTGTTTCTTCAAAAGGATAGAGGTCAACGATAACGAGGTCGAAAGCTGGGATTTCATATTGCTTCATTTCCTCAACGTCCTTCTCATTTTGCAAACGACCTAAGATACCGCCGAACACTTTTGGGTGCAAAGTCTTCACGCGACCGCCGAGAATTGAAGGATATGATGTGAGTGATTCTATAGTCTTAACAGAATCATCAAGTTCTTTAATGAAATCGTATGTTCCGCCAGTAGCATAAATTTGAACATCTTGCTCTTTCAACAAAGCAACAATTTTATCTAAATTAGTCTTGTAAAAGACTGATATTAAGCAGGTTTTAATCTTTTTCAAGGGACACGAATTTTAAGGTTAAACATATTGCAATATTAAGAAATATATATCATTAAAAAAAGTGTTTTTTTGAGATTTTTTTTGAAAAAAACAAAGCTGAACTCTGAACCTTGAACTCTGAACTTTGAACCTAGAACTTTAACTTGGTGACTCAGTGTCTCAGAGTCTTAGTGTCTTAATTTTGGGCGTTCCGGCAAAGCCGTCGGGCTTTCCGCTCTATCTTTGCTCGCTTAAATTTTCCCCGCTTAAAAATCTCAACCATCACTCATTCCCCGTCCCCGAATCCCAATTCCCATTATCTCGCAAAGGATGCCGCTCCAATCCCTAACGCATTGGGCGATGAGCAATGAGCTGCGAGCTTTAGACAAAACCGCTCATAACTCATAGCTCACAACTCATTGCAAATTTTCAGCTTTCAACTTAAACCGCTGACTATTAAATGTTTATTTTTTTGATTTTTTTTAACAAAAAAACTTGTTTATCGGATTTATTTGTTGTAATTTTACAAGTCAAATTTTTTTAATGTGAATACTCGTTGGATAATAAATAATAATATTGATAAACAAATCGTTAACGATTTATCTAATGCATTGGGCATAGATGAAAATCTTGCGACTTTGCTTGTCCAACGTGGCATTACAAATTATGACGAAGCAAAAGATTTCTTCCGTCCTTCTTTAACACATCTGCACAATCCGTTCTTGATGAAAGATATGGATAAAGCCGTTGAACGTGTAAAGAAAGCTTATGAAAACGGAGAGAAAATCTTGATCTACGGCGACTATGACGTAGACGGCACAACAGCTGTCGCATTGATTTACACTTATCTCAAAAACTTCATCAGCAAGAAAAAGATCGAGTTTTACATTCCAGACAGATACGACGAGGGTTATGGCATATCTTATAAAGGTATAGACTACGCCGCTGAAAACGGATTCAGCCTCGTGATTGTCTTGGACTGCGGCATCAAGGCTGTCGATAAAATCGAATACGCAAATGAACGTAACATCGATTTCATCATCTGCGACCACCATCGTCCTGGAGATGAAATTCCTAATGCAGTAGCTGTATTAGATTCAAAACGTCCAGATTGCCAATATCCTTATAAAGAATTATCAGGCTGCGGCGTTGGCTTCAAACTCATAACAGCATTGTCAATGAGCTTGAACCGCCCTATCGAAGAAGTATACGAACTTCTCGATTTAGTTGCAGTAAGTATCGCTGCCGACATCGTTCCTATCACTGGCGAAAACAGAGTCTTGGCTTACTACGGACTTATGCTCATAAACAAAAATCCTAGACCAGGATTGGAAGCAGTGCTAGGTCACGCTAACGTACATAGAGTTGAAGAAGAACCTTCAGCAAATTCAGAACAGCCTCAAAACGTACTTAACAAGGAAGTGACAGTCAGCGACCTGGTCTTCATGATCGGACCTCGTATCAATGCTGCAGGTCGACTTGAAAAAGCCAGCGACTCAGTGAGATTGCTCATCGCTGAGAGAAAAGAACATGCTGAAAAATTGGCTTCGTCAATCAATGACTTGAACGTAAGACGTCGCGAATTCGACAATAACATAACAGCAGAAGCTCTCTTGATGATTCAACAAAACGAAAGACTCCTTAACGCAAAAAGCACAGTTATCTTTAACGAAAACTGGCATAAAGGCGTTATCGGTATCGTAGCATCAAGACTTACAGATAGTTACTATAGACCTACTATAGTGCTCACAAGATCTAATAACCTTATCACAGGTTCTGCTCGTTCTATAAAGAACTTCGATATTTATGACGCTATCGACCATTGTTCTGACTTATTAGAACACTTCGGCGGTCATAAATACGCAGCAGGCTTGTCATTAAAACCAGAAAACCTCGCAGAATTTGCTCGTAGATTTGAAGAATACGTGGCAAATAATATCGATAACGAGGAACTTATTCCAGAACTTAATGTCGACCTTGAAATTAACTTCTCCGACATCACACCGAAATTCGTCAGAGTATTGAAACAATTTGCTCCTTTCGGTCCTGGTAATATGGCTCCTGTATTCCTTTCTAAAAACGTAATCGACACTGGCTCATCACGACCTGTCGGCGGACAAGAAAAGAAACATCTTAAACTGTCGATGACTCAAAAACAAGACAACAACACTGTCTTACCAGGTATAGCATTCCAAAAAGGTTCAGATTATCAAAGAGTTAATTCTAAAGAACCATTCTCAATATGCTACTGCATAGAGAAAAACTTCTGGCAAGGAAAGACAAATCTTCAACTTAACGTCAAAGACATTAAGTTCGAAAATATCGAAGAATAACACTATAAACTAAATAAAAAAAACGCCGTAATACTTTTGTCGCTGATTTGCGTATTCTGTATTATGGCGTTTTTTATTTCTTCTAAAATGATATTGGGAAAAAGATTACTCTTACTGCGATAAACAATCCAAATAACATCAATATTATTCCTATTATTTGGTTCATTATCTTCATCATCTTTTCTGTGAAAAATCTCTTTAAAGAGTATGCTCCTGCAGCTTTCAAAATATCGAAAAACAAAACAGTAGCAAAAACTCCAATAAAGAATATAATCATAGAATATCTATTGCCTCCAAAATTACTTGAAGCCGTTGCAACGCAAGTAATCCAAAAGACCCAGACAAAAGGATTGAAAATATTTATTATGAAACCTTTACTGATAAAGACATACCACTTAGGATTATCAATAAATTTCTCATTCATTTTATCAATCTTCTGCGTGTTGTTTTCACTGATATGAATAATCTTCTCAGGTGAAAGAAGGAAAGTATATATTCCAAAGATTATCAAGATGATACCTGCACTTATACCAGCATATATGATGTTTTCTCTATCAGCAATATTAAACTGAACATTGGTCATCATCATCAATGCAACGACCATGATATCATTCAGGATGATTCCCAAATCGAGGAACATGGCAGCTTTGAAGCCTCTGCTTATGCTCGTTTGTATCAAAGTAAAAAATGAAGGTCCGAATCCCATTATCAATGCGAGAGACAGACCTATTATTACGCCTTCTAAAAATATCATTTTTCAGTATTTAAAGAAGTTATAAACTGCTTCCAGTCATCGTATCTTTTACCTTTCAAGACACGTGGGAATTTTGTTGCGCCGCCAATTTTTCCAGTCTTTTCCATAAAGTCATAGAAAACATGTGTTGGCAAGACATCTATATATAAGTTTCTCAGAGCTTCTTCTCTTTCAACACGATAGTCATCATTCAACACCTTCAGATGCTCATCGATTTTTTTGATTGCTAACTCTTTGTCGATAGGTTCGTCACATGCCAAATACCAATGATGTGAGAATGTATTGTCTTCACGGAAACCAGCGACTGTAAACTCATTAATATCAACTTTCAATTCGTTTGATATATTTTCAACAGCTTGATTCATATTGTCTTGTGAAAGATGTTCACCGACTAAGCTCAAAAACTGCTTTGTTCTTCCGGTAATGATAATTTCGCATTTTTTCTTGTTAACGAATTTTACGACATCGCCGATAAGATACCTCCATGTTCCGGCATTTGTAGATAACAAGATTGCGTAATCAACATTCTCTTCAACTTCGGTGATATTAAGAGCAGTACAATTCTGTTTTATGTTGCCGTCTTCATCAAAATTATTTTCGTTGAAAGGAACGAATTCATAATAAATTCCATTATCAACAACAAGTTGCATAATGCGTTTGTTAAGATCAACTTGATATGCTATATAACCTTCTGATGCTAAGTAACTTTCGCTATAAACAACAGGTTTGCCGAAAAGCTTTTCAAAACTCTTTTCGTATGGAGCGAAAGCAACGCCGCTATGAACATAAACCGACAATGAAGGCCATAAGTCATGGATTGTCTTTAAGTTATATTCTTTTATTATTCTTTCCAAAAGAATTTGTACCCATGAAGGTACGCCAACGAGAACGCCAATATCCCAAGAAGGTGCTTTCTTCACCATCTCATCGAGTTTGGTATTCCAGTCTGTAGTTCTTGAAATTTTTCTTCCTGGCTTATAGAAATATTCGAACCAGAAAGGAAGTTTTGCTGCAGTAATGCCAGACAAATCTCCCGCATAATAAGTGCCATTATATTGAAGATGTGTACTTCCACCTATCATCAAGAAGCCTTTTTCATAGAAATCCGAAGGGAAATCGTATTTGGTAGTAGCCAATATCTGTTGGATACTTGCCTTCTTGATAGAAGATAACATATTATTTGTGATAGGTATGAATTTGCTTGAAGCCTCAGATGTTCCTGAACTCAAGGCAAAGTATTTTATCTTACCTGGCCATGTTACGAAAGTTTCTCCATTCAAGGCACGGAACCACCAATTCTTATACATAGAATTGTAGTCAAAGATGGGAATATTTTCTTTATATTTTTTAAGAATATCTTCCGATTCTAATATATCATCAAAATGATAATATTGGCCAAATGCAGTGTTGGAAGCTTTTTTGAGTAACTTTTTTAATTCTTTAGTTTGAGCCTTTACAGGATCTAATCTCCTCTGTTTGATATTCATAGGTATATTACCAACAGAATAGACAGTTTTCATTAATGAACCAAAAATCTTTGACATATCATATATATTTAAAGCACAAAAATATGAAAAAAAATTATCTCTATTTTTTTTATAATTTTTATTTTTTTTTTGAAAAAAATATTACTTTTGTGTCAAAATATTAACCAAATAATTTAAAAAATCATGAGAAAATTTTTATTATTATTAGTAGCAGTTTGCTTCTTAGGTATAGGAGCTCAAGCTCAAGAAATGAAAAAAGATCAATTAGTTGGTAGTGCACGTATTAATTTCTGGCCTTCTGTTAACGTTTCAGCTGACTATGGTTTAGTTGATCATCTTATCAATAAAAATGACGCTATTTCTGTTGGTGGTCAAGTTGGTTTAAGCTTTGGCGGTGGTAATGTTAGCGTATTAGTAGCTGCAAGAGGTAACTTCCACTATCAATTCATTGACAATTTAGATACATACGCTGGTTTAAGTTTAGGTTATGCTTGGGGTGGTTTCGGTTTCGCTGGACAATTAGGTGCTCGTTACTACTTCAACAATAAATTAGCTGCTAACGTTGAATTCGGCGGTTTCACAGGTTTTGCACTTGGTATCTCAATGAAACTATAAGAAGTAAAACAACCAAAATAAAAAATACCGACTTCGTTATAAAGTCGGTATTTTTTTTACTTATCATTTCACATATCTTATCTTTTCTTTAATTCTTGGCTTAACTTGTGGTATTTCATCTGGATAACCAAAACCTATAGCCATCAAAAATTCATAACCTTCTGAGAAAGACAATTTTTCAAGATATGGCTTTCCTTTTTCTGATTTCAGAAAATCTCTAGGAGCCATTTGGATGCAACTTCCTATGCCATAAGCCCAAGCTGCGTTAACCATATTGCCAGCCAAAAGTCCGCAATCCACTTGTGAACACATTCCAGGTTCCATTGCAATGAATACTACAGTCGGAGCATTACGGAACATATTTCTGAACTTAGGATCTTTCTTTGGATATCTTGGATTATCTTCATCCATATCAGAAAGATAAGCATCCGTCATCCCATTAAGAATTTCAGGATCATTGACAATTCTGATTTCCCAAGGCTGTTTATTCATTCCGTTAGGAGCATGTATGCCACATTCCAAAATAACATCCATTATCTCACGTGGAACAACATCATCCTTATAAGCACGAATGCTGCGACGAGTCATCAGATTTTCAACTATTATCTGCTCTTTGTTAACACTTTCTTCATTGTTTTTCTTAGGTTCTGCACAACTCATAATGAAAAGAGCTAAAGCCGATAAGCAAAATAACTTCAAACCTTTATTCATGATTTATTTCTTGTATTCTAATTCGTATAAATCATGTAATTCTTGGTGTGACATTTTCATGATTTCTTTATAATCCATTTGTTTTGTCAATAACAACCATTCAAAAAATTCATCTAAGAATGATTCAATACCCGCTGCATGAGCTTTGTGATAATACAAACTTAATTTCTTTTCAGCTTTGATATCATCATAACCTTCTTGTTGTTGTTTAAGTAATTCAATTAAGTTTTCCATAGCGCATATTTTTTAAGGGTTAATAATTATTTTAATAGAGGACAAATATAAAAATTTCGATTGTTTTTGTCAATACCTTATTAATATTTTATCGTATAAATTTTTAACCTTCAAAATTAAACACTAAACATGATGATAAGGTTCACCTTTTATAATAGTAAAAGCGCGATAAAGCTGTTCAACAAAAATCAGACGTATCATCTGATGAGAGAATGTCATCTCAGAAAGGCTGATCTTGAATTTCGCCTTGTCATAAACATCTTTTGAAAAACCGTAAGGACCTCCAACAACGAAAACTATTCTTTTGCTGCCGGCATTCATCTGTTTTTCTATCCATTGTGAAAACATCACCGAAGTGAAAGTCTTTCCTTTTTCATCTAATAAAATAAGGTCATCACCTGGATTAAGCTGCGACAAAATCAAATCGCCTTCCGCTTTTTTCTGCTGCTCTTCTGTTAAAGTCTTCCTATTTTTTATGTCAGGAATTACCTTCATTTCAAAAGGAATATAATGCTCTAACCTTTTGATATATTTACCGATACCTGTCTCTAAATAACTTTCATCGGTTTTACCTATGACTACAAATAAAATCTTCATACCTTTTTAAGACAACAGACTACGGACAACATCAACAGACATTGTCCATATTAATTTATGAGCAAAGATAATAAAGAATTTACAATTAAAACTCAGAATTTCAGAACTTAAGAAACTTAAAAAATTTTGAGATTTTGATGTTTTTAAATTCTGAATTTTTATAATAAATTTTATAATTTTGAAGAAAAATAAGATAAAGGTTAATATAATGGAAATCAATGTTTTTCTTAATAAAATAAAGCAAGATTTTATTGAAAGTTGTAATTTGTATCACAGCAATCAAATTGGAAATACTATCACCATATATAAAGAAGGTGAGGAATTTCCTGACTTGGATGAATTCCAGCTTGCTATTATTGGTGTTGAAGAAGAACGAAATTCCTTTGATAACAAAGGTTGTAAAGATGCGCCAAATGCAATAAGAAAATCATTATATCAGCTTTTTAATCATTGGGATGATTTGAAAATCATCGACTTAGGAAATATCAAAACAGGTTTTGATATAGAAGACACTTATTTTGCTCTCAATAAGGTTTTCTCAACATTGATGAGATATCGCATCGTACCTATTATATTAGGTGGCAGCCAAGACCTCACTTATCCAATTTACCAGGTTTATGAAAATACAGGCAAGCTGGTGAATATCACTTCTATAGATCCACGTTTCGATATTGGTCAAGATGATGAAGAATTAAATTCAAATTCTTATTTAAGTCATATCATTTTACATCAGCCTAGTTTCCTTTTTAATTATACAAATATAGGTTATCAAAGTTATTATGTTGATAATCAAAGTGTAGAACTTATGAAAAATCTTCTTTTCGACGTTCATAGAATTGGAAATATAAAGGCTAATGTTGAAGTAACAGAACCATTATTACGTAATGCTGACATTATCACAATCGACACTGCTGCATTTTGCGCTGCCGATGCTCCAGGCGTGAAATATAATTCTCCAAACGGTTTCTCTTCAGAAGACGGCTGCAAGATGACACGTTACGCCGGCTTGAATCCAAAACTTACTTCAATAGGTTTCTTCGAATATAATCCTGCTTATGACATTAACAACATAACTGCCAATACATTATCACAAATGATTTGGTATTTCATAGAAGGATTCAGCTTGCGAATCAACGATTTTCCAACTTATAACAGCAAAGACTTCAAACGTTACATCGTTAAGTTGGATGATTTTAACGAAGAAATTATCTTCCTTTGTCATAAGGTCAGCGGAAAATGGTGGATGGACTTGTCATTCAAGAGCAAAGACAAAGAAAAATATGAACGTCACCATTACATTCCTTGTTCAAGAGAAGATTATGACCTGACAATGGAAAACGAATTGCCAGATAAATGGTGGCAGTTTTATCAAAAATTGATGTAATATCTAAAATTCAAAAATCAGAAATTCAAAACTTCAGAATCTCAGAATTTTTTTTGAATTTCTGAATTTTTGAGGTTTTGAATTTCAAAATCAAAGTTTTCTATCTGGATTATTGTTAATAAAGGTGAGCCAGCTTGATTTTGATGATGATTTTTTAGCTTTAGGAATTTTAACTGTCTTTGTTTCATCAGTATCACTAACGATATTCAATGATCGTTGGAAATAATGGCATACTGCCGCTGCTGTAGCATCAGTCGCGTCCAAGAAATCAGGCAGATGGTCAAACTTAATGATTTTCTGTAACATAATCGCAACTTGTTCCTTAGACGCTGCTCCATTTCCTGTTATCGACTGTTTTATCTTACGAGGTGAATATTCGAAAATCGGAATGTCTCTATATAAAGCAGCCGCCATAGCAACTCCTTGAGCTCTGCCAAGCTTCAACATCGACTGTACATTCTTTCCATAAAAAGGTGCTTCGATGGCCAATTCATCAGGATGATATTCATCTATTATCTCAAGAACTCTCTCAAAAATTTTCTTTAATTTCAAAGCTTGATTATCATATTGCTTCAATTTCAAGACTCCCATCCTTAATAATGACAGCTGTTTATCTTTTTGCAAGATCAAACTGTAACCCATTATCAAAGTTCCAGGGTCGATGCCTAATATTATCCTTTCCTTAACCAATTTTTTTTATTTTTGTAGAGTTATGAACAATAGAGCAAAAATAATAAAATTCACAGAAATAATTGTCAAAATAGTAATCGTACTATTAGGCATCTGGATTTTATATAAAAAGCTATTTCATAACCAAAACATCTCACAGCTTCTGACTGACTTAGAATCATCAATCAAGACAACAAAAAGCCTCATTTTTATATTAGCAGCATTATTTTTAGTTCCTCTTAATATTTATTTAGAAGGTGTTAAATGGAAAATGCAGCTTAAACCTATTGAAAACATAAATACTTGGAAATCATTTCTTTCAATTTTCACTGGAATAACTTCAGGAATGTTTTTTCCAAACAGAATGGGAAATTTTCTAGGTAGAATATTTATGTTGGAAAAAGGCGACAGGATAAAAGCCGCCATGGTGACAATAGTCGGAGGCATGGCACAAATGATAGCTACTGTAAGCATCGGATTGATAGCAGCGATATTTTTTGTTAATAAAAATTTAGTGTTATTAACAATAGCCGCTGTTTTAATTATAGGAATATTATTAATAATGTATTTCAACATACATATCTTAAAATATTTTCAGTTTCTGATTCCTAAAAAGTTTAAAGAAAAGACCAAAGAATATTTTGAGGTATTTTCATTTTATAATAAAACAGAACTGTTAAAAATTTTAACAATATCATTTTTAAGATACTTTCTTTACACATTCCAATTTGTGCTTTTGATATGGGCTTTCGACGTGCCATTGACATATTTCAAAGCAATGATACCAATTTCAGCTACATATATATTAATGATGATAATACCATTCATTACTATAACAGAAATAGCTGTCAGAGGATCTGTAAGCATTTTAGTTTTTGAAAAATGGTTGATGATCAATAACATAAGTAGCTCATACGGAATGATGGTATTTTCAGCAAGTTCATTATTATGGATTTTCAACATAGCAATTCCATCTATTATCGGACTGTTTTTAACATATCGCTTTAAATTTTTCAGGAAAAATGAATTTTGAACTACTTCAAATATTATTAAATATAGTATTGATAATAAGTGCTTTATATCTTATTTGCATAGTTGCATTTACTTACGGACTATATAATTTAAAAGAAAAATTTTTTGCCTTCAATAAAAAAAGCGATGTTAAGGTATCAGTCCTGATTGCAGCGCGCAATGAAGAAAAAAACATCGAAAGATTATTAAAATCCATTTATAATCAATCATTTGAAAAAGAGTTATTTGAGGTAATAATCATTGATGATCATTCTGATGACGACACATTTTCTATAATAGAAAACTTCTCAAAAACATATAAAGACTTTAACTTAAAAGTTTTTAAGGCTGATAATGAAGGAAAGAAACTTGCCATTTCACAGGCTTTGCATTTAGCTGAAAATGAATTGGTTTTAGTTACAGATGCTGATTGTGTCTTAAAATCCACCTGGATTGAAAGCATCGTTGATTTCTATAAAAGAGAAAACTGCAAGATGATATTAGCTCCTGTTTTGTTATCGCCTGCTGAGACATTTTTCGAAAAGATCCAGGTTTTGGAGCATTTGAGTTTGATAGGCAGCACTGCTGGATCAGCAGAGATTGGTTTTCCTGTGATGTGCAACGGAGCAAATATGGCTTACGAAAGAGCTGCTGCCTTGGAATGTGAAAAGTTCAGAAAAGATTTCAACATAGCATCGGGAGACGATATGTTTTTAATGGAGCAATTTTCTAAAAATTACGGCCATAAAAACGTCAGATTCCTATTGAGCAAATCTGCTATCGTTGAGACAAAGACATGTAAAACCATCTCTGAATTTTTCCGTCAGAGGAGAAGATGGGTTTCAAAAACGAAATCATATACCAGCTGGAAAATAATAGCTACTGCCTTGGTGGTTTTCTTTTTCAATTTAAGCATCGTTTCGCTGTTTGTAAGCGCTTTTTTCATCCCAGCCTTGTGGAGTATCTATTTTCTGCTAACAATCCTTAAATTCTTTATAGATTATCCTCTTTTGAAAAACATAACCTCATTCATGAATCAAGGAAGTCTTTTAAGGTGGACTCTGCCGCTTGAATTCATATATCCATTTTATGTAGTCATTACAGCAATCAGCGGAATGTTGCTAAGCGTTAAGTGGAAATAGCAGTATCTTAAACTCAGAGTTCTCAATAAAACTTACTCTATTATTCTTTTTAAATATTTTTAAAATTAAAAATTAATATGAAAAATTGAATGAATGAGTAATTGTTGATAACTTCGTAATGAGTTAAAAATCAAAAAAATAACCCTATTTTTTATTGTTGATAACTCTGTTAAGAAGTGTTAACAAACGACGATAAATATTGTTCAAAACTCACAAATGTTGATTTGTTAAGAAGTTTTAAAATAATTTTAACAAGTTTTAAAGTTATTAACAATATAAATGTTGATAACTTTTATTATATTGATTAGTAAGTAGATACAAATTCAACAAATATTAGATTTTTTTTTGTAAAATATTCATAATTAGTGAGAAAAATAATATTTACTCATGGAAATATTTTTTAACTTTGTGGAAATTTATCAACAATTGTAATATGAAAAGATTAATTCCTATAGCTTGCGATCATGGTGGATTTGCCATGAAGCAATATATCATTGAAAGACTGATAGAAAACGGTTACGAAGTTAAAGATTACGGTACATTTTCAGAAGA
>JAFYUH010000109.1 GCA_017549605.1 Bacteroidales bacterium
AACTTAAAAGGAAACGCAATAAGGATATATAGAATCATAAAATAAGGACAATCATCAATCGGTATTTTGTTCAATCATCTCCTGGCCTTCGGGCCGGAGGCAGAATATTGTGATTATGAAAAAGTTTATTAATATGATGAAGTCCGCAATGCATAATATATACAATAATAACTGTATGTGTCCAACCGGTTCAATACCAGTCATGTATGTGGACAATAGTAAGAGACGTAAATAAGATTCAAGTTAGTTTAGTGTTATTAGAGTACTAAATTAGAGTACAACATTTGGTTAGTTATTAGTGGTCAGAGGGTGTCGCGAGGACATCCTCTTTTGCATTATAAAGATTAGGGTGACATTTTTGCTGTCACCCTATGCCTTTATGATGCAAATGCTACATCCAAATATATCCTTCCTAATTCGTGAATTCTGTCAAGAATCAGTTTCTCCCTTTCCTTTGAAGGCTTCTTGAAACCATTGATGTAGTTTCTCAGCAGAGACGGATTCAGCCCTATGCCCTTGGCGAACTCAGCAACATTGATTTCCGGATGTTCGAGGAAGAAGCGCTGGAATGCCGATGGCTCCGCTTCCTCGTATGCAAAACTCTCGAAACTCACATCCTCATCAAGTTTGCTCCAGTGTATGCCGATAGTGCTGATTTCATACTCCTGGCGTTCCGCCTCACTTGCATGGAGAAGATTCTTATACCACAAGAGAGACTGACGATAGGTCTTTCCGTCGTCTCCAAGTCCGTACAGCCATTCGCCGTCAAACCATATTTTCTTGATCTTATTCATCGTCTTCTTCATTTTCGGTGTTACCAAAGATTTCATACCATCTGTTAAGGATGATGTCAGCATTTTCGTGGATTGCTCTCTCGATACGCTTCAAATCATTGGTCTTGATGCCGTGCGTACTCTCAAGAGCAAAACCCTCGCCATCCCACACATATTTTGCATCTCCGTTGTGGCCTCTTACGTGTACGTGGATGGGCTCATGTTCATGAGAAAAGAACAGGAAAACAAATCCGTATTGTCTGAATAGTTCCGGCATAATCAATCATTTTTTATGTTACCGAGACAAATATAGGTATTATTTTCGATACCTTGGTATGGAATAAGGATTTTGTTGTCTCATTTGAACGACATTATTGTTAAATTCGCAGAGATAAATCGGGATTTATGCGTCACGAATGATTAGGTTGTAGCATCTATAACATAAGACTAACACATTATATATGAACAAACAAAAGATTATGATAATTTCAGTAATTGCCCCTGTTTTAATTTTTGTTGGAGTTGTGTTACTTGTACTCGGTTCACTTCCAGTAGAGAATAAGATTGAAGGAAATAATCTCGTCGTAAAGTTCGTTATCGGAAAGAAGACGATTGACATATCCGACGCTATAGTTATGCCTATACCTGAAGATGTAAACCATAACATAATTCGTGTTGGAGGGACAAGTGTTGGAAAGAAACATTCAGGTAACTTTATGAATACCAAGACAAAGGTTAAGTATCGGTTTTATCTTACCGGAAATGGTCAGAGAACTTATTTTGAAATAAACGGTAGCAAATACCTTGTTGATGGAGTTTCCATAAACAAATAAAATTAACTCTTGAACTTATATCGTAACAATTTGCAATGTTGCTCAGACGTTTATATACAATAGTTACTGCAATATTGATATCCGTCGTAGCTAAAGGAAATCCTTATAATGGCAGGGATAGTGTTGTCGTTGCAGAAAGGCAAGACACCCTCAAGGAAGCAAGGATAACTTCGGACAAAGTCGTTAAAGTTGCTAAGACGCAGACAGGACACAAGCACTTGAACAAGCTTGATTTCATCTACGGAAATGTTGTGTTCAGCTCGCCGGATATAATCAAGTCGCTGCAAAACCTGCCGGGTGTAAGTGCCGGCACGGAACTCATGTCGGGACTTTATGTTCATGGTGGCGAAGGATCAGACAATCTGTATCTTCTTGATGGAGTACCGATGTATCAGATCAGCCATCTGGGAGGTATATTCTCGTCTTTTAATACTGATGTTGTCAGCGGCTTGGATTTCTATAAAAGCGGT
>JAFYUH010000110.1 GCA_017549605.1 Bacteroidales bacterium
TAGACAACGTCTTTACAAGCGTCATATTCGATATCAATAACCTAAATACAGAAACCTTTCATCCGAAACGGATCAACACTTTCTGTTTCATAAATCATTTCCATTGGTTTTCGATTCTGCAAAACTAACACTTAGTTTTCAAATAAAAAAGTTAAAAAATGTTAATTTTCATCTCCACGTATCGCTCGTATCTCCACGTATTTTTTTGAGATTTTGAGATTTTGAGATTTTGAGATTTTAAAAAACAATAAACTTTTCCATTTAACGTTTCATAAAAAAACTTGGAGACTCGGTGTCTCGGCGTCTTGGTGTCTTAAAAAATGAAACATCTTCTTATCATATCGTTGTTATTATGCTGCCTTTCATTAAAGGCACAGAACGATTATCACACAATAAAAGGAGAAATTGTTTCATCCGACAGCCTCGCTCCCATTCCCAAGGCTCATATCTTAAGCGAGTTGTCTCATTACGGAACGACATCCGACTTCGACGGGAAATTCTCAATGCCTATTAAAACAATAGACACCCTAAGAATCAGCAGCGTGGGTTTTGTAACAGAATACATTCATATAAATCACGACAGCATCGATGCCAATAACTTTAGAATCTTGTTACAAAGAGATACCATCATGTTAGATGAAATCGATGTGATACCTTATTACAATTTCAGCACCGTTAAAGAAATTGTCCGCACTGCTCCTATAGTCACGCCTATGCATGTTGTCAAAGAGATTGAAATCAACACAAATATTCAAAATTATTACTACAACAAAACCAAAGACTTACCAAAAACAAGAGGTACATGGACAATTGTATTTTATAATCCAATCAAAAAAACATACAATCGTTTCAACAAAAAGGAAAGACTAAAACGGAAACTGGAGAGAAACAGGGAGAAGTATTTAATGGATTAAGGCTCAATACCAACTGTTAAAACAAAAAAGCTAAAGATTTTTCAACCTTTAGCTTTCCTTATTTATTAAACTTCTGAAGTTTTGAGATTCTGAAGTTCTGATTTTTTAATTAGAGACCTAATTTTTTCTTAACGTCTGCTGTGATGTCGATTGCATTGTCGCCAATGAAAACAACTGTGCCAGATGCTTTGTCTAAGATATATGCGAAACCTTTTTCTTGACCTACAGCGTTAACAGCATTTTGAACTTTCTCAATAAGAGGAGTAATCAATTCCATTTGTTTGTTTTGCAATGCCAAGTCTGCACTACCTTGGAATTCTTGGATTCTTGCTTCGAGGTCAACGATTTCTTTTTCTTTTGATTGGCGGATTAAGTTTGACATTGAAGCTTGGTTTGCTTGGTAGTCTTGGACTTTATTTTGATATTCAGCATACATTGCTTGTATTTCTGTTTGTAATTCTGCAGCATATGCTTGGAGGTCTTGTTCAAGTTTTGCTCTTTCTGGCATTATTTCCATGATAGCAGCTGAATCAACATGACCGATTTTCAAAGATTGTGCATTAACACCAAAACTTACGCTCATTGTCAATACGACAGCGAATAATAACTTAACTAATTTCTTCATTTTGTTTATTTATTTTATTGTTATTTTTTCTTTTGCAAAGATAATAATTTTCAACTTTCAGTTTTCAATTTTCAATTGTTTTTCTTTCTGTCTTCACGACGTACTGTCTGCATTACATTGCCGATTTCATCGAGGATTTCATCGCTGATGTCGTTTTTATCACTGCAATAAAGCATTGTTGTTCCAGCAGCCTTGTCAAATACGAATGCGTAGTTTTTTGTCAAAGCGACTTGGTTGATAGCATTATAAACCTTTTCTTGAATTGGCTGGATGAGCTCTGCTCTCTTTGCATACAACTCGCCTTCTGGTCCGTAATATTTCATTCTCAAGCTTTCAGCTTCCTGACGTTTCGCTGTGATAGCTTCTTTTTTCTTTCTCTTCTGATCTTCTGAAAGAAGTACTGACTCAGCTTGATATTCGCGGTCTAACTCCTGTGCTTCCTGGAAAAGAGCTGTTATCTCTTTTTCCCATTTCTTTGAAAGCTGATTTATCTCTTCTTGAGCATCAGCATATTCAGGAATATTTTCCAAGATATAATCTGAATCGACATAAGCTATTCTTTGATTTTGCTGAGCATTTACAGTTGCCATTCCAAAAAGGAACATCACAGCAAGCAATAATGATTTGATTGTTTTCATATTCTTAATTTTTAATTGTTATACATAGTTAATTCTTAATTGTTCATTATGAATTATGAATTGTGAATTATGCATTAATCAATAGATCCTCCGATTGAGAAGTGGAACTGGCTCTTGTTAGCGTCCTTCATACCAGGAACGTCATCGAAACCATACCCCCAGTCGATACCCAACATACCGAACATTTGGAGATAGATACGAACGCCGAGACCAGCTGAACGATATACATCGAATGGGTTGAAGTTTTCTATTCCTAACCAGTCGTTACCAGCTTCAACGAAACCGAGTGCGTAGATTGTAGCTGTTGGGTTAAGTGAGAGTGGATAACGAAGCTCCATGGTGTATTTTGTAAAGATGTTACCACCGATGTTTTCGTTGCTATAATAATAAGGTGTAAGTGTTTCGTTACCGTAACCACGCATACCTATGATTTCACGGCCGTCGAGGTTGTAGTTTGAAAGACCGTCACCGCCGAGATAGAATCTTTGGAATGGAGTTACACCTATATTATTATTATAACATCCCAAATATCCGAATCTCACTCTTGTCATGAGAACGAGTTTGTCATAAAGCTCGGTATACCAGGCGATTTTGAATTTCCATTTATGGAATTCCACCCAACGATACATATAGTCTTCACGTTGAGCCTTAGTATATTCTGGAGATGGATATTTCTCTTCATAGTCAACGCCGCTGATTGATGAATATGGAGGTGTCACTTCCAATGACATGACCAATTCAGAACCATAGCGAGGATAGATTGGCTGGCTTACAGAGTTACGTCCAACGCTGATGTTATAGCTGATGACATTGAAGTAACCAGAACCTGTACCGAAATCAAATATCGTTGTATAGTTATCAAGACCATATCTCATCAAGTTGATGCCGTGATATACTGTGAAATAGTCATCAGGCCATGTCAAGCGTCTGCCAAGACCGAAAGAAAGACCGGTTGTCTTGAAGCTAGCGAAGTTTTCGTTAGACTTAGCATAACCATTTGTATATGTTGAGTGATACAATGATGTTGTGAATGAATTTGGTTTCTTGCCACCCAACCAAGGCTCTGTAAATGAAGCGCCGTAGTAAAGATATGTAGTACCGTAAGTCTGTACTCTGAAAGACAACTTCTGTCCGTCGCCGCCAGGCAATGGAGACCAGGCATCTTTTTTGAACATATTTTTAAATGAGAAGTTATTGAGTGTCAACCCAAGGGTAAGGATAAGTTTGTTATAACCCCAACCTGCTGACAACTCAATCTGGTCAGAAGATGTTTCTTCTACAATATATTCAATATCGACTGTTCCGTCTGATGGGTTAGGCTGTATGTTAGGATTCAAAGTCTCTGCGTTGAAATAACCCAATGCAGCCAATTCTCTTGTTGTTCTGATCACGTCACTTCTGCTGAAGAGCTGACCTGGCTTTGTATACATCTCACGAACGACGACATGGTCGTTGGTTTTTGTATTACCTTTAACAGATACTTTTCCTATAGTTGCCTGATCGCCTTCGAAGATTCTGATTTCCATATCTATGGAATCATTTTCCGCTCTCACTTCAACAGGATCGACACGGAAGAAGAGATAACCGTCATCCATATAGATTGAGCTGATATCGTAACCGCCTTCGTTATATTCCAAATTGGTTCTAAGGAGCTCCTTATTATAGACATCACCTTTACGGATGCCGAGCACTCTGTTTAAAGTAGCGGTGTCGTATTTTGTATTACCGACCCAGTCTATGTTACGGAAATAATATTTATCACCTTCTTCAACATTGATAGTGATGCCAATGTTTTTATCGTCTATTCTATAGACTGAGTCGCTTACGATATAAGCATCGCGATAGCCACTTTGGTTATATTTCTCAATGATAGCGACTTTATCATCTTCATAATTGTTTTCCAAATACTTAGAAGCCTTGAATATACGAAGCTTATAATTTTCAGCAAAATAATCTACAATACCTGTAAATGCTTTCTTTGGTTTCAATGTGATAAGATCATAAGCAGCCTGACATACTGTAGGTCCGAGAGGATCGAGAGGATCGAAGTGACCCTTGACCTTTGTTTCTTTCATCGCCTTACGGACCTGATTATCTGTCAATTCTTCATTGCCATTGATAACGATTTCAGCGATACGTACTTTTGAACCTCTATCAACATCAAGGACAAGATCAACATAATTGTCGCGTGTTGTATCAGCTTTAGCCTCAACATTGACAAATACGTTATGGAAACCTTTTTCTGCGTAATAGTCTTCAATGATTCTGGTTGTTTTGGTATAAGTGTGCTCTGTAGCGACGTCACCTCTAGTGAGGTTTATCTTCTTTCTAAGTTCTTCTGCTTCAGATTTCTTAACGCCTTTAAATGAGAACTTTGATATACGAGGACGTTCTTTAAGGTCGATGTTAAGGAATATCTTTCTTCCAATTTTTGAAGTGCATGTAATGTTAATATCTTCAAACAAGCCTTGATCCCAGAGTTTTCTTATCGCATTGGTGATCTTATCGCCAGGAACCTCTATCGTCTCGCCGACTTGCAAACCTGATATCATCACCAGCACCTGCGGGTCGAGATACTTTACGCCTGTCACAGTGATGCCACCGATTTCGTAATCTCTTGGCAATGAATAGTCTATTTCCGACATATCATTACCAATCTGAATTTGTGCCATGACTGAAGAACCGAATGTCACGACAAAAAACAATAAAAACAATAATCTTAAAGTATATTTATACATATCACTTTTTTTCTGTTATTTGTTCACTAGTCTTACCGAAACGACGTTCACGGCTTTGATAATCAACTATAGACTCATACAAATCTTCCTTACCGAAATCTGGCCAGAATTTATCAGTAAAATAGAATTCAGAATAAGCCAGCTGCCATAACAAGAAGTTGCTTATTCTTTCCTCTCCGCTTGTTCTTACCAAAAGTTCTGGATCAGGCATACCATTAGTGCTCAAGAAATTAGAAAAACATTTCTCGTCGATTTGTTCAATATCCAATTCACCAGACTTAACTTTTTCTGCCAATACCTTTGCTGCATTAGTGATTTCCCAACGGCCTGAATAGCTCAAACAAAGCGTCAAAGTCATTCTGTCGTTATCCTTAGTATCTTCGATAGCCTTCATCAAAGCATCGTAGTTAGACTTTGGAAGTCTTTGCAAATCACCTATTGCATTAAGTCTTATATTATTATCATTCAAGGTCTTCACCTCTTCAGAAATAGTCTTTGACAAAAGCTTCATCAAAGCATCGACCTCAATCTTAGAACGATTCCAGTTTTCTGTAGAAAATGCATATAAGGTAAGATATTTAACGCCAAGTTCTGCACATGCCTCAGACACAGCACGCACAGCAGACACACCATTTTGATGTCCGAAAATACGGATCTTACCTTGTTCCTTTGCCCAACGACCGTTGCCATCCATGATGACAGCGATGTGCTGTGGCAATCTGTTGATATCTATCTTGTTTTTTAAACTTTCCATAAATCATTTACGAATTGTAATGCCAGAATTACAATTTACTTTTTTTGGTAAATTAAAACTATATACTATTGACAATTCCAATGTTCCAATCCAATCATTATCATATCCGAAATTAAAATCATCAGAAATGTCATTTACATTATCAATATCATCATTGAATGTCTTGTTCATTCTCCACTCCAAGGTCATTCCCAATCTCTTGGCAACACTATATTTCACACCTGCGCCAAATGGAAGAGAGAAATCAAAGCCACGGACTTCAACCGGATTTTCTTTTGCGGCATAATTAAAGCAAGATAAACCTGCGAAGATATACGGCGTGACATAATCCTTCTTACTGCCTGTCCAATAATCAAAGAAATTAAACTCCGCCAACAATGCGAAGTCGTTCATTCTTTGGTTTATAGGGAATTGAAATTGTGTTTCATCACCATAAACTGGCATTTGATCTATAATTTCATCTGTTGGCTGTATCTGAAGATTATAATGAGAATATTGGAATCTGAATGCCCAACGTAAGTTCTGGTAGTATCTCAAAACTCCACCGAAAGATGGCTGAAAATCAGAAAAGTGCTTGTTTGGATTCAGGTCTCCAACATAATATGGCAAGCTTCCTGTCGCACCAACTTCCATTATCTGAGAACTAACACTTTTAGGCATTAAAAATGAAAATGCCAAAACAAGAAACATTGCTAAAACATTATTAACTTTCACCATCTTTTCCTTTGATTTTCAATCAACATTAATGTCATTTGCCAAAAAGGCAAATTTACAATTAATTGTTATAACTTTTTTATATTTATTTAAATTAATTTCTCAAATCATTACCCCAAGAAAGTTTCTTTCTTATGGTCTCAAAAAAGTTCTTATTAGGCATCTTTATCATGTTAAAACAGAAATCCGTCTTTTCAATTTCTATTTCCAAAGACTTATCAACCAATACTATACGAGAATCCAGACCCAAGGCAAAACTTTCACACCTACCTTCAACCTTTATTTTAACCTTACTTTTGTTAGGGATAACGACAGGACGTACACTTAAATTGTGTGCTGCAATAGGAGCAATCAAAAAACTATCCGCATTAGGCGTCATAATAGGTCCTCCAACGCTCATCGAATATGCAGTAGAACCAGTAGGCGTAGCCAGTATAAGGCCGTCAGCCCAATATGTATTCAATAGCATATCATCAATAAAGACATTCACAACTATCAGAGTACCATTATCTTTACGGCATATACTTATTTCATTCAAAGCGTAGTTAATCCCATTGAAGATATTATTTTTATCATTGATTTTTATCAACGAACGCTGTTCTGTTTCATAATTTCCAGCTATAATATTTTTCACAGCATCGATGGTTTCTTGAGGAGAAACGCATGAAAGGAAGCCAAGATTTCCAGTATTGATGCCACATACCGGTATACCGCTGTCGCGAATGATAGGTACAGAATCCAACATAGTTCCATCACCGCCGAAAGAGAACATGACATCAGCCTTTCCTTTTATATCGTCAGTCTTCTTCAAAAGGCTATAACTGATATCTTCATCAAAACAATGTTTAATATCATTCAGAAATGTCTCATACACAATTATCTCCACTCCCGACTCCTGCAAAAGGCGAAGCATATTGCGCATCATTTCATCATAATCTTTACCAAAAGCCTTTCCGTATAAAACAACTTTCATGTCTCTTATTTTTTAATTAACAAATCATATTGGCGCCACAAAGTGTACGAAAAATCCAGTCTCCCCCATATCATTTACCCCATATTCCAAACGAAGGACCTTGTCGTAATATGTGACGAAATCTATACCTACTCCTGTTCCGAAGATAAATTTATTATCCAAGAAAGAAGATTGATTTACAGTCATTTTCCATGAATATGCACAATCAAAAAACAGATTGGCATACAAAGCAAAATGTATCTTGCCGAATCTTTCATTCTTGACAAACGGAATATATCTTGTCACAGGATTCAATATTGCATATTTCAAATTATTCTTCACCAAAGCGAAATTCATCGCATCGATGACATAGAGTTCATAGGCCCTAACATAATCGTTCTTGTAACCCAAGCCCTGATTCAAAAAATACGGAGCGTCCGCATCTGGCGACATCTTCATTGTCAGATTAGAAGCCCAATACCAACGACCTTTGATCGGTCTGTATAAGTCGGTTGTAATTTTTGCGTAAAAAACATCAGGAGAAAACTCGAAAGCACCGAAACCTACTTTCTCCATCAGAAGTTCAAAATAATGTCCGTTCAAAGGATAATTCTGTTCGTCACGGAAGTCGTTCTTATAAGTTGCCATCAATGCAAAATACTGAAAACGAGTTCCTTTTGCATTAGCGAAGTCACTATTCAACGATGACAAACCTTCATGAAAAAGAGTATTGTTATAACTGAAATTCACGAAAAACTTATTCCGATGTCCCAAACGACAATAAGGCTCTACGAAAACAAAAGCCGACTGTTTAGCGAACTTGTCATCGTCATTAAAATAGGCAATCTTATTGTTTTCTGTTATATACGGAACCTCTTTATCTCTTTTGTAACCACCGCCAAACTTAAACCCAAACAACTGTTTTCCAGTCATATAAGGTATATCATACGACAAACCGTAATTCTGATTATAACCCGAAATGAAAGTAAAGTCAATATTATGTTTAAGACCCAAGAAATTACGATATTTCATCTCCACACCATAACTGAAACGCCTAATGTCATCAGCTTCATACCAGGCATTAAGGTTTCTGTCGGAATATGCGACATAGGGAAAGACCCAGATATACCATCTTTCAACAACATCGACATTAAGAATCACAGCATTACTTTGAGACTTATCTTCTTGCAGTTCAAATGTCACAAAATTAAACAGAGTCGTATTCTGCACATTTTCATGACTCACACGCAGCTCCTCCTCCAATCGATGCGCTGGAATCGTATCCCCGATTTCAAAGGTCAGTTCCCTGAAGATGATAGCATCTTTTGTTACATTATTTCCATTTATGATAATATCAGAGACGATCACATAAGAGGTCGTATCTTGTTGAGCATAAAGCCCAAAAGAAAATATTATCAGAAATAATGACAAAAGCTGTTTCATAAATTATCTTCCATCATATTACAATAATCATTGTAACGCCAATCTGCGATAATATTTTGTTCCACCGCATCTTTGATAGCGCAATGAGGCTCGTGCATATGTGTACAGTTCGAGAATTTACATTCATGCATGAGGTTACGCATCTCAGGAAAACGCTGCGCAAGCGTCTCCTTTTCCATATCATACAAACCAAATTCCTTGATACCAGGAGAGTCAATAATATAACCACCGAATGAAAGCGGGAACATCTGTGAGAATGTTGTGGTATGCTTTCCTTTTTCATGGACCTCAGAGATGTCGCCTACCCTTACATTAAGATTCGAGTCGAGGCGATTCACCAATGCCGACTTGCCAACGCCAGAGTGACCAGAGAAAAGATTGACCTTATCTTTCATTATCTCTTTAAGTTCATCACACTGGAATCCGGTTTTAGCCGACACCATAAAAGCATGATATCCGATATTTTCGAAAGTATCAATCAGTTCTTTTGCAACAGCCATCTGTTCCTCGTCATACAAGTCGCATTTGTTAAAGACTATCGTCGTTGGGATATGATAAGCCTCTGCTGTAACCAGGAATCTATCCATAAAACCAGTCGATGTTCTAGGATGAGCTATCGTTGCAACCAAAATGGCCTGATCTATATTTGAAGCTATGATATGAGAAGCCTTTGAGAGGTTAACAGACTTTCTCACTATTACATTATAGCGAGGCAATATCTTGTTAATCACACAGGTATCCTTATTACTCTCCTGTTCAAAAATAACTTTATCACCCACTGCTACAGGGTTTGTTGTCCTAATACCATCAAGGCGAATCTTGCCTCTGAGACGGCAAAGCACCACCTCGCCTTTCTCATTTCTCACTTCATACCAACTTCCCGTTGATTTAATAACGATACCTTCTTGCATTTATGCTTATTTTGTTGCAAAAGTAAGAATTTTTATCTTATAATCCTATTATAATCACAACTTTTGATAACGTTTTCCTGGCAGCGCCGTCAATATGCCGTCAAACTCCAACGACAACAAAATCGAGGCTATTTTTGTAGGCGAAAGCAGCGTCTCCGTGATGATCTTATCGAGATAAACCACATCGCTTTCTTCAAACAGTTTCATCACCAACTTTTCCTCATCGTTAAACTCACGAAACAGCCGCATCTGCTTTGCCACGACCTTCTTGCTTTCATCCCAGCGCATTATTGAACGCAAGTCGCTGACATCAAGCAGTATGTTCGCTTTATTATCCTTAATGATATTATTACATCCAGCGCTATACACATCACCGATGCGTCCTGGCACAGCAAAGACCTCTCTATCATAAGCATTCGCTATTTCCGCAGTAATGAGCGCTCCTCCTTTAGAAGCGCTCTCCACCACTATCAGACAGTCGACCATACCAGCAACGATTCTGTTTCTCTTAGGAAAATTCTCCTTGTCAGGATCCACTCCGCTAAGCTGCTCAGTCAAAAGACAGCCGCCGCATTCCAGCATCTTCTTCGCAAGATTTCTATTAACCGGAGGATAAATGGTGTGAAGTCCATGCGCCAAAACAGCCGCTGTCTTCAAGCCATTCTTCACTGATGCATTATGCGCGCAAGTGTCGACGCCATACGCCAAGCCGCTAACGACAAGCACATCATCATCAAGCAGTTCTGATACAATCTTATCCGTCATAATCTTGCCATAATCCGTCACATTACGCGTCCCGACAATACCAACGACCTTATCGACATTAAAATCTGTATGACCTTTACAATACAAAATCATAGGACTGTCATAGCAATGCTGCAGACGTTTGGGATAATCAGAATTGAGATAATACAAAACCCTAATGCCATGTTTCTCAGTAAAATCCAGTTCCCGCTCAGCGCACGACAAAACATTCTGCGACATGATACTCTCTATCGTCTTCTCTCCTATCCCAGGAATCCTGGAAAGTGTTTTCTTCTTCTCGCAGAAAACTGCCTCTGCACCTCCGCAATACGCCACCAGTTTCTTACCATTCACATCGCCAATACCAGGCACCAATGTCAATGCGATCTCATATAACAAATGATTATTCATTTTGCAAAGATAAATATTTTACACTATTGATTTACAATAAATTATGTTAATTTTTATTAAGAAAATATGTTAAAATCCGACAATACAACAAGGTCTCGACTTATTATCCTCATCTTAATTCAAGAAAAAGTCTGTTGTCTGTTGTCCGTTGTCCGTTGACTTTTTCTATCTTTGCAAAAATGAAGGAATTGAAAAAGAATATATTGATATGTCCGTTGAATTGGGGTTTAGGTCACGCCACCAGATGCGTTCCTATAATACGCGCATTGATTGAATCGAGGCAGAATCCTATCATAGCAGCCGACAAAGCTCCTTTAGCATTCCTTCAAAAAGAATTTCCAAACTTAAAATTCATTAAGCTTCCTGGATTCGAACCGACTTATAGCAAACACAACTCTCAAGTTTTCAAGTTATTAAAATCCATTCCTAACGCCTTAATAAATTTTAAGAAAGAACATCAGGAAATAGAAAAAATCATCGACGAATACAAAATCGACACAATCATTTCCGACAACAGATTCGGATGCTGGAGCAAAAAAGCACACTCTATCTACATCACTCATCAATTGAATATTCAGGTTCCAAAGTTCTTCAAATGGACCTCTCCTATCATAAACTTTTTACACAAAAGCTACATCAAGAAATACGACGAACTCTGGATTCCCGATGTGAAAAACAAGCCTTCTTTATCCGGCGTATTATCACATCCTGCAAATGTCAAAATCAAAACAAAATACATTGGTTTTCTAAGTCGTTTCTCTTCAGAGCCAAAAGATAATATCAAGTCCATCGACTATTTAGTCATACTATCTGGTCCGGAACCACAACGTACTATTTTTGAAGACATTATCATAAGACAAGCCAGCGACAACAAAGGCAGTATCGTCATTTTAAGAGCGAAGCCAAACGAAGACATTATTCCAGAAAATGCACCAGTAAATGTCACATTCTTCAACCATGTTGACGATAAAACATTTACACAACTAGTCGCAAAATCAAAAAACATAATCTGCCGTGGCGGTTACTCATCTTTGATGGACTTAATATTTCTTAACAGAAACGCATACCTCGTCCCTACACCAGGACAGACGGAACAAGAATATCTAGCGGAATATCTTACAAAAGAAGGACTTTTCAATTACTGCAAACAAAAAGATTTCGAGTTAAAAAACGTTAACATTCCAAATATCGAAATCAAGAATCATTTCAAAAACGACATTCCTAACTCCTAATTCCTAACTCCTAATTCCTAATTAAAAAAAGTCTGCAGTCTGTAGTCTGTAGTCCGCAGTCTTTTCTTACATTTGCAAAAAAATAAAAAATTATGTTACTAAACTATGTCGTTTGGGATGTTGATCCCTACATTTTTCATATAGGCAGCCTCCCTATTGCTTGGTACGGCCTTTTATGGGCATTAGTTTTCTTCGTTGGTTATTACATCATGAAAAACATTTACAAAAGAGAAAACATGAATGAAGACCAGCTTGATAAGCTATGGATATATATGTTCATTTCCACAGTATTAGGCGCGCGTCTAGGACATTGTCTCTTCTACGAACCTTCTTTTTATTTATCAAATCCTATTGAGATTTTGAAAGTATGGGAAGGCGGACTCGCCAGTCACGGAGGCGCTATCGGAATCCTGATAGGTCTGTTCATCTACACAAAGAAAATCAAGAAACCTTATCTCTGGACTTTAGACAGAATCGTCGTTCCAGCAGCTATCGGAGGTGCGCTCATACGCATGGGCAACCTCATGAACTCAGAGATTTACGGCGAACCAACAACACTTCCTTGGGGATTCAAATTCGTCAGAGACTACCCAATCGGAATGCCGATAGAAAACATCCCAGCATGCCATCCAACTCAAATTTACGAGGCTATATTTTGCGTATTGGTTTTCGTATACCTTTTATATGCTTATTACAAGCAAGACATGGCAACTAAACGTCCTGGTTTCATGTTCGGAATTTTCCTTATAGTTGTTTTCGGTTCAAGAATATTAATAGAATTCATCAAAAACCCACAAGTTGAATTCGAATCTTCAATGACATTGGATATGGGACAATGGCTCAGCATCCCGTTCTTAGTCACTGGAATTTGGCTTGTGATAAGAAGTTTCACAAACAAAAAAGCTCAGAATTGATTCTGAGCTTTTTTGTATTCATATCTTTGTCCCGTCCTGAAATAGCGTTACACAAAAACGAGTAAATCTATGGAAGAAAAAAGCAAAAGCTTGTATATCAAGCGCACCCAGCGGGACTATCCGATGAGTTTTAAGTTGTCAGTTGTTCGAGAAATCGAGCGAGGA
>JAFYUH010000111.1 GCA_017549605.1 Bacteroidales bacterium
AGACAATTAAAGAAATACATTCATTATTATAACAACGATCGAATCAAACTTAAATTAAAAGGAAAGAGTCCGGTGCAATACCGAACTCTTTATACGTAAACTGTTTTATTAATCCGTCCAACTTCTTGGGGTCAGATCAGGTGGTGCGATACGTTGTTATTCTGATAATGAAACAAATATTGCTTTTTCCAATGAGGAGTGTGACTATGTGCCACAAAAAGATGATGTGGATGAAATGTCTGCATCTGATATGATCAAAATCTATCCTAATCCAGCAACAACTAAGGTTGAAGTAAGCTATACTCTCCCTGAAAATGAAACAAATGCAACTTTAGTCATGACGAATGCTTTAGGTATAAATGTGATGACAAAACAACTTGATGGCACCAATGGTAAAATGACATTAAGTCTGGAAGATATTCCTTCTGGCATTTACTTCTACAGTATCAGATGCGGAGAAAATGTAAAGACAGGAAAACTTATAAAGAAATAGAACTTTATAATCTCTGAATTTTAGAATTTTTTCCTCTCGCAAAGGTGCAAAGTTTGCTAAGAAAAAAACAATTCTTTGCGTTCCTTTGCGCCTTCGCGAGATTTTTTAAAACCATACAAAAGGGATGTCTTGACATCCCTTTTGTATTTTATAGACTTGTTGTATTGAAGTTCGCTCTTTCGAATTTTTCTTCTGCGTATTTCGTGTCGATGACGAGTTTCTTCTTGTTTGAAGATGGCATCTCGAACATAGCGTCGTTCAATATTGCCTCGATGATAGCTCTCAAACCACGAGCGCCGAGTTTGAATTCGATGCTCTTGTCGACGATATAATCCAATACCTCGTCCTTGATTTCCAATTTGATGTCGTCCATTTCGAACAACTTTGAGAACTGCTTTATCAAAGCGTTTTTAGGTTCTTTCAAGATTCTCTTCAATGTGTCTCTGTCGAGAGGATTGAGGAATGTCAATATTGGAAAACGACCTACGATTTCAGGGATGAGACCGAAACGTTTGATATCGGCAGGGGAGATGTATTGTAAGAGATTGTCCTTGTCGATTTGTTTTTTGTTGTCGTTGCCGTAACCTATTGCGTTACTGCCGACTCTGTTGGCGATAACTTTGTCGATGCCGTCGAATGCGCCGCCAGCGATGAACAATATGTTTTTGGTGTTGACCTGAATCATCTTTTGTTCAGGGTGCTTGCGACCACCTTGAGGTGGAACGTTGACGATTGTTCCTTCAAGGAGTTTGAGCATTGCCTGTTGTACGCCTTCGCCAGAAACGTCGCGAGTGATGCTTGGGTTGTCGCTCTTACGTGCAATCTTGTCGATTTCATCGATGAAAACGATGCCTCTTTCAGCTGCTGCTACGTCATAGTCGGCTGCTTGCAACAACTTGACGAGGATGTTTTCTACGTCTTCACCAACATAACCAGCTTCTGTCAAGACAGTAGCGTCAGCTATAGCGAAAGGAACGTGTAACATCTTGGCGATGGAGCGGGCGAGGAGTGTCTTGCCTGTACCAGTTTCACCGACTAAGATGATATTAGATTTTTCGATCTCTACTTCGTCGGCAGTCTGTTCCTGGTTGATTCTCTTGTAATGGTTATAGACGGCTACAGCAAGAATCTTCTTTGCCTCATCTTGTCCGATGACATACTGATCTAGGAATGATTTTATCTCAATAGGTTTCAATAATTTAAAGTCAGGAGTGCTTCCTTTTTTAAGATGTTTGAGCTCTTCCTGAACAACGATATGACCGCGTTCGATACATTCGTCGCAGATAAAACCATACATGCCAGAGAGAAGCAATGCAGCTTCTTTATCGCTTTTTCCACAAAATGAGCAGAAGTTTTCTTGTTGTTTCTTTGCCATATTTTTTAAAGTTAATAGTTTAATGTTTATAGTTAATAGATAATAGATATTTTAGGTTAACTTTCAACTGACTATAAACTATTAACTATAAACTATTAACTATACAGAATTACACTTTCTTAATAAGAACTTCGTCAATCATGCCGTAGTCTTTAGCTTCTTGAGAAGTCATCCAATAGTCGCGGTCTGAGTCAGCCCATACTTTATCGAATGGCTGGCCTGAGTGAGTAGCGATGATATCGTAGAGTTCTTTCTTGAGTTTCAAAATCTCGCGAGCTGTGATTTCGATATCGGAAGCTTGGCCTTGCATTCCGCCCATTGGCTGATGTATCATGATGCGTGAGTGTTTCAATGCTGAGCGTTTGCCTTTAGCGCCTGCGCACAACAATACAGCTGCCATTGATGCAGCGATGCCTGTGCAGATAGTAGCGACGTCAGGGCTGATGAACTGCATTGTGTCGTAGATGCCTAAGCCAGCGTATACAGAACCGCCAGGAGAGTTGACGTAGATTTGGATGTCTCTCTTAGGGTCTGATGACTCGAGGAAAAGCAACTGAGCTTGGATGATATTAGCGACGTAGTCGTTGATTTCATCGCCCAAGAAGATGATGCGGTCCATCATAAGACGTGAGAATACGTCCATTTGTGCTACGTTGAGCTGACGTTCTTCGATGATAGTAGGAGATATATAATTAGTAACTGTTGAAGTATATTTCTCCAATGCTAAACTGTTGATGCCACAGTGTTTGGTAGCGTATTTATAAAATTCGTTATTCATAGATGTTTCTTTTTAATTATAAACTCCCTGTTTTATATTTTGTTTCAGTTTTTAGAGACTTTTTTATTAAAAAATAAGGTTTAAAGATTAAGTCTTAGAGTATAGAATACCATAAGCCTTAAGCCTTAAACCTTAAGCTTTAAGCTATTTATTATTCAGCTGTTTCTTCTGTTGCTTCTTCTTTAGCAGCTTTTTTTGCTCTAGCTTTTTTAGGTTTTGCTTCACCTGCTAATTCAACTTGAGGAAGAACTGCTTGTACGAAACCTTCGTAGTCAGTGTCAACAACTGTGATTGTCATGTTTTCTTTCAAGTAAGCTGTTAATTTCTTGTCAGCTAATTGGTTGTTGATGTTTTGACGTTGGTTGTCGTCTTTGATGATAGCATCGATGATATCTTCTAAACGTTTCTTTGTCTCTTCGTCTAATGTTTCGATATCCATGTGACCGAAGTACATGCTTCTTACGAAGTCGCGAACTTCTTGTTCTTTGATGATCAATTCAGGATTTTGTTTTACG
>JAFYUH010000112.1 GCA_017549605.1 Bacteroidales bacterium
ACTTAAACTGTTTTTGATGCCTCCTTTGAAACGGTCCGGACGTGTCAAGGCATTTGGGGAAAATACTACCCGGAGGGTGGAGATTTTTCAAAAATCTCGTCTTGGCCTTGACTCGTCCTTTGAGGGCCGTTTCCATATTTTTGCATCAAAAACAGTTGGGTTCGACCACTTAGAGATATGCTGGCTTTACTTCTCTTGTACTTTGTACTTTGCAGAATTGTGTCTTTATACAAATGATCAAATGCTCGGAATTGGTGACTCAAAAGTGATAGAATTAGTGTTTGAAAAACGCAATATGAGACTTTGTCAAACTCTTGAAAGATTTTTCTTTAAAACACTCTTGTAACTTATTGATACTCAATGGTGATTAAAAGACTTATGTAAGACTATTTATTTGGAGATTAGATCATTTGTCCGTAACTTTACAAGAATAATCAGACACTTTAGGTAAGTTTACCTGTTACTCTATTTGATTAGTCAAAACAGTTTGTTTGTATGAACGGTCCAATATATATTGTTGGCTTTTCTAGCGAATCACCAGTTTATCTTGCGATATGTACATAAACTGTCAAAAGACTTGTAGATTTAGATTTATATAGGGTATATTTGTGAAACAATAAAGATCAACTAACGATAATGAAACGACACTTTTACATACTTATCGCAGGAGCACTTTTACTTGTTGTTCAGGCTTGTAATAATACTAAGGATGTTGAAGCTGAACTGCATAGGGCTGATGTATATATGGATGAACATCCAGAGTTGGCCTTAGAAGCACTAGAGGCCATAGATACCGGTGCACTTACGACACCGGAAACACAAGCAAAGTATGCTTTGCTGTATTCTATGGCTTTGGACAAGAACTATATCGACGTAACGAACGACAGTATTATTGCTCCAGCAATAGCCTATTATAAAAATCACGGCTCATCCGATGATAAACTTAAGGTTAATTACTATTGGGGACGTATTGCAATGAATGTGGGAGACTATGAAAGCGCAATGACTCACTTTGTAAAAGCGGAACAATATGCTGATAAATGTAAGGATAATGTTGCAGTTGGCCTTTTACATAATGCAAAGATGCATGTTTACCAGTATCTCTATGATGTAGAATCTGTGATAGTCGAAGCTAAAGAGTCTGCGTCTGCATTTTTATTGGCTAAGGATACAACTCGATATTTGAATGCTATAAATGGAGTTCTAGCCGGATACATCCAAATCGGTGATACGTTAAATGCCAAATTACATCTTGACCTATTTAAGCACTATTGGACTTCTTTAAGTCCTTCTCAAAAGAGTAGATATTATTCAGGAATGTTATTTTTGTATGGAAAAGATAGTCAGCAGATAGATAATATCCTTTATAAGTATTTTGACGATATTACGGATCCTGAAATTATTCAATGGTTACCCGTTGCAAAATCCTACTTCCATCATAGCCGATATAATGATGCAGCTGATGCTTTAACGAATTATCAGGAGTATGGCGGGGAAATAGATGCGGCATTCTATTATATAACAGCCTTGCTTCAAGAGGCTATGGGAAATTATAAAGATGCTCTAGATTCTTACAAATTGTATGTCAATATTAATAGTAAACGGGATGCAGACTTATATGTTACAGATGCCAGATTTGTTGAAGAACGAATTAATACAGAAACACAGCTACTTAGAAAGAATTATACAATCGTGATTGCTGCCTTAGCTTTGTTTTCTGTCATTCTTCTTTTTATAATAATAGGTGACCGAATACGAAGAGCGCGGCAGCTTGAACGCAAAAAGCATAAGGATGAAATTGAGGGAGTAGAGCGTAGACTTCATGAGGAACAATATGAACGACAGGAGTTGGAGGCGGAAAAGGATAAGTATGTGGAAATGTATAATGCAACTTGCAAGGATATTAAACGCTTAAGGAAGGCTTTGCAGGAAAACAAATTGGATAAGGAAGTTTGCAGATTAGTAGAAGAAAGACTCAATGTGTTGAATAATTTTGTGGCAGCAAATATTTCTGGCAGTTTCACGACGGTTGCATATAATGAACTAGCGAAACTTATGGCTGATCAAGCTCACTTCCTTAATTCAACACGTGCTTCGTTCCATATCGCCCATCCTCAATTCCTTGCCTATCTGAAAAAGAACGGTCTTACAGATGAAGAAATTGAGTATTGCTGTCTTTATTGTATCGGACTGAATGGTAGTGAAATTTTGGCATACCTCAATAAACCATCCATATATAATATTAGTGCAGTCCTAAGAAAGAAGTTGGATGTCGAGAAGAAGATCAAAATAGATGTATTCTTACAAAAAAAGATGCAAGAATTTGATTAGGTCAGTCTAATCTGGAAATTAAGGATTTAATGTTGTGTAACCTCCTGATAATTAAATTATTATCAGGAGGTTTTTCTATGTCGTGTAAATTGAGTAAAATCTTGTAGGGGGGGGGTAAACTATTGATAGACAATTAGTTGTAAAATATTTATCGTTAGAAACTTTATTTGCAGATTAGAAACGAGTTATGATACTTTTGTCTCAACAAACCCCAAAAAACAATTTTATGAAACGCTTTTTAACAATTATCACAACGATGTTTATCTGCTTTACCCTTTGGGCCGACAACAACGAACCACTAGAGACCCGTAAAGAAATATACATAGTAGGTGAAAAGCAACATACAGAAATTATGCGAGATATCTCGTATAATGTGCGTGCATATATTAATTATGACTCCGAACTTCTGGAATTGGAATGTTATGGTATTGGCGATGCTGATATATATATTGTTGATTCGAATAATCAAGTGATTGATCAAATTATAGTGTTTGATGGAACACCTACATCGTATATTCCTATGCCAGAAGAACATGGTAATTATGTCCTTGTTATATGGTCAGAGAAGTATTACGGAGAAGGATTCTTTACAATATAATTACTTTATAGGATATAATACAAAAGTATGATCTATCCTTACAAACAGCTAGATACCATGGACTGCGGTCCTACATGCCTTCGAATGATCGCGAGGCATTACGGTAGGAGCTACAGCCTCCAGAATCTCCGCGAGCGGTGCCACATCACTCGCGAAGGTGTGTCAATGCTGGGTATAAGCGATGCGTCGGAGAGCATCGGCTTCCGTGCGACAGGCGTGAAGATCACCTGGGAGCAGCTCCGCGACGAGATGCCTCTGCCGTGCATCGTCCATTGGAACCAGAGACACTTCGTGGTGGTCTATAAGATAAGGAAGAAGCGTGGCGGATATGTCATCAAGGTCGCCGATCCTGCGTCCGGACTCTTGACCTATACCGAGGAGGCTTTCTGTAGGGCATGGCTCCAGGCAGGAAAGGATAACGAAATCGAAGACGAAGCATCTGTAAACACTCACGGCATAGCTCTGATGCTGGAGCCGACTCCGAAGTTCTACGAGGAGAAGGGAGACGACGAGAGGAAGTTCGGCTTCGGATACATCCTCGGCTATCTGCGCCCTTACAAGTCATTCATCGTCCAGATACTCCTGGCGATGCTCGTGACCAGCGTCATCAGCCTGATACTGCCGTTCATCACCCAGTCGGTGGTGGACACCGGTATCGGCACAGGCAACCTCTCATTCGTGGTGATGCTGCTGATAGCACAGCTGGTGTTGACGATCGGCCAGATGGCCAACAACCTCATCCGCAGCTGGCTGATGCTTCACACTACCTCCAGAGTGAGCATATCGCTCATATCCGACTTCCTGTGTAAGCTGATGAGGCTTCCGATAGCGTTCTTCGACTCGAAGATGGTGGGTGATATAATGCAGCGCATCGGCGACTACAACAGGATCCAGACCTTCCTTACCGGTTCTCTCCTGAGCATCGTCATCGCTGCCGTGACGTTCCTCATCTACGGAGGCATAATGGCAGGATATAACATCGGAGTGTTCCTTGTGTTCTTCGCAGGAGCCGCTCTCTACATCGGATGGGTGCTCTTGTTCCTCAGGAGAAGGCGGAAGCTCGACTATATGAGGTTCCAGGAGGCATCTGCCAACCAGAGTAACATCGTGCAGCTGATCGGAGGAATGCAGGACATCAAACTGAACAACTGCGAGAAGCAGAAACGCTGGGACTGGGAGAGGATACAGGCTCGCCTGTTCAAGGTAAGCGTCAAGAGCCTCTCGCTGGGACAGGCGCAGGAGGTGGGAGGAACATTCATTGACCAGACGAAGAACATCCTCATATCGTTCCTTGCTGCCAAGTCCGTCATCAGCGGTGATATGACCCTCGGTATGATGATGTCCCTGCAGTACATAATGGGACAGCTCAATGCTCCGATATCACAGTTCATCTCGTTCGTTCAGGCCACTCAGGATGCATCCATATCTCTTGAGAGACTCGGAGAGATCCACGACATGAAGGACGAGGAACCGGAGGACGAGCAGAAGATAAGGGAGATCCCCCAGGATGCTGATATTGTGTTCGATGATGTGACCTTTCAGTATGACGGTCCTCATTCATCCAAAGTGCTTGACGGAGTATCGCTGCGCATACCTGCCAACAAGGTGACGGCAATCGTAGGAGCCTCTGGCAGCGGCAAGACCACTATGCTGAAGATGATGCTTGGCTTCTACAAGCCGATTAGCGGAGAAGTCCGTCTTGGCGGCGCATCAATCTCTGCCTACAGCGAGAGAGTCTGGAGGTCGCAGTGCGGAAGCGTGATGCAGGAGGGATACATCTTCTCCGACAGCATATCGGGCAACATAGGAGTGTCGGATGAGACCCCTGATATGGCAAGAGTACGCAAGGCGGCAGATGTGTCGAACATCCGGGAATGGATAGAGAGGCTTCCTCTGGGATACAACACCAAGATCGGAGCAGACGGCCACGGACTCAGCACCGGACAGAAGCAGAGGATCCTCATAGCGAGAGCAGCGTACAAGGATGCTAAGTTCCTGTTCTTCGACGAGGCGACCAACTCTCTTGATGCGAACAACGAGAAGGCCATAATGGAGAACCTCGACAGACTGTTCGAGAACAAGACTGTGGTGATCGTGGCGCACAGGCTCAGTACAGTACGCAATGCAGACAACATCATCGTGCTGGACAACGGAAGGATCGCAGAAGAAGGAACGCACGAGCAGCTCACTGCAAGAAGAGGAAAGTACTATGAACTGGTCAAGAACCAGCTCGAACTTGGAAACTGACAGGAGGAACCATCATGCCACACAACAGAGACATAAACTATCACAGCGAACCTGTGCAGGAGATAATGGGCACCATCCCTTCGTGGATCACCCGGTGGGGCGTGACCGTAATCTTCGCGGTCTTCACGCTTATCGTCATCGGATGCTGCATCATCAGGTATCCACAGACGGTGGATGCTGGCATCTCGATCACTTCCTTGTGTCCTCCGTCCGAGCTGACGGCAAGGTATGACGGACTCATCGACAGGGTGTGCGTCATCGACGGGCAGAAGTTGCAGACGGGCGAACTCATAGCCCTGCTCTCCACCCCGGCGAGATACGAGGATGTCATCTTGATGAGCAAGTATCTCTCAATGTCGGATACGCTGAACCTTGACAGGATGGCACAGATGCCTGTCCTCTCTGCAGATCTTCAGCTCGGCGGACTTCAGGGTCAGTGGAGCACGCTTCAGAAGGCGTTCCGCGACTACTCCCATTATCTTGAGACGGACCAGATAGCCGTCAGGAAGGGACTGCTCCGTCAGCAGATAGAAGGACAAAGGTCTCATCACGCTACGCTTCTGAGGCAGAAGGTACTGCTCGACAGCGAGGTGGAGATGGAACGCAAGACTCTTGAACGGGACTCCCTCCTGTATGCGAGGAAGGCAATCTCCCAGGCTGAGTACGAGACTTCCCGCAAGGGCTTCCTGGCCAAGATGAATACTGTGGCAGGGTTCGAGGCGAGCCTAGAGGCTACCGCTCTCGGCATACTCCAGCTGGAGCAGCAGCTGGTGGAGCTTGACCTGCAGAGAGTGACAGAGACTGAAACACACGAATCGCAGATATATCAGCAGATATACCAGCTTAAGGCTCAGGTTGCCACATGGCTGGATACATACGCCATCGTCGCGCCATCGGACGGCATAGTGTCCCTTCAGGACTACTGGAGTCCGGGGCAGCACGTCAACGTCGGGGATGTGATAGCCAACATCACCCCGGAGGACCCGTCCGAGGTCACGGGCAGGATGAAGGTGTCATCTGTCGGCTTCGGCAAGGTGGCCCTCGGCCAGACGGTAAATGTCCGCCTGAACGGGTTCCCGTATATGGAGTACGGTATCCTGAAGGGGGTTGTGGCTAACGTGGCGTCCGTGCCTGAGAGGCTTCAGGACGGCAGCGTAGCCTACACTGTAGCTGTTGACTTCCCGGACGGACTCGAAAGCACATATCACAAGGAGTTCCCGCTGATCCAGCAGATGGACGGCGAAGCCCAGATCATCACCAGGGACAGAAGGCTCATCGAGCAGTTCATAGACCCTATCGTGTCACTCTTCAGGAACAGATAGCTATGCATACGATGACATCCATAATGGCAATGCTTGCCGCAGGAACGCTCTGCGCCCAGACCACTTCCAAGGTCTGGACCCTTGATGAGTGCATAGGCTATGCCCTTGAGCATAACATCGAGATTAAGAGGGAGGAATTGGGAGTATCAAACTCTGAAATTGGACTCTCGGAGAGCCGCTGGGACTACGCTCCGTCTCTATCGGCAGGATCGTCATATAGCATCTCCTCCGGAAGGGTGCTAGACCAGACCACATACGAGTTCATTGAGAACAACGTGGTGGGAAGCAGCAGCGCATCCGTGTCCGGAAGCGTGCAGGTCTTCTCTGGAATGAGACGGCATTACGCACTCAAGAAAGCAAAGGCATCGATGAAGGCGTCACTTGCCGATCTGGAGAGTGTCAGACAGGATGTAGAATTGAACGTTACTGCAGCCTACCTTCAGATACTATGTGATCAAGAGAACCTGGCGTCGGCAAGGGAGATGGCTTCGATGCTGGAGTCACAGATAGAGAAGATACAGGCAATGGTGGATCTAGGCAGGGTGACTGAGGCGGACTTGCTTCAGATAAGGTCGCAGCACTATGCTGCGCTCAACGATATTGTGGCTGCAGAGGGGCAGTGCAGACTGTCGAGGATGGAGCTATGCCAGCTGCTGGAGATACAGGACTGGGAGAGCTTCGCTATAGAGCCGATCGAAACCGATGAGTATGACGGGATGCAGTTGTTCCCGTTAACTGACTCGATCTCAGTTAAGAGCAGACCGGAATACCGCTCGGCTGAAGCCGGTGTAGAAGTGGCCAGGAGGAATCTCCAGATCGCAAGATCATCATATTACCCGACTTTGTCTTTGTCTGCAGGATACGGCACGAGCTACTCGGGCGCAAGGCAGAAGGCCGTGCAGAACCCTGACGGTACATATCGTTACGAGGCATACCCATTCTTCAGACAGTACCTTGACAACGGTAGCTCGTACCTCTCGCTGAGCTTGAACATCCCTATCTTTTTCGGAATGTCCACAAGGAACAGCATCAGGAGGGCAAAGAACGCCAGCATAGATGCACAGTATGCACTTCAATCAGTCGGAAAGCAACTGTCAAGGGAGTACGAGCAGGCTCTGATAGAGTACCATACTTCGTGCAGACAATACGAGACAGCAAGGGAACAGCTCGCATACGCGGAAGAGGCGGCGAGGATGATGACCGAGAAGTATAACCTCGGAAAGATAGACTTCACTTCCTGGAACACGGCGATGACCGAACTGGCAAAGGCGAAGTATGGATTGACCAACTCCGCATATATGACCGAACTGGCAGAAAGAACAATTTATATAATCAGAAACTTATGAAAAAGACATTGATTGCAATCACACTTGTTGTTTTGTTATTATCCGGTATTCTATGTCTCAGACACTCAAGACTTGAGAAACGGGATTCAGAAGCACGGAAGGCTCTTATGGAAGTGTATGAACTGGAAACCGCCTATAAGGCGATGTTCGGTCATTATACCGATAATATCTATGCCATCGTCTTCATTCAGGACACTCTCGTGACTGATGGAGGGAAAGCTAATTACCTTGTCTCATTGGATGAGGCCACAGACTCCACATTCAAGGCAACAGCTGTTTCTGTTGTCGATTTTGATGGAGATGGACTGTATAGTAAATGGGAAGTAAATGAAAAAGGAGTATTAAGTGAATTTATAGCTGATTAGAAGCTAATTATTATTCTATAGCATATGAAGATATCTTTTTGTATAGTATGTATGAACCGTTTGAGTCATCTGAAAAAGACACTTAAACGTAATATATTAGACAACTATCTACCATCAGAAGTGGAATTTGTATTGTTAGATTACAATTCTAGTGATGGACTTTCTGAATGGGTTGAATCTAATATGAGTGATTTTATTGGTAAAGGAATCTTATCGTATTATCATACTCTTGAACCTAAGGCATTTAACAGGGGACATAGTCGTAATATGGTTATGAGATTAGCGAATGGAGATATTGTATGTAATCTTGATGCCGATAATTACTTAGGTAAAGGTTTTGCCCTTCATATTCTGACCCATTTTAAGACTCAGGAGAACGAGTGTTTCTATACTTCCGACTATTCCTTCTCTGATGCAATAGGACGAGTTTGTGTTAGAAAAAGCATGTTTATGAATGTAAAAGGATATAACGAATTGTTGTCAGGATATGGATTTGAGGATTTAGAGTTTTATAATACTCTACGGAAGAATGGTTTACGACAAATTTACATAAGTAATAAGTCCTACTTTCGTGCAATTAGGCATTCGCATCGAAAAAGGATTGAGTCAGAATCCCTCTATATAAATCACGACTCTGTATATATATCATATGTAAATCCTAGTTTTTCCCATTATCTAATACTTAATAAAGATAATACCGCAATCATAGGTGGTATCATAAATAACAGTTATAACATAGATTATACAACTATAGAAGAGGAACTAGACATAAATGATCGATGTATGTCATCAAGATTTAGATGCATACTAACGGATCACTCTTCAGGTGTAGTTCTTTGGGAAAACCCTAATGCTGCCAAAGTTATTCTATCGGATTCTGCTATTAATTTACAAAGACATAAAAATAACAATTTAAGAATTGGGAATGAGATATATTATTCATTAAAGGGGAAAGTTAATACAGCATATTTCTTCAAAGTGTTGTCTGAAGCTTTAAACTATATGACGGTACAGAAACACCTTGCTAGCGAAGAAATAAGAAACAAGGATGGTTTCGGGAAAGGAATAGTATATAAGAATTTTAATTATAAGGAAGAGCTAAATATAGAATAACTATGGAACAAAAGTATCTGTCGCTTTATTATAATGACAATGACTGGAGTAAAATAATAGATCTATTATTATCGTTGTTTGGCACTCAACACAAGAATGGTAACTTATTAGTTTATATAGCCTTTTCTCATTCAAAAGGGCCTCACCTTGATATTATCTACAAAGACACCACAGGTGAAATTACAGGTAAACTTCAGAACTATGTCAGTATGCATAAGTCCGATGAACCTGAAGACTTATGGAAAGGTAAAAGGATATGGATGCCTTACTCTAATAATAGTATTTTATATAATTCATTTCGCATTCCTCCTTATCTTAACAAAGAACTAAAACACCTAAGGGAGTTACATATTACCATATCAAACCTGATATTGGAATTGTATGATAAAGAATACTCTTTTGAGGAGAACCGTGATACAATCTTAATGTATTTCACGCATATTATCGTGGCAGAGCTATCATTTAAGAATATTATAGGGGGTGAAGATAATAAACAGTTGCCTAAACCTATATATCCAGCTGAATTGCATAATAGAATAGAAAAAATAGTCAATTCAATTAAAATAGACTTACGTTCGGTTAAACGGTTAAAGAGGGCTATATTGTCAACCTTTAAGTCTTCAACAGATTTTTATGAATACTTCCCATTTGTTTTGCTTATTCTGCTTTCTCAATTTGGCTTAAGTCAAGTCTCAGCACAAAAACCGTATAAACTGTTATGGGATTATATAGGATATCAGATACGAAAAATGCATAAAGGGTCAAATATTAACCTTAATTACTAAAAGTTATGAAAAGAATTAAATTTAACGACTTGCTTCCGAATGTCAAAGTAGACTCGAAAGCACTCTCAGATGTAAAGGGAGGCGGAGACTATGATGTTATGCCTCTTGATGGCTGTTATACTGGCATCTGTTCAGTAAAAATTAATCCCGAGTATTGTGCCGGGGGCGCTGTATGTACATCAGGCGTACGCGGCTATGACTATTAATACTAAATAACGGTGTGCAGATTTTAAGAGTACTCAGATAACGACCCTTTATCAAATTCATAATACAGTATTCTTAAAATCTGCACACTTAAACTTTTGCCATTATGAAAAAAATAGTGTTGAATCATTGCTATACTCTAAAACATGATACAAAAAGAACATTTGTAATCGGGCCGAAGCCCAAATATGAATATAACAAATTAAAAATTGACTTCGATTGGATTTCAAAGATACATCCGCTATATGCGATAATTCTATCGTTCTTTTCTACACCAAAGGGAATGGATGAAGGATGTCAACAAATAGCAGACTTCTTTGATATTTCGTTAGAAGATGTTGTACATCTAATACAGAAACTAGTTGATTCTGATTTTCCTACTATAGCGGAATATGGTGGTGCTAAAAGTGTTTTCCCGAGAAATATTCTTGTAAGTGTCGATAACATTATGACTGATACTAATATAATGTATAATTATGAAGAGTTTTTATACAATGAAATCGACCTTGACACTCAACGGCCGTTTATAACACCATTAGGTCTGGTTTTAATGGTTAACAATAAATGCTTGACAGATTGTCAGTATTGTTATGCAGATAAATCGCATCTGTGTGGAGAACTTCCTTTAAACCTAATAGAGAATATACTTAAACAAGCTGTCACAAATAGAATAAGAGAAGTAGAAGTAGTGGGTGGAGAAATATTTATGTATTCTAATTGGAGACTCTTATTAGAAATACTCTTCAAATATGGATATAAGCCAGAGCTCATTTCTACGAAAGTACCATTGACAGAAGATGATGTAGCATATATTAAAAAATACAAGATCCCACTACAGATCTCCTTGGATTCAACGGATGCTGAGTGCTTGTCGAAATTATTACGTGTAAATAATAATTATGGCAAACTAATTTTACGATCGTTTGAATATCTGGAGAAACACAAAGTTGAGTATCAGGTAGCAACTGTTCTAACTAAAAAGAATTGCTCGCAATCTTCAATTAAGAAGATTCATGAATTCTTAAATGATAAAGATTTTTTGCAAAGATGGGAACTAAGACCGGTATTCCGTTCTTTGTATAGCAGTGAGAATTTTTCAGATCTAAAGTTGTCGAAACAAGAAATTGATATTGTAGAACACTTCGTGATTAGCACCTTAAATTCAGTTGATAATAGGTGTAAGATATTATGGTCTCGTGATAATGGTAGACAATATTTTACAGGCAAAAATGGCAGTAAGAGCTTTTCTGGGGCGCGATGCTCTGCTAATTTTTCTCATATGGTAATTCTACCTGACGGAAAGGTTACAATATGTGAACAACTATATTGGAATCCTAATTTTATTATTGGCGATGTCAAATACCAGACAATAAGTGATATATGGAACTCCAATAAAGCTCTCAATTTATTGGAGTTGAAACAAGCGGACTTAAGTCCCCAAAGTGCCTGTCGTAGTTGCACTCTTTGGAGCGAATGTGCAAAATATCCTAATAAATGTTATGCAGATGTGATTAAAGCATATGGTAATGAAAATTGGGATTTCCCTGATCCGAGATGCGCTTTTGCCAATCCATTAATTAACGAATTATAATCAGCAGAAGAATATGAGAACAATATTACTTTTACTATGTGCATTTCTGCCATATTCATTATTAGCGCAGGACGACAGTGTGATTTGTGGTAGAGTAATGAATAAAGATAGTGAGCCCGTGGCTTACGCGACTATATCAGTATTATCTGAATCTGGTGAATACATCAAAAGTACTATATCAATTGAAGATGGCTCCTTTGAATTACCGCTGAGTTTATCTGGTATTTGTGTTTTACGCATTTCTCACCAATCTTATGACGATCTAACTTTGAAATTAAATCTTTCAAGTAATCAGAAATTGGAGCCTATATTATTAAATAGGAGAGCTGATGTTTTGACGGAGGCTGCAATCGTGGCTGATCGTAAAGTCATAAGACGTAAGGCTGATATGGTCATATTCTCTCCCAAGTATGTGGTGGGAGCCAATAATGCTATGGATTTGCTTAAGCGTAGCCCAGGAGTTCTGGTGCAAGGTGGTAAGATAACAATGTTTGGTGCAGGAGAGGCAAAGATTTATATTGATGGTAGAGAGCAAAAGGCTAATGCGGAACAACTTGCAGGAATCTTACAGATGTATTCAGCTGAAGATGTCGAGACCATAGAGCTAATTCATACCCCCTCTGCAAAGTATTCGGCCTCCGGAAGTGGCGGAGTAATTAATATTGTCACGAAGAAAAAATATTCAGATTTTCTTGGTGGTAATGTGTCCGTGTCTCATTCTCAAAATAAAAAGTTTAGTGATGATTTATCTACGAATCTTGTCTATAAACAAGGAAAGATGTCTGCCAGTTTTGGTATGGGAGGTAAGATGGCCTCGGATTACTACACCGAATCAAATAGATATTTATATCCATCATTAACAATAAGCAATATTGATGATGGTAGCCAGAAAATCATTAACGGTTTTATAAGAGCTCAGTTCGATTATACCGTTTCTGAACGATTTGACTTCGGTGCTCAAATGTCATTTTCACCTAATTACGATAACTTGTCAATCTTAGGGAATAGTTTATATACATATAGAGATCGGGATTCTACACGAATTTCAAATAGTTATGCTGAAAAGAAAGCAAGCAGTTTAGCTGTTAATCTTCATGCAACGCAGCATCTTAAAGAGTCACGAGGACAAATCAATTACGAGTTGGACTATTTCAATTCGTCACCATTTGTTAGAAGGGACTATTCATCATACCCATATGATAATGCAAATGATGTTGAAGGATATGTTATGATAAAGGATAATATATCTAGATTAGTTTCAGGAAAGATAGATGGAGTTATTAATGTTGATAAAGGTCGAATAAATACAGGGATTAATATATCTTATGTAAATGAAAGCAGAGACTTTCAACAGTCTGCATATAAATCGTTTGGAGAACAATTAGATAATTACGCATATAACGAAACAACATATGCGGGATATATTGAGTATCGAAGAAGGTATAGTGAAATGTGGTCGATGAATATAGGTGCAAGAGCTGAGTATACTCATTGTATTGGAGATAGCAAAAATAAAGGACAAAATAAACGCGATTGGTTCCATTTGTTCCCTAATATGTTTGTTGGTTATAGCCCGAATCAAAATCACGACCTGAATTTTAGTGTTACTAGCAGAGTCAATCGCCCTAATTTGTCAAGCACAAACCCATTTCAATACTATTCTTCTGAAAACACTGTCATTGTTGGTAATCCAAATCTCAATCCTACATATTTGTATAAAGCCGCTTTTGGATATACATATTTAGGCTCATTGCAGTTTGATCTGTATTATGCCTATGAGCCGAATATGATGACTCAATATTCATGGATGGATGAGAAAGATATGCTAAGTACAACATCTTGGAATAATGACGCGACCAATCATACAACAGGAATCAATATGTTCTGGTTTGTGGATAAATTTAAATGGACATACTTAACTATTATTCAAGGAGTTTCTTATCAGTCATTTCATTCAGAACAGGTGAATGCACAAGTAAAGAATAATTGGGATTATACAATTATGCTAGATTCTCAGATATTCTTTGATAAGAAACGGAAATTTATAGGAAACATTTCTGGGTCATTCAGTACTACCTCACGTAAAGGATTCACTATTATGAAACCTAATTGGTATCTCAATGCCGGAGTTCAATATGCGTTGTTAAATAATAAATTGAGAATTTCATTATCTTGCAGAAACTTGCTAGCTTCAAAAATTCGAGGGGTTGCGGAGTCAAATAATGGTTATAATATGGTTTTTGAGAATATCTACAATCATAGAACTATTGTATTCTCGGCAAATTGGTCTTGGGGTGGCAACCATCGACTAAATAGAAGAAATGATAATACTCAGGACTTTAAAGACAGGCTTGTAGAGCTTGATTGATACTATACTCAATTACTAATTAAGATTCCTGTAAAACCACTCTGGTGTATTTACATCTAATTCTACCGAGTCTTAATTCCAGGTTAGAATGAGAGATAGTAGTTTTCATCCATACTGACATATCTTGTTTTGATAACGCACTTGCAATACTGTTACTATAAGTGTGCAATATGACCTGCTGTGTTGAATATCAGTAAAATATCTATAATAAGTTCAATTGCTTAAAGGCTAAAAGATATAATGAGTTGCGCAGCTCAAAGGGGAGGTCGCCGAAAATCCTCAATGTATCAGAGTAGGCATAGGTTTTAACTTAAAAACATAGATCAATGAAACGCTTGTTTTTTATTTATTTTGTGGTTCTTGCTATTTCTTCTTGTACTAAGCATAATATTGAGAGCCAGAATGCTTGTACTATAGAATTTACTCCTGATGAGGCTAAAGTAGAATTCGCTGTGGTATTATCAAAAGCTATCAGCCAGGAGAAGAATTTAAGAGAATTCATTAAGCAAGAAGCTCTTAAACAATTCGATATGGATTATGATGTATTTTATCCATATGTCAAAGAATCAATGGTAAATGATACTTTCTCATTTCGTGATTTACTTCTAAAGTATACAACAAAAGAAACGCTTGAGCAAATAGAAAAAGCATTGCCGTTACTAACGATATACGTTCCAGACTATTCGTGGATTGGTGCTTTCAGTCCAGAAATGTGGGATACAAATGATGATGAGGTGCTGGTTGCACTGAAAGAGGATGATGACCTTAAGATCAGGTATAATGGCGATGTTGTAGGCGTAATAGAAGAAAACCAATTTGCAGATTTCCCATTGCTGGTGATTAAGGACAATGAAAGACTTATAGTTAACACTTGCGATACTAGGAGCGGGGACTGTTCATATCATTTTATCTCTGATGCATTTGATGCAAGTTTAAATAACATACAAACTAGAGTAGATCGAGATTGTTACTATGAACAATTATATGATATAGAGGAGGTTGGTAATTATTTGAGTGCATCTGAATTGGACTCTAAAGTTATCGCTGCATATAATGAATTTGGTGAAATGCCAGGTCGGTACCATCGAGATTATATATATTATGGCATAACAAATGAAAATAGTTCTGGCATTTATAATAATTACTATAAGGAATATATATATAAAATCAAATTCTCAAATGCGAACGGTGGCGGACTATATGATACAACTTCAGGCGATTATATTGATGGCCATTTCCCAGAACCAATAACAAAATATCGTGAAAAGAATAAATTAACAATTGATGAATTGAAAGACTTAGATCTCAGAATCGAAGGTAAACTAGAGTTGAGAGTATATGCTGTAATGGGAACAAAGAATGGAGAAGCATTGACAGCAGAGGATACATATAATGTAGCTCTTGATGAATTGTTTGCTGTAGACAAGGTGTATGTTGAGGAAAGAGGTACAAATATAGTTTTATGGAGAAGGAAATATGTGTATAGTATCAATCAAACCTGCCTTGTGCCGATATGGTACACATTAAATAAGCCGTTAGAGTTGCCTGTTGATGACTCATGGAATTTAAGCCAGTCTACACCTTATATTAAAATTAGAATTGAGGAGTGGGATCAAGGTGAGACAAAATCAAGAACTGAAGAGTTTTCAATTTCAATGGCCAACAATGCTAGTACAGAAACGACAGAGGAGGGACATAAAATCGGATATGGTACAACAACTACTACAACTTACAAAGACACATATTCATATTCCTATGTTAATAGTAGTGATGTGCTTGGGGAAGCATTTGTGAAGTTTACAGATCCAATTATTGCTTCGAAAGAAGGTGACAAATATCGAATCAATGTTTATACATTTGGGGATATGGATGCTATGATTCTTCCTAGACATATTTAAAAACAATAATAATCAGGGTTAAAATGAGAACTGTATTTATTTGTGTGTTATGTCTTATGAGCTGTGGCATTATATCAGCTCAAGATAATCTGCATAATAAAATTGAGTATCAAGGTGAATTCGTTCTATCTGGATGTGCGGTAGTACAAAAAGCTACACAAGGATATGCAACATCGCTTGAAACAACCCATGGAATACTCTATAACAAAGTGGCTTTCTGTGGATTGGGTACGGGGGTTCTATGCTCATTTACAAACGCCGAGGTTTCCCTTCCAGTTTATGCTGAAGGACGATATTATTTTTCAGACGCGAATTGTAAACCCTTTATAGATTTGAAAATGGGAGGTGTTTTTTGTCTTGAGCGGCAAGATAATGCTTTTTTGGTGGCATCGTCAGTCGGTTTTTCAATCAGGTCGCTATTAATGAAATTTGGTTATCAATATAATGCTGGAGTATCAACTGAATGGAATGGCAAAATGTACTCTAATTATAACTATGATTTGAACTCCTTATATCTAAGTGTAGGATTTTCATTCTAAAATAGACTTTAGGTAAGCATCCGATAATAGCAGATAACCAGTAACTACTAATCGAGTAGGAGGTAAACGAAAGTAGGAAGAAAACTTTCGTTTTCCTCCTACTCGATTATATTGGCTATATCATAGTAGATTGTTAGAATCGCTACCATTGAAATATAATCTTATGTTAAATTTGAAACGAGAAAGCAACTTCTCCTTCAATTATACGTGCAGGATGAATTGAAAATGTTACCTTGTTTCCTTTGGATACCTTTAGTGTTGTTGAAATAATAGCCAAATGGTTGCCGTCATCAGCACTTGAACTATCGGGATATTGTTCAACATATTTATTATAGCGTTCAGTTTTAAAGTCTTCAATCATTTCAGTATCACTTAAGAATTCCGTTGGGAATTTGGCCTTAAGTTCTCTAAAGTTAGGAGTGGAAATAATCCTTCTGATACACTCTGTAATGTTATCTTCTCCAATACGAACAACAGCCCATGTACGACGAACTTTGAATTCGGCTAAATCATTTTTAAGCGCTGCTTTTTGCCTCATGTGGCTATCTCGTCTTAAAACGAGGACATGAGGCTTCTCGAATGACATATTATCAAAGATTACTTTCTTAGTAAGCAATAAATTATTATCCTTAATACCGCAAAGAAGCATAGACCATCCCTTTACCCAGAACTTGTCATAATCGTCTATATTAATCAAATGACCTTGTTTATCATATAGCATTTGATTTTCAAGGCTTTGTATCCTAACTTCGTTTGGGGTGTTGATAATCACAGATCCAGCACATGCCACTTTTACAGTAGTAGCCTTAGCAATCTTGAACTGTTTGTTCAGTTCTCTGACATACTGTATAAAAATGGTAACGATTGCAATAATGCAAATTAAAATTACCGCAATAAATATTATTTGCTTTATAATCATATTTACTAACTTGGAAAATTTAGTATGGGAGTTCTAAGTGGTATATCAATGGTGAATCTATCCCAGTTATTCTGTAACCAAACCTCCATCCCTTTAGTAAAAGTGGATACGAGAATTAATAAACCAATTACTATATCTCCTAAGAGTTTTGTGTTTCCACTTGATTGAAAATGGCATCCCAAAAACATAAGTAAGACAACAACTATTATTGTAGCAATTAGCAAAGAAACATAATAGCAGAATCTGATATTCAGAATTTTAATTTTTTGCTCAGCGACCACATCAATAAAAGTAAATATAATTTCTCCAAAGAAAATTACAATAACCGTTCCAAGAGAGAAAGCTATCTTTTTATATTCATCGGGAAACCAATTATCAACGATGCCGAGAAAATCAGTCGTCACGAACATGCCAATTATCCATAAACAAGCGTGTGCAATTGGTATACCCCATTTGTGTCTCCAGAAATTATTACTTTGAACATCCATATATAATCTACATTCTTAAAAGAGAATTGTTTTATGGGGCGCTAAGATAATATTATTTTTTCAAAATGACAACTTTATTTGTCATTCTCCCTGAATCGTCTCTCAATCGAGATTCTAACTGTATTTTGAAATGTTTTTATATGCCCTCATGAACCCTAAACCTACTTCTCGTAAGACTCGCTTCTAGCATAAAATTGTTGATTAAACTGTGCTCCCAGTCTGGAGAGCTGCTGATGTGCTGCGAGGTATGTGTGATGTGCTGCGAGGTATGTGCCGAGCGATGTCATCCAATGCGCCTTGCTTATGCATTCACGTCTATCTTCAGAAAAACAGACACTCAGTCTGAGCATCGATTTCCCCTTGGCTACCTTGTCTGTTCCCCTTCTTTCTGCTCAACATCACCGCCTCTCACGGAAAGGGAGGCCCAAGGTGATAAACTGAAGTTCAATCACGAATTCCCCAAAGATAAGGAGAACAACAAGCTGATCAAGCAGGACAACGACAACCGCTCTATCTATGACAGGGCAAAGATAATACTTGAGAAAATTATAAAAAAGGACTCAAGGCGGCTTGCATAACAATAAAAAGAGCAACCGTCTCCAGTTGCTCTCATCTTACATCAGGTATTTACTTCACCAGGCTCTTGAATTCAGCGCAAGGCTTGAATGTCGGTACCTTATGTTCGGGGATAATCACTGTTGTGTTCTTAGTGATGTTTCTGGCGGTCCTCTTTGCTCTGGTCCTTACCTCGAATGTGCCGAATCCCCGGATATATACATTGTTCTCCTTTACAAGTGAGCCCTTGACTGCCTCCATGAAGCCCTCGACTATTGCCTGTACACTAGTCGCCTCGATACCGGTGCTCTTTGACACCTCTCTTACTATTTCTGCCTTTGTCATAATCGTTAATCATTTATTCAGGAACGCAAAGGTACTTTGCCTAATACAGAAAACCAAACAGCCACAATGGAATTTTGTTTCCTCTGCCGAATTCGACATTGTCGATTGCAAGATAGCTGTTCGGGATATCCTTGATCTGATTGAAAAGCTTGTCCGCTCCACCAACTTCGATGACGATGTTGTCGTTTATCTGGAAGTCTCCGTTCTTAGGGTAGTATACTTCCGCTGCTCTGCTGACCTGATTGTAAAAGAAGGTCTCTCTGATCGTGCCGATCTCCGGATTCCTATTGAAGGCATACATAAGATTCGGATTGTCAAGGAACATCTTCTCAGGTGCAGCCATCTGTTTTATAGATTTGATTTTGGTCTTGAGAAGCCCTAACAAGGCACCTCGCTGAAGTAATTCCAGCAGCTTGAGACCTTATTCACGGCTTGTTTCAAGTTGAGCGTAGAGATCATCCATCTTAGGTACAAAATGCACTTGTAATGCAATGATCATCAACAGTCTCTTCAACTTCTGAACAGTGATGTATTCCACTTTTTCTACTGAAGGTATGTCACTTTCAATGACCTGCCGGCATACTTCGTTACCTTTTGCAAGGATGTCGAACGGAATCTTGATTGGTGATGACATCCTTTGTGAGGAATCCTGAAAGTTGTACGAGATTGTCTGATTTCAGAATCTTGAAATATTAAATGGTTGAACTTAAACTGTTTTTGATGCTCCTTCTGACCAGCTGCCTACTGAAGGGAATGTAGAGCCGGCCAGTGCTCAGGAGATTACAGGAGATTGGTTCAGGGTGTATTTTAAGGATGGCAATGTGGTTGTGGAGTTGGATGCCAATGAAGGATACAAGCGTCAGCTTACAGTGCATATTCTTGATTCTGTCTCGGATGGCGGCAGTTCTCAGATTGATGTATGTCAGGAGGGAAAGGAATACGGGGAATAAGACATTAATCTACTATGAAGTAAGCAAGGGGCGAATCCAGGTGTGGATTTGCTCCTTGCTTCTTGAATATTATAAAGTAAGGCTCTTGTAATTTATGATTTCAATGTCTCCTGCATTGTTCTCGAAATCGCCGGCATATACTACGGCTTTCCGTTTAATAGGAGTTTTTATCCAGCCGGAGAGTTTCTTCAGGGAGTGTTCAAAATCCTTGTTGTATGTCATAGATGACTTTACCTCAAGAGCTGTGATTTCACCTTCCTCCTTGATGAGTACGTCCACCTCGTTCATATTGGAATCGCGGTAGAAGAACACGCCTCCCTCCTTGCCTGCATTCATTCTGTGCTTGACTGCTTCCATCACTACGAAGTTCTCGAATATGTTGCCGCGCATCTTATCTCTTGCAAGCTGTTTAGGACTTTCGATGTCCAGTAGGTAGCATGCCAGACCTGGATCGCAGAAATACAGTTTGGGACTCTTTATCAATCTCTTTGAGATATTCTCATAGTATGGTGGCAACAGGTATACGACATATGATGCAGTCAGTACAGACATCCATGAAGCA
>JAFYUH010000010.1 GCA_017549605.1 Bacteroidales bacterium
ATTGAAGCCAGCGGTATCTGCGAACCAGAGCCAATCGCTCGTACAATCGCTTCTATTCCTAATATGGACGAGAAATACAGCATCCACGGACTTCCAAAATTAGACTGTATCGTAACTGTTGTCGATGCTTTGAGAATGAAAAGCGAATTCGAATGCGGCAATAAATTAGACAAAAACGTAATCGAGGAAGAAGACATCGCGAACCTCGTAATTCAACAGATTGAATTCTGTAACATAGTGCTTCTCAACAAAGCTTCTGAAGTGAGTCGCGAAGACTTGAATAAAATCAAGGCTATCATCAACAACTTACAGCCTGGCGTAGAGATAATAGAATGCGATTACACCAACATTGATTTAGAAAAAATCATCAACACTAATAAATTCGAATATTATAAAATCGCTGCTGCTGCAGGATGGATTCGTCATATTGAGACACCGAGTCACCAAGACACCGAGTCACCAAGACATGATGATGATCATCATCACGAACATGAGCACGAACATGAACATGAGCACCACCATCATGATGGTGAAGAATGTCATGATGAGAATTGTCCTTGTCATCATCACCATCATCATGGTCATAGTCACGGCGATGAATATGGCATCAGCACATTTGTATATTACAGACGTCAGTCGTTCGACACAAATAAATTCGACAGATTTGTGACTTCAAAATGGCCAGAAAACATCATCAGAGCGAAGGGAATATGTTATTTCAGCGACAATCCTGATATGACATATTTATTTGAGCAAGCTGGAGTTCAGAAGAAACTCACAGAAGCAGGACTTTGGTTCGCCACAGCTCCACAGGATGAGCTGGAAGAACTCATGCGCAACGACCCATCAATCATGAACGACTGGGACGAAAAATACGGTGACAGAATGGCGAAGATTGTCTTTATCGGACAGCATTTAGACAAAGAACAAATCTGCAAAGATTTGGACGAATGTCTAGTTGAGATATTTTAAATTCAAGAAATTCAGAACTTCAAAAACTCAAAAAAGTAATAGGAATTTTCTCTGCGAAAAATCCTGAAGTTCTGAGTTCTAGGTTCAACGTTCAGAGTTCAAACTCATTGATTTCCCATTGGGGCGTCATCGAAATTATGTTTCCATCTGCGGTGACTCCAGAGCCAGTAAGGAGGATTTGATTTGATTGTATCTTCCAGAAGTTCAGTATAGCGTTGCATTATCGCGCCGTCTGGCAATCCGGCTGGAGAATCACAGATAACCTCAACATCAATGCGATAACGTCCCAATTTTTCTTTTATCACCTTATAATATAATACAGGAAGATCGTATTTTCTTGCAAAGCCCTCTGAACCTCTGAGGAAACCTGTCTTCTGATTCAGAAAATCAGCAACAAAACAACGTTTAGGCTTACTTGGATTCTGGTCTGAGAGAATCATATATGCTGCAGGAATACGATTCGTTTCATGATATGCCATCACCTCGCGTACGTTATCATGAAAGACCACTTCAGTACCATAACGAGTTCTAGCGCGATTGATAAGTTTTTCAAACACCTTATTTGTATTATGCGCTCCCACTCCTATTCCATGATGCTTAAACTGCATATCAAGACTTAAAACCATCCACTCCCAGTTGTTATAATGACTCGACATCAAAACAACGCTCTTGCCTTCTTCATAAAATTTATTAACAACTTCAGGATTAGAGCAATAGTAACGACGCATTACGTTTTTGCGCGACATAGAAATCATCTTCATCATCTCAACACCTAATTGCGTAAGATGCCAATAGAACTGATTTCTCATTTTCTTTATCATTTTAAGATCAAATTCAGGGAATGATCTCGACAGATTTGCATCAATAACTGTTTTTCTATATGACAATACGTAACGTAAAATCAAATATAAAGGAAGGGAAAGTAAGTATAAAAGTGATAATGGTAAGATTGATAAAGGATAAAAAATCAAATAAAAAAGCAGTCTTGTTAACATTTTAATCAAAGCGCAAAATCATGCAAAATTACAACATTTTTTAGAAAGATTAAACATAAATTTTAGTTTAGTTGTTCTGTTTTTTAGGTTTATATTTATTACTTTTGTGGCTCAAATTTTATTTTAAAATGATTAAGGATTTCAACAAAATTAGAGAAGCATTGACATCATATAACATCACTGATGTTGAGGAGATTATCTATAATCCATCTTACGAGGAATTATTTGAAGCAGAAATGGATCCATCATTGACAGGCTACGACAAAGGCGTTTTAACAGAACTTGGTGCCGTCAATGTGATGACAGGAATATATACAGGTCGTTCACCTAAGGATAAATATTTTGTCATGGACGAGGTTAGCCGTGACACTGTCTGGTGGACTTCAGAGCAATACAAAAACGACAACAAACCTATCAGTCTTGAGGTTTGGGATGAATTAAAACGAATAGCGCTCAACGAATTAAAAGGCAGAAAGAAACTTTATGTAATGGACGCCTTCGCTGGTGCAAGCGAAAACACTCGTTTGAAGATTCGTTTCATCATGGAAGTGGCATGGCAAGCTCACTTCGTCAAAAACATGTTCATCCGTCCTACAGAAGAAGAACTTGCAAACTTCGGCGAACCTGATTTCGTTGTATACACAGCATCAAAAGGTAAAGTTGAAAATTACAAGGAACTAGGTCTCAACTCAGAGACTGCTGTAGCTTTCAACTTAAAGGAAAAGGCACAAATCATTTTAAACACTTGGTACGGTGGTGAAATGAAAAAAGGCATGTTCTCAATCATGAACTACTTATTGCCATTGAAAGGCATCGCTTCAATGCACTGTTCAGCCAACACCAACGAAAAAGGCGAGACTGCAATTTTCTTCGGTCTATCAGGAACTGGCAAGACCACTTTATCAACCGATCCAAAGAGAGAATTGATCGGCGACGACGAACACGGCTGGGATGACGATGGCGTCTTCAACTTCGAAGGCGGCTGCTATGCAAAGGTCATCAACCTCGACAAAGAAAGCGAACCTGACATCTATCACGCTATCAAGAGAAACGCTTTGTTAGAAAACGTCACCGTCGACGAAAACGGCAAGATAGACTTCAAAGACAAGAGCGTCACAGAAAACACTCGCGTCTCCTACCCTATCTACCACATCGACAATATCGTAAAACCTGTGTCAAAAGCTCCTGACGCAAAGAAAGTCATCTTCTTGTCAGCTGACGCTTACGGCGTGTTGCCTCCAGTTTCAATCTTGACACCTGAACAAACAAAATACTATTTCTTATCTGGCTTCACTGCAAAATTAGCAGGAACAGAACGCGGCATCACCGAACCTACTCCAACATTCTCAGCTTGCTTCGGTGCTGCATTCCTTTCTTTGCACCCAACAAAATACGCTGAAGAATTGGTCAAGAAAATGGAAAAAGCCGGCGCTACTGCATATTTAGTGAACACAGGCTGGAACGGAACTGGCAAACGTATCTCTATCAAAGACACACGCGCTATCATTGACGCTATTTTGGATGGTTCTATTGAAAAAGCTGAAACCAAGAATATTCCTTACTTCGACTTCAAAGTCCCTGTAGCATTGCACGATGTAAATCCAGGCATTTTGGATCCACGCGACACATACGCAACTCCAGAAGAATGGAACGAGAAAGCCAAGGAATTAGCAGGTCTTTTCATAGAAAACTTCGAGAAGTTCACACACAATGAAGCTGGAAAGGCTTTGGTTAAAGCAGGACCTAGAATTTAATCCTTCGGATGTCAACGGACAACAGTCTACCGTCAACAGACTTTGTCCATTATAATACAATAAAAAGTCGTTCAACTGAACGACTTTTTATTTTAAGCAAAATAAACCACGAAAGAAAAAAATCCACTAAACCACACAAAATTTCACAAAACCTTCAGTTCCACAAATCCTCATACCCTTAATTCCTTTCTTTTGGGCGTTCCGGCAAAGCCGTCGGGCTTTCCGCTCTATCTTTTTCCGCTACGCTCCAAAAGGATGCCGCTCCAATCCCTAACGCGGCCCAGCTATTATAAAAATTCAGAATCTCAGAACTTCAAAATTTTGAGTTTATGAAGTTTTGAATTTCTGTGTTTCTAATTTCCATAAGGCGTTGCCTTATGCTAAATCTGTTTCGCCCTTTCAGGGCTCAACCATCATTCAAATCAATTTCTTCCCAAATGAAATTTCGTGTTTATTCGTGGACAAAAAAGAGGCGCATAAACTATGCACCTCTACCTATATTTTATGGACAACGACTGTTGTCTGTTGTCCGTTGACCGTTGTCTTAATTCAACATCACAGGCATCAAAAGCATCAAGATGTCTTCATCTGCATTTTGATTGTCAACTGGGATGATGAGACCTGCTCTGTTTGGAGCTGACATCTCTAACAATATTTCTTGCTGGCTGAGGTTTCCTAACATTTCTTGGAAGAAACGTGAGTTGAATCCTATTTCCATATCATCGCCGCTATAGTTACATGAGAGGCGTTCTTTTGCTTCGTTGTAATAATCAAGGTCTTCAGCTGTCAATGTAAGTTCTTGACCAGCGATCTTGAAACGAATCTGATGTGTTGCCTTGCTTGAGAAGATAGCCACACGACGAATTGCTGATAACAACAACTGACGGTCGATAGTCAATTTATTTGGATTTGACTTTGGAATAACAGCTTCGTAGTTAGGATATTTACCATCGATGAGACGGCAGACCAATTTGAATCCTGACATTGTGAAAGAAGCGTTTGTCTTGTTAAATTCAACGACAACTGTCTCATCAGCTTTTCCTGACAAAGCGTTTTTCAATTGATTGATAGGCTTTTTAGGAACGATGAATGAAGCGAGTGTGTCTGTCTTGATATCCAATCTTCTGTAACGGACGAGTTTGTGAGCGTCTGTTGCAACGAAGTTAAGACCATTGTTTGTCATTTCCATGAAGACACCTGTCATCACTGGACGAATTTCATCGTTGCCAGTTGCGAAGACTGTCTTTTCGAAACCGCAAGCCAATACGTCAGCTGGGATTTCCCATTTTGAAGCATCCTCTAAAACTGGAACTTGTGGGAATTCGTCGCTCTTGTGACCTACCATTTTATAGCGACCCTCGCCTGTTGTGATTTCTATAGCGAGAGTATTTTCGTCAATATTGAAAGAAACTGGAATATCAGGGAAATTCTTCAAGATATCTATGAGCAAACGAGCTGGAATAGTAACCTCACCTGCACCTTCAACTAAATCCGGCTGAATCATTACAATCATTGTTGTTTCCAAATCGGAAGCAGTGATTCTTAATTCATTATCTGAAATATTAAATAAGAAGTCATCTAATATTGGCAATGTATTATTTGAATTAATGACACCAGCCAATGATTGAACGGCTTTTAATAATTTTAAACTTGAAACAATAAACTTCATATCTTATGTATTTTTCAGTTTGTAAAATTACAACTTATTTCCAAAAAAAATCTTTTTTAAAACATATTTTTATCCACAAATCATTTAACAAAAACAGCCGCAGTCCAGTTGTTTTTAGTCACATGATTTGAATATGTCAAACCAAGACGTTCTGCCTCTTTTGTGATGAGAACCAAGTCTTCTTCATAGAATCCGCTGAAGAAGATCTTACCACCATCGACAAGACATTTAACATATTCCTTCATATCTCTAAGAAGAATGTTTCTGTTGATATTAGCTAGAATAACATCGAATTGTCTGTCATTTAAAGAGGTGGCATCACCGAGTTCAACGATGATATCGTTTTCATCATTAAGACGAATATTATCGAGAGCATTTCTATATGCCCACTCGTCATTGTCGATAGCCACTGTTGTTGCAGAGCCGAGTTTCTTAGCCAAGATAGCGAGCACGCCTGTACCAGAACCCATATCGAGGAGGTTGAGGCCAGTGAAGTCAGACTGAAGCATAAGCTCGATAATCTGTGATGTTGTCTCGTGATGAGCTGTTCCAAACGACATCTTTGGTTCAATGATAAGGTCATATTTATAAGAACCTTCCACTTTATGGAATGGAGCTCTGATTCTGCAGAATTCGTTGATAATGACAGGCTCGTAAGAAGCCTCCCAAGTAGCATTCCAGTCCTGGTCTGGGATGAGTTCCTTTTTCAGAAGCTTGACATTTGCAAACTGTTCCATCTGCATTATGCCGTTGAGTTCCTCTTCATCGAGAGCCGGTTCTTGGCAATAAGCCTCGAATCCCTCATCGGTATCCATGAAACTATCGAAACCTATTGTTCCGAGCAGTTCCATGAACATATCTTTTAATATTTCGTTTTCTGGATTAGAGAACGAACAGGCGTAATAATTCATAGTCTATTATTTTGAAGCTTGAACAGCGATACTAATGAAATCTTCAGCTTTGAGAGAAGCGCCACCGATCAAACCACCGTCGATGTCTGGCTGTGCGAACAAGTCAGCGGCGTTCTTTGCGTTGCAGCTGCCGCCGTAAAGGATACGCATTTGAGCAGCGATGTCTTCGCCATATTTCTCAGCGATGAGAGTTCGGATAAACTTATGCACTTCCTCAGCCTGTGCTGGAGTTGCAGTCTTGCCTGTACCGATAGCCCATACTGGTTCGTAAGCGATGACGATGTTTTCCATGTCTGCTACATCGAGGTGGAAAAGACCTTCTTCTACTTGTTTCTTAATAACGTCGAAATGAGTGTTAGCTTCTCTTTCTTCGAGAACTTCGCCAACGCAGTAGATAGGAACTATCTGATATTGGAGAAGCTTTGATATTTTAGCAGCGAGAACTGCGTTATCTTCGTTGAAATATTTTCTTCTTTCGCTGTGACCTACGATGCAGAAGTTTGTTCCGAGAGAGTCGAGCATCTTAGCTGACACTTCACCTGTGAAAGCGCCAGATTCGTTTTCATTTACGTTTTGAGCGCCGACATAGAACAATTGTGTGTCGTCTGCCATATCTGTAACCATTTCCAAATATAAATAAGGAGGGCAAATAACGATATCGCAATCAGGTTGTTTATCTTCGCAAAGGTTAGCAATATTTTCTACAAGGTCTTGTGCTTCTTGAAAATCAAGGTTCATTTTCCAGTTTCCGGCAACTATTTTTCTTCTCATGTTCTATAATTTTTAATAGTTATTTTTATTCAAATCAATATTGCAAATTTATGAAAAAATTATGGAAAATAGAATGGGACAAAACGAAAATATCAATAAAAAAATCAAACATTTTTGGCACCTCAAAACAAGGTTTATTTTCAATTTTCAGTTTCAATTTTCAATTTCAATAAACCCTTACTCTTGGATCCAAAATGCCGTAAATGACATCAACAATGATATTGATTATTATCAGCATAAATCCTATCAAGAGAACCGCTCCCATTATCACAGGGAAGTCAAAGGTGTCGAGGGCATCGACGATGATAACGCCTATCCCTTTCCAGTCGAAGACATATTCCACGAATACCGCTCCTGCCAACAATGACGCGAACCATCCAGAAATGGCCGTCACCACCGGCGTCATGGCGTTTCTTAAAGCATGTACGGTGACGACTCTCCAGCGCTTCAAGCCTTTGGCTCGAGCCGTGCGTATATAATCCATCGACATCGCTTCCAACAAAGAAGTTCTTGTCAGTTCCACAACGACAGCCAACGGACGCAATCCCAACGTAAAGGCTGGCAAAATAAGATTCTTCAAATCCAAATAAGCGCCATTGCCGTAATCATCAACAGAATAGAGGTTGCCAGTCATACTAAGACCTGTGAACGACTCCCATACATATCCGAACAGCCAAGCCACCAATATCGCTGCAAAAAACGAAGGCAAGGACATTCCTATAGTGGTGATGAATAATGTAAGCTTGTTTACGAAATCTGTGTTTACAACCGCCGCCAAGACTCCTATGAAAACGCCTAATACCAAAGCGAAGGCGATAGCCACTGCTGCCAAAATCAAGGTATTAGGAAAAGCCTCCAACAATATAGTGCCAACCGACCTCTTGCTCTGATAGGAATATCTTAAATATGGTGTCTTCAAAACAACATCAACATCTCCGACTTTTGCAAGTACGCAATATGATTTGAAGTTATCGTATTTTCTTTCGCCATATTCATTTTCATAAAAAGATATAGGCGACAAATCATTAAGATAGTCCGTATATTGCTTAAAGATGCTTTGGTTCAGTCCGAGCTCTTCTCTTATCGCCTGGACGTCCGCTTCATCGGCACGCTGTCCGAGCATCATCCTGACAGGATCACCAGGAACAATATTAAACAGGAAGAACACCAGGGTCACAACACCCCAGAGCACTGCCAAACCGTATAATATTTTCCTAATGATGTATGATGTCATATTTTTTTTAGTCAACAGACAACGGTCAACGGACAACAGTCTTCGTCCAACAACTCCTAATTCCTAACTCCTAATTCCTAATTTTAAAAATTTCCTCTGCGTAAGGGAAGTCAATCTTGCTCCATTTATCCAAAACAACACCTTTATCCATAAGCATAAGTCCTGGATTTGAGCGTACCATAGTCTTCAGTTCTAGTTCGTCGCCATAATAGACTTCATCGAACATATAGTATTTCTCCTGCAAGTCATAAACGTATTCCGGATTGACGGATGTGATCCATAAATAATTGAAACCGTTTTCATTGGCGAAATCATAGATACGCTGACACTCGCTGAAATCCTTTTCTGTCATTTCATCGAGATATGGCGCGACAAAGACAAAGAGCTTCTCTGTGTCAAAAAGCACATCTGTGAAATCATCGCCTTCTTCATTCAAGATAGAGAAACCAAACGACTGGCTTCCACCTTCTTGTCTCTGAGATACGAATTCCCACTGCGACATCCAAACAGAGTCGTTCCAAGGATAATTAGGAGAAAGATATTCCTGCTCCTCGCCTGTCGCCATATTTTTAAATGTGAGATATATCTCTGTAGGTTCAGTCTCTCCTGCTGGCTTCATATCCTTACCAACTTTCCATTCCATGAAATCGATGACTGGAAGATGACGTACGTTATAGATCTCAAAACCAATGAACATACCCATGAAAATGAAAGTGAAGAGCGTCTGTCCTAATATCGTAACTCTTTTATTTACCAGTGTCTTATTATTGAATATCAACGGTATCAATACTGATATTATTATCAAGTTTTTGAAGAATGTCTGCCAATTGCTCATCTTTATCGCTGTTCCGAAGCATCCGCAATCTGGAACGAGATTGTATTTCGCATCGAAATATGTTGTTATGGTAAAGAATATCATGAGCAGCGAAGCGCCGAGCGTAGCGAGGCGCGGCAAGAGATTCAGCAGCAAACATATACCCACGATAAACTCTGCCATTATCATAACAACAGCGAGCGGCAGCGCCAGATCATTAAGCCATTGTATGTCATACGCAATGAAATAATCGAGCATCTTATATTTGGTTCCGAGCGGATCCACTCCTTTGGTGAAGCTGCTGAACACAAAGAGTGCGCCCACCAAGAAACGGCACAATGCCAATCCCGACTTGTTATAAAGGCTGTTAAACAACAAAGCTGCAACGATAGGAAATACAATTGCAGCCAACATCATCCATGAAAAATCAGGGAATATTCCGACTAAGACGGCACATAACAATGCCCAAACCGTTATCGCATAAGAAAGAAATACGGATTTAGTATAGTCCTTTTTCATATAATTATTGTTCAGCTTGTTCAGACAATAAAATCATACAGAAGACAGCATAATTGATGATATCGAAATAGTTTGCATCCAAACCTTCAGAAATGATTGTCTTGCCGTCGTGATCTTCTATTTCTTTAATTCTAAGAAGCTTCATCAAAATAAGATCTGTCATTGAGCTGACGCGCATGCTTCTCCAGGCTTCATCGTAATCGTGGTTTTTGCATTGCATCAAATCGTATGCTTCTTGAAGCACGCCAGAATAAAGTTCAGCGGCTTTCTGTGGTTCAAGGTCAGGCTTGTCAACAACGCCGAGACGCAACTGAATGATAGCCATAGCCGAATAATTGATGATGCCAATAAATTCTGGTTCTATTCCTTCGTTAACCAAACGTTCCGCCTTAGTTTGAAGGCTTCTAATTCTGTTAGCTTTGATAAAAATCTGGTCGGTGACTGATGTAGTTCTCATGATACGCCATGCAACGCCATAATCCATCATCTTTTTAGTAAAAATCTCTGTACATTGTTCAACGACCTTTTTAAATTGATTTTGTGTATCTTTCATCGTATTATTTTTTTATTTTTGTGAAGAAAATTGTTTTAAGTTTATCAATAAAACAATCAGTATTTTAAGAACGTAAAGATAAACATTTTTTATATGAAACTGAAGATTGGAGAGCATTTTTTTTCTTGGGACAGGCCTTTGGTAATGGGTATTTTAAACCTGACTCCCGACTCTTTTTATGACGGTGGTTCTCATCACAATACCGACGATGTTTTGAGACATTGTGAAAAAATGTTAACAGAAGGAGCTGACATCATAGACATAGGAGCGTTTTCATCACGACCAGGTTCAGAGATAATATCCGTCGAAGAAGAAAACCAACGTCTCATTCCCTATCTCATTGAAATAAGGAAGAGATTTCCTGAGACAATAATCTCCATCGACACTTTCCGCAAAGACGTAGCAATGAAAGCTATGGATAATGGCGCAGACATCATCAACGATATCTCAGGCGGAATCTTCGATGAAGACATGCTCCCATTCATAGGCGAGACTCGCACTCCTTATATAATGATGCACTGCGGCGGAAGCATAGAGTCTTTACACACCAACCACATCAAAGAAAAACCTTGCGACATCGTCAGATCGTTCTTCGAAGAACAGCTCGAGACTCTTTCTCGCTACGGAGAACAGCAAATAATTCTAGACCCTGGAATCGGATTCAACAAAAGCATGCAATCTAATTTTGAATTGTTGAACAACATCGACAGCTACAGAGTCGACAATCTTCCTGTCCTCATCGGAATATCGCGCAAATCAATGATTTATAAAACGCTGAAGATAACATCACAGGAAGCGCTCAACGGAACTACAGTATTAAACACAATCGCTCTGATGAAAGGCGCCGACATCTTAAGAGTCCACGACGTTAAAGAAGCCGTGGAAGCGGTAAAGCTCGTGAATGAGCTTTAAGCTTTTGGCCCTTGGCTTTTGGCTTTTGGCTTTTGGGCAAAAAAATCTGTTGTCCGTTGTCTGTTGTCTGTTGTCTTTTTACTATCTTTGTTGCTAAATACATTTTAATCATGACTGAGCTTCTTATAAATGCTTTTATACAAGTCCGAATTTGGGATATCCTTGACGTATTATTGGTAGGATTATTATTCTACGGATTATATTACCTCGTCAAAGGAACCACGGCCATCAAGATCTTTTCCAGCATTGTAGCCATCATTTTAGGATTGAAGATTGTTACGGCTTTACACATGGAACTGCTCAGTTATATCTTAGGAGCCTTCGTCAATGTCGGTTTCATCGCATTGATTATCATCTTCCAGCCTGAGGTAAGACGTTTCCTACTCAGCATCGGCAACACAAAAATCGCTGATTCATTCAAGAATCTAATTGCAGGATTAGGTTTCCGTTACAAAGAAGAAAACAACATCGACCTTAACTCAATATGCGAGGCCTGCGCTTCAATGTCACAAGACAAAGTCGGAGCTTTAATTTTATTAGCTCAAGAAAACAACCTAAACGAAATCATTGAGACTGGCGTTACCATAAACGCTATCATCAGCAAGCCTTTAATTGAAAACATCTTCTTCAAGAACAGTCCTTTACACGACGGCGCAATGGTCATTGCCAACAACAGAATCAAGGCAGCGCGCTGCATACTTCCTATCACACAGAACATCAATCTCCCTGGCAGTTATGGTCTTCGTCACAGAGCCGGTATAGGAATTACAGAAAACAGCGATTGTATCGCATTAGTCGTTTCTGAAGAAACAGGAAGCATCAGAATCATCAAAGGAGGAAAAGTCCACGATGTAAAGGCTTCAGAGATGAAAGCGAAGATCAAAGAATTGAGTAATAAGAAAAGTATAGGATTGGAGTAAAAGACACCAAGTCACCGAGTCACCAAGTCACCGAGATTTGGTGTTTTATTATTTTATTTTCTCTCGCAAAGATGCGAAAGAACGCAAAGTTAATTACGAATTAATTTCACAATCCCAAATAAAAGCAAGCCTGTTGCTATAATCCAAATCCATTTTCGCTTCTGTCATTATCTTTATTGTCGGCATCAAGTTCCTGTTCTACAACAGTTTCAATTTTCGTACGTTCGATATATTTATTTTCTTCAATTAATTGCAATGCATAATTGAGAACCTTATCTCCATTTCTACATTCTATTTCTTCCAAAGAAATTCTTACAGGATAATCAGGCATCACACCACGACCATAAGGAAACAAGTCATTGTAAACCGTGTCAGCAACAATTTTTACAAGTGGGAAGTTTATTATGTAAGAAGAATTTGGAAGAAAGAGTTTCTCAAATTTAAGAGCTTTCATTTGATGATATGCGGTTCCTGTCTCGCGCCCAACAATAACGCCCCTATCTTGTTTCTTTACCATCCCAGCAAAAGAAGAAGCGGCTGACATAGTTGATTCATTTATAATAATATAAACTTTTCCACAATAATTTACTGAAGTATCTGGAGAATACACCTCATTATGACACTTGACATAACAACTGGAGTTTTCATCGTATTGATAATCATCAAAAAGTATGTCACCAATAATGTGGTTCGTGCTATATTTAAAGAAATCGAAATCACCTTTCTTTGTTACCATACTATACATTTCATGTTGAAAATCTTCCTGAGCGATAAATGAATACAATTTATTCAAAACCTCAACATTTCCGCCAAAGTTGTTTCTCATATCAATAATGAGATTATCAATGTTGTCGCGACTGATCTGCTTGATAAAATCTGCCACTTCATCAAGCTGCTTTTCTTTCAAATCAAAAGTTTGTATTCCAAGATAAGCGATGCTGTCGTTTATATTCTTCATATTGGCACCATTCAAACCTGGTCCGAAACGATTTATTATATACCAATCTTTTATGTAAGGTTTTAATGATATACATTTGCCACCGCCTATTGATTCCGCTTTGAAAGTTTGTGTCTCACCATCTTCAAACTCTAATGTCAGGTCATGATTCCTTTCCAAATATTGAATGTAACGAGAATATCGTGAATCAAACATTACAGCTAAATCTTCTTCAATGCCAGACTGATTATATCCGTCATACATTTGTATATAATCTTTTAACATCTTCATCAAAGAATCGGAATCTATTCCATCAACTGATTTCACTTTTTTTCCTTGATATTGTGAATATGCAGGTACTGTCCTATGAACTATCAAACTGCTATCTATATAACTTAGTGTCACTAAGTTCGTTTTAGGGTTTTCTTCATAAAGATTATAGACTCTCGTATGACTATCTTTTATCTTAAATAATGTTCCCATAACCGATCTCTCAAAAATTTCCATAGAAACATTCTCTGCAAAACCATCAAATTGCGCATTTACATAGTCATCAAATTCTTCTTCTGATACATAATCATATAGGCCAGGGAATCCTTCTTTCAATGCATCTACAAGAATGGTATAATCTTCAACCGCTTGTTCTCTGCTCAGCGATGATGCTCTTTTAGTATTTTTATTCTTTTCAAAAGTTGTCTGTAATCCAAAAGGAGTCATAGGGTCGCCAGCGGAAGTCATTCCTTTTTCCGAAATCTTTACGTTAATACATGGATGATTTATTATATTATAATAATATCCGACATAACCTATTGTGTCGCCAGCTTTTACACTTTTTCCTATTATGATGTTATCACAAGGTCTCAATCCTGAAATCCAGATGTTTCTACCATCTTTTGCGATTATCTTTGCGCTTACGCCGATATGCTTTATATCGGCATCGCCAAATTCAACAAACTTCAATGAATCATTATACCAATCACAGACTTCTCCAAAAGTCGTTGATCTTTGATATGCATCTTGGTAAGTATAATAATAAGAATCAATTTTTCCGTCAGTTGGTGCCACAACGGGTGTCATAAATTCTGCTCGTATTATCAAATCCGCATAAAGAAGATTTCCATCCAGATAAGACTGAGGTTGGTATATGATATCATCGCCAGCATTTTTTCCTACTATTGGCCATATATAATTTTGCGATATCCCAAGAAAAAACATTTGAGATAAGAGTAATAAGATTACATGCTTTTTCATAGTTTTATTTTTTAAGTCAGTTGAGAACAGTCTTTGGTTATGCATCATTCCTAATTATGCATCAAATTTTATAATTTAATTTCAAAAAAGCAAGTGTTTTTTAAAATTTTCGGGGGGGGGCAATTAATTGATATACATTTATTAAAAGACACCAAGTCACCGAGTCACCGAGATTTGGTGTTTTATTTTATCTCGCAAAGACGCGAAAGAACGCAAAGTTAATTCCTAATTCCTAATTCCTAATCGATTTCTACAAGCCTGTCTTTCCGTGTATAATAGATATACATTTCGTAAGGATCGTAGCGGAGATATTTTTCTTCCGGATATTCTAAATTCCTTTTTTGGAATTCCCTCTTGACGTAATCATTCATGAAATAATCGAAGGCATATCCTGCGTAGAGTTTTCCTAGAACTACAGCAAAATCATAGAATTCTTCTAAGGTAAGATATTGATATTCTACATTAACAAGGACATTATTCGCTGTATCCAAACTATAATAACAATCGCGGATATATTCGTATATATTCTGCTCTGTGAAAAGAAGATTCGACTTGTCACCATTTATCAAATCAAACCAGGCTGCGACATTTACAGCAACTGCTGGCAATATCTCATAATCGGTATCAGTAGCACATGAAGTCCAAACATATTCCGTATATTCCAGAACCTCAACATGCGACATATCAACGACCCAATGCAAGGAATCAGGGTTTGTATGTCCATCTTCCCAATATGACAAAGAAAGACCATAATCATTCAGAGTGGAGTCAAAAGATGAAATCAGAATATCCAGAAACAAGTCATCATCGATTTTATTGACGACTCTCGTACGAGTTTCTATGACATCAAAAACGTCTTCTAATGCGACATCTTCCATATTCTCTGGCTGACAGTCATATCTTACATTATCCTTCATCAGGCGGTCAGGCACATAAAGCGCGACCTCCGCTCCTTTTGACTTATTTACAAAGTCGTATGCGAACTTCTTCTGAGAAGCGCATGACGACATTATAATAAGGATGAATATAAGACAAAGCCTAGCCTTCATAAATTACTCGAACAAAGTCAGCTGAACGCCATCGTCTTCCGAGAAGAAGTTATCGTCTGACTCATTATTAGATTGAGCAATTTCTTCTGTAGCATCATCTTCTGCAACATCTGCACCTTCTTCCAACTCTTCCACTTCCTCAAGTTCTTCCTCTTCTGGTTCAAAAGGTTCGAGGAAAGTATAAGAAGCCACATCACGAGTAGAGAGACGTTTTCCTTTTGCCTTGTAGCTCTTCACTCCTATGTATTCAGCCACATTGAGTTCTTCATCTTCGTACTGCTTACCAGAAGCGCTGTCATTAAATGAAAGCAACAATCGTGGCAATTTATCCATATTCATTATCAAGAACTGAGCGTTTTCGTTCTCACCGATAAATGAAATACGTCTGTTCAAAGGTGTCTCGTCATCTATATCGAAACGTTTGATATACATCAATTTAGTTTCACCTTCGATGTAGATAACAGAATATATAACACTTGGATCATACTTCATGATTTGGACCATGTCGTCATCGAAGTGAGTTGAAAGGTCATAACCTGTGAGACGGAACTCACCGTTTGAGAATATCTGCAATATCTTATCATCGCCAGAGAATTCTCCGATCAATGTTCCGCGTTTGTCAGCATTGAGACGTTTTACAGTATCGTCATACCAGATCTCACGAGCAGCCAATGTAGAAACGCCTTCGTCACGTTTGACGATCTTGTTTATAGGATGCAATGTAAGTCTGTTACCTTGACTTGCACGACCTTTGATAGCGAGGTCCGCAAAGTTATATTCGAATGAAGTCTTCTTCAACTTAGGCTGCGGACGAAGCATAACCTTGATGACTTCAGCCTCGCCGTTAGGATTTGCTGAGAAATAAACGACTTTTGAACCTGGTTCGCCTTTTGTCAAGTCATAGTCCTTATCGTGGGTTATACCCTTGACAGAGAAACGTTTTACATAATAAGGTGAGCCAGCTTTTCCTGAACGATAAACCATATTATATACAGTTCTGTCGTCGTTCTTATGGAATACGTCGGCATGGATAATCTTCTCTGGTCCTACGAAGCATTTAGGCTGTAACTTAGTAACCATAAAGGTTCCGTTTTCACGGAATACGATGATATCGTCCAAGTCGGAACAGTCTGACACAAAGGTGTATGCATCTTTGTTTTGTTCTTTCTTGAGACCTGCTGAAGTACAGATGAAACTCTCTTCCTTGTTGACGTAGAGTTTCTCATTATTAGCAGCAACAGCGACAGCTGAGATATTATCGAAGTTACGGATTTCTGTTCTACGTTCGCGGCCTTTACCATGTTTTCTCTTGATTTCAGTGTAGAAATTGATGGTATAGTCGACGATATGATCGAGGTCGTATTTTACTTTTTCTATTTGGCTTTCAATATCGAGGATTTGTTCTTCAGCCTTCTTGATATCGAATTTCGAAATCTTTCTAACAGGTTTCTCGCATAATCTCAAGACGTCGTCACGTGTTATTTCCGCTTTCAACATCTGACGATATGGATCGAAAGCTCTTTCAATTTCAGCGACTTGTTCATCCCAAGAATCAGCATCTTTTTCCAAGATCTTATAGATACGTTTTTCGAAGAATATCTTTTCCAAAGAAATCAAATGCCAATCTCTTTCAAGTTCATCGAGTTTGATTTTGAGTTCCCAGCTTAACAGATCGAGAGTTCTGTCTGTGCTTTCTTTCAAGATTGCTGAGATTGTTGTAAACTCAGGATGTTCGTTACGGATGACGCATGTGCACAAGCTATTCAGCGACATCTGACATTGAGTGAAAGCATAAAGAGCATCTATTGTCTGGTCTGGAGAAACGCCACTTGCGAGGTGGATTACGATTTCAGCATTACGAGAAGTGTTGTCATCAACGCGACGTATTTTAATCTGGCCCTTCTCTCCTGCCTTAGTGATGGATTCAATCAAAGATCCTGTTGTTGTTCCATAAGGAATCTCTGTGATCACCAATGTCTTTTTATCTAATTGAGTTATCTTCGCTCTAACCTGAACCTTACAGCCACGCTCACCGTCATTATAAGAGCGAACGTCGATCATACCACCTGTTCTGAAGTCAGGATAAAGTTCAAAAGGCTCATCACGAAGATAAGCTATAGAAGCGTCTATCAATTCATTGAAGTTGTGAGGAAGGATCTCACACTTAAGACCGACGGCGATACCCATCGCACCTTGAGCCAAGAGCAAAGGGAACTTTACAGGAAGAGTGACAGGCTCTTTATTACGTCCGTCGTATGAGAATTTCCATTCTGTAGTCTTTGGATTATAGACAACATCGAGAGCAAATTTTGAAAGGCGAGCCTCAATATAACGAGGAGCAGCTGCCGGGTCACCAGTCAAGACGTTACCCCAGTTACCTTGAGTGTCGATAAGCAAATCCTTCTGTCCGAGATTCACCAATGCATCACCGATGGAAGCATCACCGTGAGGGTGATATTTCATGGTATTACCCACAATATTCGCGACTTTGTTGTAACGGCCATCTTCCAGTTCTTTCATAGAATGTAAGATACGACGTTGTACAGGCTTAAAACCGTCGTTGATTTCAGGAACAGCTCTGTCGAGAATAACGCTAGAAGCATAATCGATAAACCAGTTATCAATCAAGCCTGTAAGCGGAATAACTCTAAAATCGTCGCCTTGCTGAATGCGAACACCTGATTCTTCAATCTCGTTTTGTCCTTCTAATTCTAAGTCTTTATTTTCTTCCATAGTACTTGCTCACTTTACCCTACAAATTTACAAAAAATCATCATTTCCAAAAACGTAAAATGAAAATTTCTATCAACAATAAAATTAATGCAATGACGATAAAAATCTTCCAGATCATAGAGCCTTTGACAATGACTTCCACCACATCATCCGACTTAATATCTTCATTGTCAATCATTGCCAAAACGTCAATATTATTATCTTTGAACAAAGCAGACAATTCCTCTTTGCCATAGAACGACATCTGTGACTCCTCACGGCTGTCATTCCACGCCACTGTCGACATATAATCTTCATTCTTATAGACATCATAAAATCCAGATGCTGGAAGATCTTCAAAGAAATATAAATAATTAAGATTGTTTCTCTTTTCAACAAGAGGCAATATCTCGTACATTCCGTTTTCGCTCTTGAGGCGAATCACGTCATCATATTGCAAGGAAATATCATTAATATTCAAATTCTTGTCAACGCCTATGGTATAAGACAAATCTGCGACATTTCCACCTAGCAACGCCATCTTGTACATCAAAGGAACGAACAAAGCATGATCTGCAAAATCAGAATATTCTTCATCGAGAGAAGTCGACATCACAAAAGCCTTGCCTTTGCCAACATTGCTCATCATAAGTAAAGGATTACCGTTTTGCAAAGATATGATACTCAAGACATCCTTACCAATGTCAAAACGAATATGTTTATTAACCTCCGGAAGGTCTGCATTATCAGGCAGTTTCACGAAGATATCATCAAAGAAAGAATTACGTTTTGCGATATACTCTACCCTATTCCTGTTCTCATCAATATGTTTAGACTTAACACCTATCTTATTGTAAAGATAATCATTATCCGTATTTTCATCATTAAGAATTAAAAGCACACCACCCTGAGATGCAAAATCAAGCAAGGACTGCTGCATCGTCTCATTGAGATCTGCATTCTCATCAACGACTATCATCTGCGCCTTATTTACAATCTGCTGATCAATATTATAAGGACTCATAGACTGATAATTGATGAGAGCATCTCCTTCAAAGAGCAATTCCAAATAAGACTGTTGACTGTTGACTGTTGACTGTTGACCATTTGCAATCTCAACAACATTGATGACTGGGCGTACTTTCAAGACAAGATTATACTCATCGTCGAATGTTATTGGCGAATCGTTAATAGAGACTTTAGCTTTTCTATCACCATCATTATCAATAAAGAATTGCATACTCACATCAGCGTATGAATTCGCATTGATATCACAAGTCGTGTATGCGACAACATTATCATCCAAAGAAAAATTGACAGGAAGGCCTTTGACATCATTTGATGTTTCATTAACGATTCTGGCGTTAAGTTCGTTAGCCATATTCTTCTGCAGCACTGGCGACTGAAGCCAGACAGAATCGATATAGATATTATTTTGGAAATCAGATTTCAATGGAAAGACGACAAGCTGTATCGCAGTATCATTTTTCAAATCATTGAGTTCCATTATATTCTTTTGAAAATCAGAATAAGCGAACAAGGTCGCTGATTTAAAACCATTTTTCTTTTTGACAAAAGCAAGACTGTTATAAATATCCTCAAACGAAGTCGGCGCTGCCTCAACCTTCATTTCGTTAAGACGCATCATCATCTCATCCTTATTCATAGGATATTCGTTTCTTGGGTCTCTGTCGTTGGAAAGAAGTATATATTTCTGCGCCTGGTTCAGGTTCTCAACGAGTTTCAACGCGGAAGTGCGTGAATCTTCAAACAGCGTCTTTTCAGAAGAAAGCGTCTGCATACTCATCGAATTGTCGATATACACAGCGACGAGATTATCGACATTATTATTTACTGCATTATTATCTTTTTTATAAGGTAAAGCGAAAGCCGTCACCAGCGCTGCTACAAACAGCATTCTCGCTATCAACACCATAAGATGCTTCAGTTTCTTTGTCTTGGATGTCTCACGCTCTATTGTCCTGAGCACGGCGGTATTGCTGAAGTAGACAGTCTTATGACGCCTGAAGTTAAACAGGTGAATGACAACAGGTATTATCAGCGCAAACAGCGCGTAAAACATATTAGGATAAAGGAATTCCATCGAATTGAAAATTTATATGCAAAGATAATAAAAAAGTCGCCGAGTCACCGAGTCACTGAGACTCCAAGAATTAAAAAACGAACTTGGTGTCTCGGTGACTAAATAAAAAAACCTCAGAATTTTGAGGTTCTGAGGTTTTGAGTTTTTTATGGTTTGAATTATCAAACGATACCTTGAGCTAACATAGCTTTAGCTACTCTCATGAAGCCAGCGATGTTTGCACCTTTAACGTAGTTGATAGAGCCGTCAGCTTCTTTACCGTATTCTACGCAGAGGTCATAGATGTCGTTCATAATCTTTTGTAATTTAGCGTCAACTTCTTCTGCAGTCCAGCTGATGTGACCAGCGTTTTGGCAGATTTCGAGACCTGATGTAGCAACGCCACCAGCGTTAACAGCTTTACCTGGAGCGAATGGGATACCAGCATTTTGAACTGCTGCGATTGCGCCTGGTTGGCAACCCATGTTAGAAACTTCAGCTACATATTGTACGCCGTTTGCTAATAATTCTTTAGCGTCGTCTTCGTTCATTTCATTTTGGAATGCGCAAGGACATGCGATGTCACATTTTACGCTCCAAGCTTTCTTACCAGCTGTGAAGAATGCTTTGCCTGGGAATTTGTCAGCCATATCTTGAACTTTGTTGCGGTTTGAAGCACGCATTTCGAGCATATAGTCAACCATTTCCATTGTGATACCTTCTGGGATTTCGCAAACGCCGTCTGGACCAGAGATAGCAACAACTTTAGCACCGAGTTCGATAGCTTTTGTTGCAGCGCCCCATGCTACGTTACCGAAGCCTGATAAAGCGATTTTCTTGCCTTCCATTGTATCGTTAGCTTGTTTTACCATGCGGTTTACATAGTACATAGCACCGAAACCTGTAGCTTCTGGACGGATCAATGAACCACCCCAGCCGTATGATTTGCCTGTTAAAGCGCCTGTGCTGTGTTCACGAGCTAATTTTTTGTACATACCGTATAAGTAACCGATTTCGCGGCCGCCAACGCCAACGTCACCAGCTGGTGAATCTTGGTCAGCACCGATGTTTCTCCATAATTCATACATGAAAGCATGGCAGAAGCGCATGATTTCGCCGTCTGATTTTCCTGTTGGATCGAAGTCAGCACCACCTTTACCGCCACCGAGTGGAAGGTTTGTCAAAGCGTTTTTGAAGATTTGTTCGAAGCCTAAGAACTTCAACATTGAAACGTTAACAGCTGGGTGGAAACGGAGACCGCCTTTGTATGCGCCGAGAGCAGCATTGTATTGTACACGGTAACCGAGGTTTGTACGAACTTCACCTTGATCGTCAACCCAAACAACTCTGAATGTGAAAACGCGATCTGGTTCTACTAAACGTTCAACGATTTTTGCTTTTTCGAATTCTGGATGTTGGTTGTATACTTCTTCAACTGATTCCAAAACTTCGCGAACTGCTTGTAAATACTCTTTTTCGCCTGGGTGCTTAGCTTCCAGGTTTGTCATAATGGTTTGTACGTTCATTATTTTTATTTTTTATAAGGTTAATAACTAATGTTAATTTGTCTTTTATTTGTTCCGCAAAGGTAATGTTTTTAATTAACAATTTCCAAATATTTAAATAAATATTTTTTACTAAAAAAAATCATCATTATTTGTTAATTGTTTTCACAAATTCACCTGAATCCCACACTATTATTTCCCTTACCGAGCCATCCCTATTGTATTGGATTTCATTTCCATCCCTAACATTATCCTTATAATTTATCTCTGTTATCAGAGTTCCGTCAGGAGAATATCCCTTCTGTGATCCCGAACCGTTTTCATAGGTCGCGACAGAACCCACAGCGCCTCCTTCGTAATACACAGTCCATTTTCCATGAAGCATGCCGTCTTTATACGCTCCGTCCATAAAAAGTTTGCCGCTGCTATACCACTGCTTGTACTCGCCATGAAGAACACCTTCTTTATAATGTTCCACTTTAACCAAGGTACCAAAAACATCATACGACTCAAAAATACTGTCGTATTGGTCATTCTTTATATAATATCTAGACTGAAGATTTCCGTTTTCATACCATCTCAAGACCTCGTCTTCCATGGTATTCATATTGTAATGAACCTTCATATCAGGCTTGCCATTCGCGAAATACCAAAAACAATCACCATTAAGTTTGCCGTCCTTGTACCTCAACTCCGACTTGAGTTTTCCATTGTCCCAATATGAACAAACGACATCCTTATCCTTACTGCCAGAGCATGAGACAAGAACGAGGCTTATCACAAGAAATGACAATACCTTATTCATATTGCAATAAATTCTTCTCATAATTTTTATACTGATAGACGTTCCAATATGCATTTTCAACGCCATCTTCATATCTGCTTCTTTCAAAAGAATATCTAGTATTCAATAAAGGTATGTCGTATGATTCTATACCTATATTAATATTATCTCCATAATTCATCAAGGCATTCAAGAAATACCAGGCTATATTAAAACCATGATATGCTATATCCTTAGGTTCTGTACCGTAGTTATTTCTAAACTTACAGATAAAATGTCCTACACTATAAGCATCATAGTTTGTATAATCATCATCAAAATACACGGTATTCAACTTCATCAAGTTCTCATTAAAAAGTCTGTCGAACTTAGACCAATCTGGAAGTGCGATGAGTTTTGATGGATATTCACCAGAAAGTATATTGATTTTATTTAATATCTCTGTTGCAAACACCTTATTTTCACCATAAACGATGAAAAGGTTGTTACGTATAGATGAAGCTATCTTCTTAACCTCATTCAAACTATCTATAGAATAGTTGAAAGCCATGATCTGATTCTTCAACATAGTGCTGTCATCAGGATTTTGGTTTATCAAAGCGACATCGAGTATCACATTATCTGATTGGTATTCATTTTCATTGAATTCAACTTCCTCAATCTGCCATGCATCATGATGTTTCTTGACAACCTTTTTGATATGCTTATTTGGCACCAATGAATAAGGATTAATACTTCTATACGCCACATCTTCTATCATTGAAACATAATACATGCTGTTAGTGTCTTCTGCAAAGATAAATACATTATTATCTGTGTACTTATCTCTGATGAGCGATTCTAGTTTATGCATCTGATATCGATAAGATGGCTTAACTTTCACCACGTTTCTATTTCCGACAACAAGGTCTTCTCTATTTGTCATAGGATTAACTATAAGAATATCATTCTCCGCAGCAAAAGCCATAACCTTTTCGAAAGCCTTGACATGGAAAGGTCCGACTATGACATCTGCATTCGACAACCATGTGTCATTTATTGCTGCTATCACTTTGTTTGTATCTTGGTCGACATCAAAAACCTTAAGGTCGAGTTTCATGTCATATTGGCTTACCATTGAGTCAACAGCAATCATAAAGCCTTCATAAAAATGAAGATAAGAGAATGGTTTAGCGAGCAACTGCTTATTCGACACCTCTGCTTCCATAAAAGCATCGTCAACTTGTTCCAAATATAAAGGCATCATCAATGCTACCTTATATAATCTTTCAGAGTCGAATGTAGGGAGGATATATTCTTCAACATATTTTGTGGAATCATTTGCCATTATGCTATCAATAGCAACTTCTTCCATAAAGGTAACTTCTTCTTTTGGTCTATATGGAATTCTGAGCAATTCACCTGCTTTGACATTATATTTAACATCCTTATTTTCCTTAAGTATCTCATATATAGTAACGTCATACATATCAGCAATATCTTTCAACGATTGCTTTTTGTCAACTGTATGAATATAATATGGTTTGCCATCATATTCTGTTACAATCTGAGATTTCAATGATTCCTGTGCACCTAATTCTGGAGAGCAACACATTGCTGCCACACACAAGAATAAGAATGTTAAAAATGTTTTAGAATTACTCATTTTTTTTACAGTTTAAAGTTTATAGTGTATAGTTTAGAGTAGTTTCAAAGTAGATAGTTTAGAGTTATTAGTGTATTTATTTTTGGTTCAAAGTTCAAGGTTCAAGGTTCAAAAAAACATAGAGACGCCATAATATGACGTCTCTACGTATATCTTATTTATTATTGTTTATCAACGAGTGGTTTGAAACCTTTACCCATGATTTGAGCACTTGTAACAACATTCAAGAATGCATCTGGATCGATGTCTTTCAATGCTGTTTGTAACTTAACGAGTTCAGGACGTGTCAAAGTAACGTAGATCATCATACGATCAACACCTTTGTATAAACCTTTTCCGAACAAGCATGTACCACCACGGTTGAGATCTTTAATAATGTAATTACGTACTTCTTCAGCTTTGTCTGTAACGATGAATGCTGTTTTGTTGTTATTAAATCCGTCAACGACGAGGTCGATAATCCAACCTTCGATTACGATAACCAAGATTGAATAAACTGGGAGACGTAATTGTGGTTCAGCGATTAATGTTGTGAGAGTGATGATTGAGTCAACGATCATAACCAATGTACCGAGAGAGATCTTAGTAAATTTATGGAGAATCATTGAAATAATATCGCTACCACCTGATGTTGCGCCAGACTTGAAGATAAGACCGATAGCTAAACCGTAGATACCGCCTGATACTAAAGTATTCAAGAAGTAATCTGGGATAAAGTAAACACCTTCGCTATGTGGGATTTGCAACCATTCTGGGTTAATTATTGCAGGGTTTTCAATGATGCCGTTATGAACGATAGGAGCATAACCGATGAATGTTTCGATGAGGTAAGTGAAACCGAAAATCAATAATGTTGAAACGATTGTTTTGAAACCGAATTTAGGTCCGAGGATCAATGTACCGATGATCAACAATGGAATATCCATGCAGATAGCATAGAGAGATACTTTCCAAGGCCATACTGTGTTCAATACGTTTGAAAGACCGTATGTTCCACCTGGAGCCAAGATGTAAGGGTTAACGAATAAGATGTCGCCAATAGCGAACAACAAACTACCGAAAATGAGGTAGAAATAAGCGATGGCTTCTTTCTTCCAGTTAATTGTTTTCATAATTTTCTCTAATGATTTTTTTAGTCAACAGTCAACGGTCAACAGTCAACAGTTGAAGGTTATTAATTATTTTTTTTATTTTTTTGCCATAAGCTGCGAGCTTTGAGCTACGAGCTACTTTCTAAATATTCAAGACGTGTCAGCGTTTAATCACGCCGGCACGTCTTAATAATTTTCAATTGTCAGTTTTCAATTGTCAATTTGAATTATTCCCATTCAATTGTCGCCGGTGGCTTAGAGCTGATGTCGTAGCATACTCTGTTAACGCCTCTGACTTTATTGATGATATCGTTTGATACTTTTGCAAGGAATTCGTAAGGGAGATGTACCCAGTCAGCTGACATACCGTCTGTTGAGATAACAGCACGGAGAGCGATTGTATATTCGTAGCTGCGTTCGTCACCCATTACGCCGACGCTCTTACAAGGAAGGAGGATTGCACCAGCTTGCCAGATGCTGTCGTAAAGGTTGTCCGCCATTTCATTTGGGAATGAAGCGTGAGGCAACTCACATTTCCAGTTTCTCAATGATGAGATATATACTTCGTCAGCATCGCGGAGGATACGTAATTTATCTTCTGTAACAGCACCTAAGAGGCGGATTGCCAAGCTTGGTCCTGGGAAAGGATGACGGCCGATGAGTTCTTTCTTGATACCCAAAGCGCGACCAACGCGACGTACTTCGTCTTTGAACAATGCGCGTAATGGTTCAACGATCTTAAGGTTCATCTTTTCTGGAAGACCACCTACATTGTGGTGTGACTTGATCTTACATGTAGCGCCTTCGATGCCTGCACTCTCGATAACGTCTGGGTAGATAGTACCTTGTGCCAACCAGTTTGCGCCTTCGATTTTCTTAGCTTCTGCTTCGAACACTTCGATGAATGTAGCGCCGATGGCTTTACGTTTCAATTCTGGATCTGTAACGTCTTTAAGCTTGCTCAAGAACAACTCACCTGCGTTGACTCCGATAACGTTAAGGCCTAAGTCTTTGTATGATTCCAAAACATCTTCGAATTCGTTCTTTCTCAAGAGACCGTTGTCGACGAAGATACAGTGCAAGTTTGCACCGATAGCCTTGTTCAACAATACAGCAGCAACTGTACTGTCAACGCCACCAGAAAGACCTAAGATAACCTTGTCATCACCGAGTTGTTGTTTGAGTTCTTCAACGATATTGTCAACGAAAGAAGTTGGAGTCCAGTCGCCTTTGCAGCCGCAGATGCGCTTAGCAAAGTTTTCAATCATCTTTGAACCTTCCAATGAGTGAGATACTTCTGGGTGGAATTGAACAGCGTATGTTTCTTCGCCATCGATTCTATATGCTGCATTGACAACATCTTCTGTACTTGCGATAACGCGAGCGCCTTCTGGCAAATGAGCGATTGTATCGCCGTGTGACATCCACACTTGGTTTACCTTGCTAACGCCTTCAAATAAAGGACAAGATTCGTCAACGATAGTGAGAGATGCACGACCGTATTCTCTTGCTATAGAGCCATTGACTTCACCACCGAAATGATGAGCCATGAATTGTGAACCGTAGCAAATTCCGAGGAGAGGCATCTTACCTTTTATGTTTGACAAATCTACATATGGTGCTTTCTCATCTCTTACAGAGAAAGGGCTTCCGCTCAAAATCACACCTTTAATATCAGGTGTCAATTCCGGAATCTTGTTATAAGGATGGATCTCACAATAAACGTTCATCTCACGAAGACGACGTCCTATAAGCTGTGTTACTTGTGAGCCAAAATCTAAAATTAATATTGATTCTTGCATA
>JAFYUH010000113.1 GCA_017549605.1 Bacteroidales bacterium
AATTCAAGCCTGCGAGCTCCGCTGAACATGACATACACGATTCCGATATAACCTATCAATGCTATAATCCACTGCCATGCAGAACATGATGCTCCGATGCAGACAACGAAAGAACCGGTCCAGATCACCAATTCGCCGAGGTAGTTAGGACAACGAACTATTCTGTATAAACCTGTATCGACATAACGATTGATATTTTTCTTCTTGGCAGCTTTCTTTTGTGCGTCGGCGACAGATTCCAAGATGACGCCCAATGCCATGAGACCAGCGCCAATCCAAGTCCATAACTCATTGACAGCTACACCATCAGCGGCGTTGGCGAGATAGAAAGCGACAGGACTTACCTGTCCGACGTACAATAATGCGCAGAAGATCCACACAAAGACAACGACGAAAATAGGTTTTTTCTTTGCTGCATCAGGGCCATAGAGAATCTTCTTATATTCGGCAGATCTCTTCTCCCGAGTCGCGAGGTAAAGACCGAGACGCATACCGAAGATAAACATAACCACGCAAAGAAGCGCTGTCGGAATTGTCAAAACATCGCGGAAGATGACAGCAATAGCGATAGCCAATGCAGAAACGCCGAAGCCGTAGCCAAGACTGAAGAAATAAATGAAATAAACCCATCCTAATGCCGAAACAGCAAGAGAGACAATTAGTAAAATCAATAAATAATTCATAATACCAATAGTGTGTTCTTTTATTTGACATGATTATAAAACAGGCAGAACAACATTAACCTATATTTATAACACAATTTTTTAATATTAGTTCATAAGGAAATAGAAGCAATTCCTCCTCACAAAGATTGTAAAATTTTCTTTAATTCACCAACTATTCTGAGTTTTTTTTTGCGGTTTAACCAATTCTGAGATTTTGAGATTTTGAAGTTCTGAGTTTTTTTTAAACTAATAGACCCAAAGTCTGTTGTCTGTTGTCCGTTGACTGTTGTCTTCTTTATTGGGCGTTCCGGCTACGCCGTCGGGCTTTCCGCTCTATCTTTGCTCGCCTTTATTTTCTCCTCGCTCAAAAAAAGCCGAAGTCCATAGTCCGAAGTCTGAAGTCCGCGCTTCGCAAAGGATGCCGCTTCAATCCCTAACGCAAAGCGCTGCTAATAATGAAATGCGAACTCAGACTGTTGTCCGTTGACTGTTGACTGTTGTCTTAACAAATCTTAACACCATTTCTTAATTTTTCACCGCTTTTACGTTAAAAATTGTTAACAGCGAAACATTTCCTTTGCAAACGCTTGACAAAACATTGATAGCATTGTAGCTTTGCATCAACCAAAATTTAGAAATCGTGGAAAACAACATTTTAAGTTCATCTGAAAATTACGATGAAAAGGATTATCAGGAATTACTGCACGATACTATTGCAGTTATAGAATCTTCACGCATACATATTGCCAAACAAATCAATATGCATGTCATATCTTCTCATTGGGAGATTGGCAAACTTTTAGAAGAACGCAAACTCGACAGCAAACACGGAGATCAAATTGTCAGGAGATCTGAAAGGAAGATATCCTAATATGGGATTGTCTCCAAGAAACCTATGGGATATGAAACGATTTTATCTTCGTTATTATCAAGAAGATATAAAACTGCGACAAGCTGTCGCAGTTTTGCCATGGGGACATAATCTACTGTTATTAAACAACGATTTATCATCCGAACATATTCTTTTCTACGCCAACGAAGTCATCTCAAAGAATTGGTCTCGTAGTATGCTACTTCTCGCTTTGAAATCTGAATATCATCTTTCAATACAGGCTAGCGAAAAGTCTAACAATTTCGCAATTACCATGTCTGAAGAAAATGCAGAATATGCCAATGAGATTTTCAGAAGTCGTTATCATCTCGGATTCATTGATGCCATTGAGCCTCTAAAAGAATTGGATTTAGAACGACATCTTGTCAATAAAATCACCTCTTTTATTATGGAGTTAGGTAACGGTTTTAGCTTTATCGGAAATCAACACACATTATCATATAACAATAAGGAACTAACTAAAAACCCCATCATCGCAGCTCCACCGAAATTCAGTTCTTTTAAATATGGAATCCTATTAAAAGTTACGCCGCCTAATGCCACGACTTTCTCGTCAATGACGCCTTTTACACTAGCGTCTTTTAACATCTCTTCCGTGAATGCCGACTTATACCCTACTTTAGAAATGCTGTCGAAAATGGGACTTAAAAACAAATAATCATAATCGTTTTTGTACTTCATTACTTCTTCAAAAGAATGACATGATCGCGTCTTAAATCCTTTATAATCACCAGGTACAATCGTTATATTCTTATTAAAATGCAGTCCTTTCAAATCAAATTCATTTATAAGTTCATGATAGTCGTGTATCACTATTTTTCTTCTTTCTTCATCGGATAATTCTCTCAATAAACGTCTGCATTGCTCAATGTCTGCA
>JAFYUH010000011.1 GCA_017549605.1 Bacteroidales bacterium
ATCCATATATTATTTTATTATTGTTTACCCTTCAACATCTTCATCCACATAAAACACAAGGATATGTCAAATCGTGGCCTTGAACATTCACAAAACCACGTTTAACATCAAATGGATACATCTCCAAATATTTTGCCAGATTGAGTGTGCTCTACTTGTCTAATATAAGCCAATAACCACCTTTATCCGGTCCGACACGTTTAATACGGCCTTCTTTCGACAATTTCTCCAAATCTCTCTGAATCGTACGGGATGTTACTCCCAACTGTTTCGCTATTTGGCTAGCACCTAATGTACTATCGTACTTTAACAGATCAATTATTTTTTCCGGTCGTTTAGCGACATTTTCTACGACATTTTCTACGACATTTTCTACGACATCAGCACCCGAATGTAATCCTACACCCTTCATATACTTCTCCCCAAAATGGAAAGTAGTCCAAATACCACCTGCCCGATATTCAAATGTCGGAGTTGGACAGCCTTCATCCTGACAAGCCTCAATGATTCGTTGAATACCACGTCCCCATGACTCTATCTCACCTGCACGAAAAAACACATTAGCGACATCCGGATTATATGGACGACTACGATGTGAAGTCAACAAATCCTCAATTGTCCAATCTTCTGGAAGAACTGCAGAATTGTAAATCTCTAATCTATCATCAAAGACTGCGATTTGAATAGGACTATTGGATTCATATGATTTATGCACCACACTATTTAGAAGAGCCTCTCTAAGTGCCTCACGAGGCATAGGAAGACTTTCTACTCTTTGAATACCTTCATAACTTATCAAGGCACGTAGATATTTCGTAGTCAGAATGTCCAAGGTTTGCTTCACCTGTTGAAACAAATTACCATGAACTTCGTCTTGATATATCAAATCTACAGTTCCACGGAAATAACCAATTTTCACAAATGACCCCGTTACAAATTTCTCCGGATCAGGATGGAATGTAAGTGCAGTAGCCCTCTTCAGATAAGTACCTTCGAATAAGCGCAACTTGTCAAGCAAACCCTTGTTGTCATCCTGAAGATCTGCCTCAGTCATTCTACCACTTCGTTTGGCATATTTACGGAATAAGTCAAACGTCGCATTATCCAGATCTTCAACATATAGATATGGCACTGGCACACCATCCCAGGTCTTTCCCAAAGTCCTCATCATATATCTGTCGAGTGCAGCACCTTTCAACTCCTGATTGGTAGCCCCACTTCTCGAATAATAATGGCCTTTATAACTGATTGGATAGGGATAGCTCGCGACTTCAATCTCAATATAATCAAGTTCACCATCTTTCAGCTGATTAACATCAACGATGATACCCAGAACATCCTTCACCTTATTCGGAATATCCTCCATCAATCGCTTCGCATCAGCAACTCCACACACCTCTCCATTGTCGCGAACTCCAATATACATCTTACCACCTTGTGCATTTGCAAAACCGCAAATCCACTTCAGATACTCATCCCTCCACGACTCCTTAAACTCTATGTTCTGGTTCTCTTTCATATCTAAACTTGTTTTAACTAAATATTTTCCAAAAGTGATAAGGTTTCTCCTTTTGCTTTTTGCATAGATTCTATGTTATCCAGTTCTTTCTTAACACCTTCATAGTCTAACATCGTAGTCCCATGTCCATATGAAAGCAACTCATTATATGACGCAAAGCAATCCTTTGACTCTTTGCCTGTAAGCAAGGTTATTTCACTTAGTTTATCTGGAAATAGAGCCAATTCTTCTCTATTCATTTGTCGACGAAGAGGTTTTCTTAAATCTTTAAATCTTTGAGTAACAAATCGTATCAGGCTATATTTCGCATCAAACTTTGAGATTGTCGCCCCTACATAATCATCATTTAGGCGCCCAATTGTTATTGTGCGTCTAATTCCTTCTATTGGACAAATACTATCTATATACTTAATGATATCACGTGGTGAAGAAGAATATGAAACCTTAATGATATACACTTGCCTCATAAATAACAACGAAATACGATTGTCAACATCTGCAGTTGGCAAATTTTTAAAACGCCATACATTTGAATCATAAAAATGAATAAAATCTAAGCAAAGGGGCTTTAAAACCGTACATTTAAAATCAAACTGATCGACATCTGCATATATATCCAACATATTAATGTAATAATCTAAATTATTACTCTCGTAAATTCTATTTAAAACATCGCTGGATTTTTCGCAATCTTTATGTATAAACCTTGCTGCAAAATACTCTTGAAGTGACTTGTGAACCCATTTATAATAACTACCATCTATGCAAAACAGAGGTACTCGACATAGAATATCTTCTAAGAAATCGGAACTAGTAAAATCTAAATCTTGACAATAGTTTTTGGCCTTGTCAATTATTGACAATATTTCATCCTTTTCAAATTCAATTTTTTGTTGCGTTATACACAAAAATCCAATATAACGTAATACACGATCGAAGTCATCTATATCTAACTTACTTTTCTTCTCATGAATGTAACTATCTCCTTTAGACAAATCATGGGCATCAAAATATGCATCATACACCTGTCTATAGAATATATGCTTTTTCAATGGGATGGTTTGTTTATGATCAAATGCCGTATATAACAAAGAGACCAACAACGGATTTCTCAAAAACTCATCAATCATAGAATACTCTCCAGAACGAAGTTTATCGATCAATAAGCGTGATACTTCCCCGCCATTATCATATTTCCTTAACAATTCATATGCTTCTTTCTTTGTCAACGCAACAATTGTAGCTTTTTGAAATTCACCAAAACTGGCCAGTGCCGATTCCGGACGAGAAGTTAAGATAAAACTATTGTCAAAGGCTTTTGACACAAAGGTCTGAATATCAGAAGTTACACTTGCACGATTATCTGATGATATCTCATCATAACCATCAAGAAAAAAGATAAAGCTTCCAGTTTGAATAAACTCCAACAATAAATCTTCGTCAAACTCTTTAGAAATCGAACTAATTTGTTCATGAATCTCCTTCAGAATAGTTCTTTCTTCCGATAAGCGCCTCAGTTCAATATAAATCGGAATGCCATGGCCATTTTCTATCACATCAATGAACATCCTCTTCATCAACGTAGACTTTCCCATACCAGCGGTATCAGTAATAAGCAAACGGCCACTATATTCCTGGAGCATATCTGAGGGGAATTGCTCCATCTTATACTTTTTATGTGTGGTATCATCAGAATTACAGGTTTCCAGAGTAAGAGGCACATAGATATTCTTAAGAAATTTCTGCTGGTTCTTTAATGCAAGTGTATTGACTATGCTATATTTCTTATACGTACGATACAGATACTCTCCAAAATGCTCCCATTTTGACACAAAATTTTTCTCATACTCCAACTTACATTTATCAGAAAACTCTTTAACTTTTGGCTTGATAATATTCTCCAATAATGAATCAATGAATGGCTTTGCCATTTGTAAAAGTTCCGCATTCATATCCATATAAATTTTTCTTTCAAAGTTATAAAACAATTTATAAACTCCCTACCCCAATATATCCACCAGACTCTTCTTAACCTCCTCCTCAATGGTGCGATAACGGGCAAAGGCACGGCTGCCTTCGACGTGACCGGTCATTGAGCCAATGACGTTTGGGTCAGGGACTTTGTTGTAGATGTTTGCAATGAAAGTGCGGCGAGCCATATGGCTGCTTCCTATCTCATTTATCGGCTGCTTCTCTTCGCGACGAGTGATGGGATTCAGGACCGTCACAAGACGTGTAATTCCGCACTTGGTCAGCACAACCTTGATATAGTCGTTATATTTCTGCGACGAGATGAAAGGAAGAAGTTTAGTCTCATGGCAGTCTTTATATTTATCAATGATTGCCAATGCAGTACCATTCAGAGGTACACGCACAGTCCTGGCATTGTCGGCAATGGTCTTGGTGGCAATATATTCTATCGCCCCGTCAATAACATCAGATTTCTTAAGACGAAGAAGATCACCCACCCTACATCCGATGCAGCAATGGAATATGAACACATCACGCTGCATTTCATATTCCGGAGTAGCAGACAGGTCTGTACTCAAGATCTTCTGCATCTCCTCTTTTGTCAGGTAGTATGGAGTGCCATAGAGTTCCTTCTCACATTTGAACTTTGAGAATGGTGACACAAGGATAATTCCCTCGGACTGAGCCCAATTGAAGAATGCTCTCAATTTCTTGAAATTTTCTGACAGTGTGTTGGCTCCACGAGGTTTAGACTGTCGTTTCTCTGGAAACTTCTCATATATCTCAGGATACTCTTCATAGTAGAGATGTTCCTTCGACATAAAATCATACAGTTCATTGAGGTCGTTTTCATCAACAGTACGGACATCAAAGGTAAAATTCTTCCTGCCGCGTTTAGTCGTCCTTATAAATTCCTCAAACCTCAGCACTGCTCGTTCAATTACGCGATACTGATTTATACGACCCTCACTGAATTCGTTTGCATCCAGAAACTTCTGAAACCTATCACTAAACGAATGTGACTTATCTTTAGGTATACCGGCAACTTTTCCTTGCTCTTTTGCAAATTCCTTCAGAACCTTCGCCAGCCACTCTTTGTTGACCTTTCCTTTCTCCTTATCAACCTTATGTTTGGAATATAGGAATTTCTTCAGATCCTGTAGTTTATCATTTAGAGCAGCCTTGTCTTTATTGTCGCATACGATATTGGTCTTTATCTCCTCTCGTTTGGCATCCCACCAGAGAGGATTCACAGTCTCACCGGTAGATACCGTTGAATCTAAAAGTCGGCCATCACGCAACCTCACATATATAGTTGCACCATTCAACGAATCATCCATCGAAAACCCAGTCTTCGACCTCTTAAGTATGAAAGAAATTGTCATATCGCATCAATTTTCTGCAAATATACAAAACCTTTCAACTTTCCCCACATTTTCCCCACATTTGTAAAAACGAATGATTCCCAGTGAAGTTAAATCAACATCTTATTACTTTTTATATATTGTTATTCAATACTTTATACTATTTACAAGTTTTTATTCTCCTTTACCCACCTTCATATTTTCCGTTTCCAACCGAATCACATTAAACGCCATTCTAGATATCTAGGATGGCGTTTTTGTTTAGGTTGTTAAACATTTGTTAAACAGAAGGATAAAAGAATCAGATATTTACTATCTTTTATTTCCCACCTTTTCCATAATCCTTCTAATTACGCATGCCACTTCACCTGGCACCTCATCGGCTGTGTAGAATGGCACAACCTGCCTTGCACTGATAGTAATATCAAAACAATCTTGAGTCCACCGTGACAGTCGATTAAAGAAATTCTTTCCGGAAATAACATTATATGGAGATACCCAGCGTAATCCTAACTCTTCAACAGCCTTATCAATAGCTTCTTGCTGGTCGCAATCTGATGATTGCTGAATATTTGCTGTCAAACCTGTCAACGTATCCACCTTCATTTCCGAAACAATCTCATCAATCTTCTCTACCAACTCTTCAATAGAAATCGCTCCGCGTCTTTTATGCTTACTGATATATCTATAAATTACCTCGGCATTAATGACGAAATTCTCAATCTCATTTTTGCTCCAAATGTGTAAATCAATATTATTGGACTTGGCATGTCCATTCAACTTACTAACCTCTTCACTTGTATGGAATCCGGAATCAAAAATGCAGTATAAATCAACCGGCATCTCGCTTTGAGCGAAAATCTCCGACAACGAAGTAACGGTGCTCCAACTTTCCCAGCCGTTGATAAAGGCCTTCGGTAGAGTAATCAAAGGGTGTAAATCCTCTGGGTATAATATCGATTGGAATGCCGACAAAATCTTTCTTGAAGTCTCATCGCTATCCCACACAATGAAACTCTTTGAGACATACATTCTTGCCAAATCAATATTCAGAGAACCATTCAATTCCTGTGTCATCAACTGAAGCGAAGCCTCATCTCCGATAGGACGCAGTTCCGGTTTTCGAGAATCAATCGGAACAATGCAATCAGAGGGAACCTCCTCTATAATCTCAAGTGAATGAGTAGCAATGACTATCTGAGCGAACTTTGGCATCAGCAATCTAACAAGTCTCCTTTGCAGGTCGGCATGCATATATACATCTGGCTCGTCCAATACAATTATTGAGTCGCGTGGACACTGCGAGACAAACCACATCGTCTGAATCCACATTTGAAGGCCATGACCCATCCAACCGATTTCAGCCTCAAAATTGTTTACCCTGACAAAGAATTGGAGAATCCTACCTTCATCCACAAAGTATGCTTCGACTGGCTTTACTTGGAGAGTTTCCCATGTAGATTCTACCAATTCCTTAAATACAGGATATGACTCATCATAATAAAATAGTTGATTCCTGAAATTCCTAGAAGCTAGCCTCGTAAATCTATTATTATCTACAGTCGATTTCTGAATAACCTTCTCGTTATCCAAGACCGCAGATATTTGAGGAAGGACCTCAATCGTAGGGATATCGACTCGTTTGGCTTCAGCCCCACTCTTAATTGCAATCCCGCAATCATCATATATTACAGCAAAAATAGCCAACTCTTCACCTACATATGCCTTAATAGAAGTTCCATTAGTAAAATATCCTTCAACAATTGCAGGAGGATTGCCATACATGTTAAATATTCCGTGGTCGGCAATATTCATATTGACGAGATTCGGAGTAATACCTTTGGAACGTTCATCTTCCACCCAATCAGGCGGAGCTACGAATCTCGCTGTCTTATATTTCCTGCTTACAGTTGAAAGAATCTTCAAAGCTTCTATCAAAGTAGACTTACCAGCATTGTTTTTACCTACAAGAATGGCGGAACCATTAAAATTGATTGTCGTCTTCTCGTAACATCTAAAGTTTGTTATAATAATCTTCTCCAACATAGCAGGAACTAATATTATTGTAAATAATTTTCGAGCTGTACCCTCATGAGCACTTCTCAGCTTGACTCGTTATCAGATTACCACTCAGATGACACAATTTCTACTTTCCAGTCTAGCCCAAGTGCTTTGAACATCTTTTCCAGATGATATTTCTTTCTATCAGTCGAACTATGTGTATTCAGATAAAATCCGTCGCCTAGATAATATTGTTGAGACGGGTAAAGTGTATTCTCCCCTATAAGGATAAGATTCATCCCATCCAATGATAGATTCAGATTCCTTACTCTTTCCACTCCTATCTCCTGAATTGTGATTGCAAGAGTAACGGTAGCCTTGCTATCTTCAATCATAGAACCATCAGGCCTTGTAACCCTAAGAATGGTCTTCTTCCTATTCTTACGAGTTGTATCTGACACTCGAGTTCTATAATCCGTCTCAGTCTTTTCCTCCAACATAACATTGCTATATTGAAAAGGCTTCTCTATATGGGATATTTCAGATGATTGCACCAAACCTATATCAGATTCCATAGAACTAACCTCTGGTATAATCAAATCGTCACCAGAGGAATCATCCATTTTACTTCTGATGGCAAACTCCAAGATAGGACTAACTGGGAGATCGTATTTCCTCATAATCTCCAAAAGGAGAGTTAACTCTTCATTCCTTGTCATAGTCAGCATAAATTGCACTATGTTTTACAAAATTTTAGAGACCTACTACCCTATAATCTGGCATTGGCTTAGAGAATGACTTTTCAGCATCGATGTTACTGCACTGCTGACGGACGATATCGCGTCTTCGGATTGCTGGCTGCAAGCATAATGCATTAAATTCACCCTTATCAATTTGGTCAGCAGAAGTAATATGCGGGAAAAGCAACTTGAGGTATGCTGTTGCGGTACGCTTGACCGCTTTAGTGTGACGCATATCTGCACCATTAGGTATCTCCACCAAATCATCCACTATATGCGAATAAGACGACTCTGTACGCAATTGATGCAGGACTTCAGAGAAGAACTCAACATTCAGAGTCCAATCATGTAGAGCCATATCAACATTCACACGAGGCAATAACCAGCCCTCAATCATTCCATGAAAACGATCCAGCAAAGCAGACTCCCTAAACACTTCCGGCAATGTCTCAAAATAATTATGGCTTATCGGCTCATTGCTATCATTCAGTAGGATATTACCGAGCAACATCAGGCCACACTCCGACATAAATTCATAATTATCGATTGTAGCTCTACCATACTCCAGATAATTCTTCAAAAATGATTGCATCTCAGAATTGTCAGAGAATGTAATTGTCTGAATCTCATCAAAAGCCACCATATCATAAAAACGCATTATACCAGGAGCCTTTATTGACTTATCATATACCAACTTGGCACGAGAAACCTTACCTCCACTCACCAGCCACACGAATTTTGACAAGTTTCCGAACACATAACTCTTACCGGTACCTTTTGGCGCAAGCTCAATGAAATTCAAACGAGGTTCTATAAAAGGCAGCAGTCTGGTCAAGAATTCCAGTTTCTGCGTCATATTGGTGAAAGTTGAAGGAGTATATTCCATTGCAGAAATGAGTACATCAATCCACTCTTCCAATGAAAACTTGGTTCTGCAATTACGAAAATAGTTGATATCCAATTTCTCCATTGGACGGAATGGCTTGAACTTCACCATTTCCACATATCCACGAGCACCTTCTGAAGGAGCAATATAAACAATCTTCATTATGCCCCATTTCTCGCCATCGATCAAGTCGTCAGGATACTCTTCTATAAGATAATCCGGGATGAGAGTATCTGTTGCCTTGATTCCCATATCAGGTATCTGAAAACTTGTCTTGTTTTGAGCCAGACTTGTCGAGACCACGAAACGAGTAAGCAAAGTCAATGTCTCACCTCTTCTAAGGCGAGCCAATATTGCACTATTATCCTTAGGGATATGTGCATCAAGGAACCTTGTCAAAGCATCTCGCCTAAAAGACCCGTCAGGAGCAATATGTGTGGAAATCAAATAATCCTTAACAAAGGATGGCAGATTTCTTCCATTAAATACCTCGTAGTTTGCAGGATCTTTATAAACGGCAGCAGAGCCGAATACCTCCTTAATTTTATTTCCAATAGCACTCATACCCTATAAGTCAAACATATCATCTATATCCATATTACCACTAACACCCACGACATTGATTTTCATTTCTATACCTCCAGCACCCTCAGGTTTCACTTCAATAATATGCAAACCTTCTGCAATCCCCTCAAGTTCAGCTGTCCAATGTGTGCCGATTCGATTCATCTTGTAGGTCTTACCTTTACAGGTAAGCGAAACTCCTGTAGGCTCAGGAATAACAGACAACCTCACAACTGGATTAGACAGCATAATATCCTCACCAACGGTATTAATCTTATAACTTATAACCTTGGAAGCCACATCCTTATTAGAGAGCAGTATAAACGGCACAAGCACCTCCTCAGGCGTGCATCCGCCATGTACCTGATGAGTAGGAATCTTAGAAAGTGATGAATGTGTCAGTGCAACCTTATACTTCTGTCCTTCACTCTCGTTTAAGTGAACCAGATAATCTGAATCAGAAATAGCATCATCACTTGTCTTTATGTATCTTCCCTCGTGCTCAAATTTTCCGTCATACTTCTTCGACGATGCCTTACGAGAAAGACAACTCAATCCGTGGTCAGACACTATCGCTACAGTACATTTCTCTTTCTTGCTCGTGCTGACAATTTCCTGTACAATCTTCCTGATTACCTGCAATTCTTCTCTTAAAGTATCAAAGTGCCTGTATCCGTGAGAATCGTGGCCCAACTCATCCAGCTCACCAAATTTAACCACATTCTCTCCTTCAAATCTATTGTGGTGTGTGGATGATGGCAGTTCGGATCGTGTTATCTGTGATCGCACTACCTTAAGATTGCTCTTTTCTTGTTCTATGACATACAAAATATATGATAAGAACTCTACGCCAAGTCCATCAATCCAAAATACTTTGTCTGGTCGATAAACCGGATTGCTTTGCATCTCTGCCAACAAATTATGAGAACTGTCAAATTCATAATACCATTGGTAGAATGAAGAAACTGTAGCGTTTTTCGTCTTTATAACCTCATTAATTCCAGGCAGATATTTATCTTCCATCTTGGCCTGCTTATATTGCTTGATATAATCTATCAACCATTGATTAGAAGAATCAAAGTGAGAAGGCTTATTCGTCACACAATAAGCATCAAAATCAGGATAGAAATCCTTAATTGCTTTCTGAAGTCTCTTATTTTCAGGATGATAAACATACCATCCCATCAAAAGTTTCTTCTCGAAATCAAAGATGCCGGTGCAAATGTCAATTGCCTGATGCAAGTCGCCTGATTCCTGGAAAATCTCTTTGGTTCTCTCAAACAACCAATCCTGTTCACTGCGAACCAACACATTTTCAAAAATCATATGGTTGTAAACTATGACTCTTCTTCTCTCATCAGCATACTGTTCACGTAGGTTTGCAGGTACATCATACACGATACGCGTCGCTATCATCTTAATCAACTCGTTCGCATCGGTAAGATCCATTATAGCATCCACGCACAAACGGATATATGGATATTCTTCTCCAAACTCCGTATGCAGGATATAATTCATTAATAACCAACGGTCAAATGCATTATTCTCGACATCAGACCATTCTTGTATAATATCACCCGCATCAAATTTCACTCGATTGAAGTACGCTGTAACAAAGGACCTGAAAGAGAACGATGATAACGCAGATTTGTCAATATGTTTCAGCATCTCCTCCCAAAATGCCTTATCAGCATCCCTGTAATCAAATGGGAAATTCAGATCCAAAAAGCAAGTCATAAACTTGTGTGCATTTTCAATCCTCGTAAAGTTAAAAATGTTATCCGGCCTTGAATACTGATATTTTGCAGCAATGGGCCTCGATGTACATACGATTCTCTCTTGAGGGGCCTGAACTTTCCAGAACTTGAGCCACTCTCTTAAGGAATCCAGTTGGCACTGAACAGCACCATTCGGCAATGTGAAATCTTTATACTTTGCAAAGAAGACCTCTACAGACTGTGCTTCTGCATCATACCTCCAAATCGGTGCACTTTCCTTTATTCGCGCAAAATGATTCAGAAAATCAGTAAAACGATTCTGGAGTCCAATTAGTGGCACATAAATACGTTTCTGAGGATTATGGATATCCTCTAAAAGCATAATCTCATTAAAGAATCCTCTGAAATCATCATCATTATAAAAACGCACCAACTCAGAGAATGGAGTAACAAAAGTGGACTCCCTACACGATTTTATAGCATCTTTCAATGTATCTTTTGTTATCCACTCATCATCCTCTCCATCGCTAATAAGATTCTCTAAATCCATCGGCTCAACATCAATATCCGCCATAAACTTCGCTAACTTCTTGAACTCATTAAAGTTATTGAGCATTATGAAGCGTACTGCATAACGCTGGGCCAGCATATCACGAGTATCTCTATCACGGATTATCTCATGTTTCAGGTCTTCAAACGAATTGAAAACAATTACTTTTTCTGCCGAATCCATATGCTTAGACTTTTAACTGCCAAGATAATCAATCACAAACTGAGAAACCTCTGGATGACTCTCAATCATATCCAGGACCACTTTCTGCCACATCATACTTGGCATAGTCTGCTCCTTAACAAGATTCTTTGCCTTTCTAATCTGGTCCTGTGCAGGAGCCGGAACATATACCGGAGTTACCGGAACAACAGGCTGATTCGGGTCGAATGGGTCAACTGGCGGATAGACAGGCTGCGCAGGAGTTTTAATCTTATTGATGTAGAATGACATTACGCGAGACTTCACATCCTCCTCCCTTCGGAATGCGATTTCCGACTGCATGTGAGACAAGTCTTCCTCAAGTTCTTCAAGCCACTCATCCTTTAGTTCAACCTCCTCGATACTATGTATGAAATTATTAAAACCATTCTTGTAATTCTGATTGTTCGTCAGAAGAACATAAAGGTCAATCTGGTCATTTTTAATCTCCTTCAGCAATTCCTTTATCTTAGGAAGAGAATAACTATCCTGGTTGAATAATGATATCAGGTCACTAATAGCCTTCTTGCAATTTTCCTTCTCCTTGATCTTATCGCAATACAGAAGAGACCACAGTGGATATCGCGCAACCTGCTTGCAGAATTCTGTAATACACCACTTTGCGTATGTAAGACTCTTCAAATCGCTCATGCTCACGCCTCTAACTATGCTCAGATTAAAGACCTCGCCAAGAATACTTGTCAGATTACGTTCTTCCACAGATCCGAAACGAAGAAGAAGTTTGTTACTTGGTTCGCTTACACCGCCATCCCACATCTTGAGCAAAATCTCAATCATATCATTAAGTTTCTCATCACCGACAGGCTGAGATGTACTTGGATTGAAAAGATCGTCTTTATGCTTTCTAAGAGCAAATCCTAGAATCGCATAATTGGCAGGGTTAGCAAATAGTCCGAAAGGCGGGCGCATCAATGGAGCAAGAATATCACTTAACGAAAACCTGTCGGCATATTTCTTCTTAGCAGCCTCTATCAGCATATCCATAGCCTGACATACTGTATTAAGCCAAGAATTGCCAGCAATGGCTGCCTCAGTCAATTCACAAGTATCCGTTACAAGGTTATTCTCGCCATCAAGGAAAATCTGCTTAGTCGGACGTACAGAGCCACCGAATGACAGAAGTTCATCACGAGTCCTCTTTTGTAACATCTGAAGTGAAAGCGTCTTGAAGTTCTTGTTTGCAAAGTATGTCATCGCCTCATTTTGCAACGCCTTTACACTCTCCATTCCGTTAGGAAAGACCTGAACACTGAACTTCTTGTTTATGACGCTATATATATTGCTGAAAATACCTTCACTCGAACGTTTGCCGTTGAAATACATTGTGTATGTACCCCCGCTCATACGATTCTTCCACTTGGCCACATATTCCTTGGCAGCATTTTCAAACTGGCTTGCATCATCGGTATTGAAATGTGAACGACTCACATTGGACTGCGCTACTGCATCGATGAAATGAGTCTGAGCAGTTGGCGTAAACACTTCCGATGGAATTATAAACATCGTGTTTTCAAACTCTTCCGAAAAGGCCTTCACCCTATTCTCCATAATATCCCTTGCTTCATCTGTAATAGAGAAGAACAAGGCAACATGAAGGTAGTTAGGTTTCTCACGAGTGTACTTATTCAGCTTACTACGAAGAACCGCCTCTGCTTCTTCACAAGCATAGAACTGTGGCTCACACTTACGCATCAAGCGTTCTCCTACCATGAAAATTCTCTCAATTTCCTGCCTGCTTTTATCATTATATCTAAGATATTCGACAGCGATCTTATAGGTGCTGGCAACTGCGTTCTTTTCCTTCGTAATCTCAGCAGGGTTGTAAGACGACACTGAAATCTTAAACTCTCCAAAGATATCCCTTGCAATGATTTTTGTCTCATCCAGCCAATTAAGAATAACATCCATCTTCTCCTCACAGCGGTCTCCAGAGAAAATATACTTGAGATTTTTGTCATTCGGAGCGTATTTTTCAGGCGAACTCTTGAACTTTACACTAAGAGCGTTCAGCAATAGGATAACTTTAAATACACGCTTATAATCATCACCCATTGCATCTACTTTGCTTCCATGTGATGAATACACATTAGTGAAAGCTGCACAAAGCGGCTCGTTTATAAACTCGGAATAGAAGAAATCCCATAGCCAGTCCGCAGTGAGCATCATCCTCTGGTCATAATTCGTTGGCTCATTGATGAACTGCTTAAAACCGTGATGTTCGTCATTCATGAATTTCAGGACACTTCTGTTCGCTGAACCCATGATATTTGCCATCTTTGAGCAGAGGAAGGCAGTATACGGGTGCAGAGGGAACAGATTCTGAATATGTTCCTTCTCGTCCTGATTATTGCTCTCACAAAGATAATTATATACACTCTTGTCAATCTTATCCTTGATACCCCAAGTTGAGATATTCATCTTCATCATATCCGGAATACTGAACGTATGACGAAGAATCAGATAAGTTGAGATCTCATCCATCTGATAATCAACACTATCATACCGGTCGCTCATCTTTGTGATATCTTTGCCCTTTGCATCCAGGCTTGAGCTCTCAGTACGATGCGAAATCAGATAAAGGAAGACATTATTATTCTGTGACTTCTCCGCAATATTCTGAAGCACATTGATTCTATCACTCTTCAGGGTGTCCATCACGCTCGTGAACTCATCCCAGAATATAATCAATCCGTCAGCGATTCCCGCCTTCTCAATCTCCTTCTCAACTTCCACCAACCACTCACTTATACTATCACTTGTCAGATAAGTCTTATCCGCAGCCAATGCCTCTTCAAGATGCATGAAGACATCAATATCATTATTCCTGAGCTTAGTCAGCAGCTTTGTGTAATTCGATGCTTCTGAAGCAAGTTCATCATTATTTTCTAATAACTCAGGAATTCTGTTCTCATGGCTCTCCACCCAACGGATGGCTTCGTCAAAATCCGAACGTACAATAAGATCTGGATATCCCGCAGCAACCAAAGCCTTCTTTGTCTCGCGCTGGATTGACAATGAGAAACGAGGAATATTATATGCACCTTCAACGCCTTTCAATACAACCGGGAAATACCTCTTTTGTTTGCGGATTGCCGTCAACTGTGCACGTGTAGCCTCGTTAGGGATACTCTGAATATAACCGTCAATCTCCTCTGATGGGTCACAAAGCAAGTGTCGCACAACACTACTTGCGTGACTCTTACCCGTACCGAAAGTACCGCGTACCCACATCGAACGACGTTTGCTTATATCGCTCGAAGTAATGGCTGTTATACTGCGCTGCAGTAAGTCACAGAACTGTTTGGTCGGGATAAATGTACGCCACATATCTGGCGTTTCATCAGTCATGTCATAGACCGGCAGGAAATCCTGCATCTTTATATAGTCAGAATACTTGGTTGCCATAGTGATTAAGTTTTAGAGCATCATCTTAAGAATATCAATCGACTTGAGGTCTTCACGAAGAATGATATTGTCAAGACCCATATTCAGTTCAGCACGAAGCACGTGATTACCCTCCTCCTGAAGACTCAACAGCAGTCTCTCAAAGGAATCCCTATTTATACCGAACTGGCGATAGATTCCTTCTTTTTGATTCTCGTCGTAGAATTCTGAGACTGTCAACATATGACGGTTCTGACGTTCAGCATAACGAAATAGAGAATATGCAACCGCCACAAGAGAAATGTCGTTAAATGGTAGACGGCTAAAGACCGGCTTATTATTCTCCTTTGATATCACACCTACGTGAATCCTATCTCCTAATGGAGAGGAAACAAAGGCGTTTTGCAAAGAACCAAGTGCATTTTTACGGACTGAACCACTATACATGCCCAATGATACTTCCATCATCATTTCCACTTCAGCCTTAGTGTACGACTTATTATAAGCGATATTACAAGCATACCAACTACATATTTCTGAATTACATGTAAGATTAATCCATATGATCTCCCAAATTACATCTGCCTTGATTCCATACTTCTCTGCAAAGAGTTTTCCGATTTCAGTAATTTCTTTAGAATCAGTTTTTAAAATTTCAGAATCTCTCATCCAATTAAGGAATGGATTCATCTGATTCTCTTTGTTGATTCCATGATCATCATTGTCAAAGAATGTATCGACGTGCTCCATATAAAACTGTAGCCACTTCTCCCTAAAACCGAAATTGTTGTAACGATTAATAGTAGTTTTCTTGTCTTTTTGTGCTGCCATTTTAATACCTTCTGATTGTTTAAGTGAATTAGCAGAAATACATCCATCATCTTTAAAATCAAGACAACGACGACATTTCACACATTTATTATTATCTATTTTAACTATTGGGACTACATCTAAAGCACCAGTCGGACACTCAACCTCACATAACTCACAATGTACGCAATATGTAGTCTTGTATAGAACCCGTTTCAGGTGACTAATGAAAAATGGGTTATCAAGAACATTAAACGCTTCTACGAGTACCGTATGATTATTATCATCAAAGGTAAGACGCATAGAAATTATTTCTCGATTGTACTTAATCTGTCCATTATAGACATATCCCTCTTTCGCCCAAGATGAGTTACCTAATACTTTTATCCATTCAAAAATATTCTCTTTTGGGTAAGTCAATAATGCCTTGAAATCAGGTGATTGCAGGGTACTGATGATACTTACTTTAGATTTCGTTTCAAATCCTTTACCACCAGCGCGTATCTTCCAATTCCCCGTTTTAATATAACTCTCAACATCCTTGACACCGCCCTTAATTACCATTTCGCGTACCTTATCCAGAAATGGCTTAACAGTATCAGGAAATATATGATTACACAGATAGTCATTCCAGTCTGAACCAAATGGACAAATTACACACCCAACTCTACCAAGCCCTTTTCTATAAGCAGGATTGATTGGTAATCCGTTTAGGAAAATGTATAACCATACCTCTGAAGTATTCCATTCAAGAATAGGACTTACATTAAGAACATTGGTGTGTTTTGCGTCTTTTGCGACTTTTAAATAAGTAGAACGCCTCACGCTTTCTTCTGCACGTGTACCAATAAAGGATAACACATGAGGTTGTCTTCCTAATTTAGACTCTTCTTTGAGAAGTCTATACAGCGGAGCGGTTTTCATCACTCCACAACACCATCTATGAACATTACTTGGAGACCCCATCAGATCCCAATAAGTAAGCACATGTTCATGGTTTTTAGCAAGAAGGAATTTAATGTTCGGGTGCTTCTCCCCATAAAACTTAGCAACCTTATCATAGAGATCTAATGATGTCGGTAATTCATAACCGGTATCAGAATACACTACAATTATATCTTCTCCTGGAATAACTCTTGCAACCAAATCTAACATTACTTGAGAATCTTTTCCACCTGAAAATGACGCAACATACATTTCAATGTCATTATTCAGGATTGGGGATTTACCAAGTTCCTCGGCTCTACTCAAAGGCATAATATCAAAAGAATCACAGTCTTCTTTTACAACCACATGCTCTTCTTTTGTTTTCTTAGTGAGATTGCTTGCTAGCCTTTGAAAATCCAATGATGGATTATTCTGTGAAACCTCACGAATGTTTTTATATCGACGATATGTCTGATTGATGAAATCCATTGCCTCGTGCTCAATGATGAACATCGTATCCTCATTGAGGGATCGAAGGCGTTCCATATCAACCGGCGACAGAATCAATGATTCAAAACCATCTTGTTGGATAACGGTAGGGGCATCGAAGACATTGCCACCCTTTACTTCAAGAACGAAATCTCCTTTATAGAAATATCTCCTGTCACATGCCCAAAGCAATGGTTCATCTACGTGAGGATAAATCCACCCCATTTTATTAAGACCAAGCAGGTCAAGTTCTTCCCAGAAAACAGGTCTCGGAGAAACATTCAACGCATCACCTTTTGATGACATCGTCAATTGAACTCCATTACTTTGCGGATCCCATATTACCTTGAACATATTATTCCTCGCCGTGTTTAATAGTTCTCCTTGACTTCAAGTTGAACTACACACAAATGGCGCGGACCAACTTGTGTTATCCAAGGTATCCCCATACCCAATCAATCGAGTAGGAGGAAAACAAAGTAGGTTTTCCTCCTACTTTTGTTTTCCGACCTCTCACACCACCGTACATGCGGGTCCGCATACGGCGGTTCCTTATCTGCAATAATACTTTTCGTAGTATCCCACCAGCGACGGGTAG
>JAFYUH010000114.1 GCA_017549605.1 Bacteroidales bacterium
ACAGCTTCGAATTCTTCAAGCATTATCAAGTCGGTCTTTGAACGGCCGCCGAGCAAGAACTGAGGTTCAACGCCATTCTCTTTCAACATCTTTCCGAGGTAATATAAAGGAGCGATGCCGATGCCGCCACCGACGAGGATGACGTTTTGAGTTTTATCTTCTGGCATTGTGAAGCCATTGCCGAGAGGATATATTATATTTAAGGTGTCGTTGAGTTCTGTGTCAGCGATTTTATTTGAACCCTCGCCTACTCTTTGAACCAATAATGTTATTGTACGATTTTGATAGTCGACGTCGTGGATTGATATTGGACGACGGAGATAAGTGTGTTGTGCATCATCAACACGGACCTGCACGAACTGACCTGCCTTGATTTCTTCAAGAGGCTCGTCAGACTGAAGCAAAAGATATGTCGACTTTGCCCATTCTTTTTTCTCTACTAAACGAAAGTCTGTGATTTTCTTCATGGCTTATATACAAAAAAGGTCGTCGAATGACGACCTATGTTAATCTTTAGGTTATTTTGTTTCTTCTGTATTTTCTTCAACTGTGAAGTCTAAGAGACCTTTGTCGTTGAGGAGTTGATACCATTGGAAGACTTTTTTCATATCTGATTGATAAACTGAGTCTTCATCGTATTCTGGAAGTATCAACATGAATTTTTCTTTAAGTTCTACTGGAGAAGCCTTCTTAGGATCGAAACCGATGTTGTCACCTAATTTTTCATGAATGCTCATGAAAACTTCTTTTAAAGGTCTGTCTTCACCTGTTGTGTAGATGCTGATTTCTTCCAAAGAACTGATTCTATCGTTAGCAAAAGCTGGTGTACGTTTTCCGTCAAGTAATGACTCAACAACTAATTTACCTGAACCTTGACCTGAAACCAAGAACAAACCTGGTTTGCCTGATATTGCTACAACTTTACTTAAATCCATCTCTAATTTTATTAGTTTAATAGTTTAAATTTTCTCTTTTAAATTTTATGAGTGGCAAAGATAATAAAAAAGTCTAAAGACTAAAGAGTAAAGACTAAAGTTTTTTTAAAATTAGGAGTTAGGAATTAAGAATTAGGAGTTATTTTATTACTTTTGTCCCGTATAAATTTTATCCAATACTTTTATGAAAAGTAATATATTCAACAAGTTAACTCTTATATTCATATTTTCATTTGCGATCTTATCTTGCGAAAAAGCGCCTCTGACTAATGGCAATGTCACTACAGAAGTTCGCGAATTTTCAGAACATATATCATCTTTATATGTATATGACGACATAGACCTCACTTTGATTGAAGATGAATCTTTCAGGATCGAAATCACAACGGGCGAAAACCTTATGGAGAAAATCACAAGCGAAGTCATCAACGGTTCCTTATACCTAAGAAATGACAATATCCGGAATTGGGCAAGAAGCTACGATTATCCTTTGGAAATAAAAGTTTATCACAACAACATCAATCACATAAACTATAAATCTTGGGGATTTTTAAAGACCGAAGGCCTTTTAAGCAAGGACACCATATCCGACTTCAGCCTATATGCCGAGCAAGGTTCTGGCGACATTAACATTCAACTTAACTGCAAGAATCTTAACATAAACGTCAATGACGGAACTGCCAAAGTCACTGTAAGCGGTTCATCCGACTACACTTACCTCCGCAACAGAGGCACAAGTCCCATCAACGCTCTGGAATTGACAAGCAATGATGCCAGAACCGAAATACATTACATTGGTTCTATTTATGTCAACTGCACAAACAAATTAGATGCTTTCATCTATAACTTCGGAAACATATATTATAAAGGAGCACCTGAACTTAATATTTACGAACATCCATTATACAACGGCAAAGTCTTACCTTATTAATTTCCAACAATCCAAGAAATGAAAAGAATCGTATTATTGATATTGATGTCGTTTTTAGCCAGAGAGGCTTGCGCTTACAAACCAGTTTCTATTGACTCTATTATAAATAACGCCGAAGTTGATTTCCGTTTCAACTATGGCTTCATCATGCATCATCATTTTGAGATGAGCGGATATCGCAAGCACTTCCCCATGTTCGAACTCTCGCTGCAGAAACAAACTTACAGCAGACAGTCTTGGCAAAAATACTACAATTACCCTACCATCGGTGTGACAGCATTCTTCTCTACCATTGGCAACCAAGAAGTCATTGGCAATGCGTATGCAATTTACCCTTTCATAAACTTTCCTTTAAACAAGAGTAAAGTCAGCACTTTAGGTCTGAGGTTAGGTACAGGTCTCGGCTATCTC
>JAFYUH010000115.1 GCA_017549605.1 Bacteroidales bacterium
AAGAATTCGATATTGTCGTATGCGCAGAAGAGACCTTCGTCGCCGTCTGTCATGATTAATAATTCTGTTGCAACATCGCCGAAGAGGTGTACCATGTGAGCACCGTCAACCAAGTTACCGCCGTAGTGAGCGTCTTTTGCACTCATACGTAATCTAATAAGTGATCTATATTCTTTTTCCATTTTATTGTATTTTTTTTAAAGTCAACGGACAACAGACTACAGTCAACAGTCCTTGTCCAAATATTTTAATTTTCAGTTTTCAATTTTCAATTTTCATCTTTCAAGGTAGATGCCATCAACGAAGATACCAGAAGCATGGATTTGTTCTGGAGCGATTTCGCCTCTCTTGACGAGTTTTTCAGCTTCAACTACTACGTAGTCTGCTGCCATTGCCATAAGAGGATTGAAGTTTTGTGATGTTCCGAGGAATACCATGTTGCCGTCTTCGTCAACGATGTTAGCGCGCAAGAAAGCGATGTCGGCTTTCAAAGGTTTTTCCAAGATGTAGTCTTTACCGTCAACGTTGACGATTTGTTTTCCGTCCTGGATCATTGTTCCCAAGCCTGTTGGAGTGAGCACTCCGCCGAGACCTGCGCCATAAGCTCTGATACGTTCTGCGAGTGTGCCTTGTGGTACGTATTCAACTTCGAGGGTACCTGCGTTCTTTTGAGCTGCGGTTTCTTTATTGGTTCCTGTATGCGAAACGATAGCTTTCTTCACCTGGTGGTTAGCAACGAGTTTGCCATGAGCGACATTGTCGTATGCTGTATCGTTTGCAATGATAGTAAGATCTTTAACGCCTTTTTCAACGATAGCGTCAATGATTTGAACTGCACTGCCTACTCCGAGAAATCCGGCAAACATAATTGTCATGCCGTCATGTACTTTTGCTACAGCTTCTTCTAATGTTATTTGCTTATTCATATATGTTTATTTTGATTAATTTTCCCATTTACAACGAAGCGCAAATTTAACTTTTTTTCTTGAATAATTAAAGCATTTATTATAAAATTATTAACTAAGTGTAAAAAAAGTCTTAAAGCTTGTTTTCAAGGATTTTTTAATCAAAATAAACATCAGGATTTTAACCCCATTATCTTAACATTTCTATGCAAAATATTTATAAAACAACAAAAAAGAGACCCCTACGAAGATCTCTTTAATAATATCTCAGAATCAAGATTTTTCACAACAATTCAAGAAGCTGTTCTTTTAGTATCGGCAAATCATTTTGAACTGTTTCCCACACTTTTTCCGGAGAAATGGTATAGTAACCATGAACTAAAACATGACGCATTTTTTCAATAATCTGCCAAGGAATTGAAGGGTGAGAATCTTTAAACTCATTGGTCAACATATAGGTTGCCTCTCCTACTATCTCAATATTTTTGACAACAGCATAAAATATAATCTTACTATTCACAAAATCATCCATCGTGATATCTTTTGTAAATTCTTCAACATTGCCGATAGCAGACAACATGTGTTCTATACGTCCTTTATCTCTAATTACCTCTCTCATAAATTAAGATTTTATCTTCATTGACCGATTGTTGCGCAAATGGCAATAATGTTCCCTCTTCAACCAAATCCACTTTATGATTGAGCAAACTTTCCAATTTACAAATAATGCCAGCATAATTGAAAAGACTTATTTTTGCATCCTTATCAAAAGAAACCATTATATCCACATCACTTTCAAGCGTTTCTTCTCCTCGAGAATAGGACCCAAACAACCATGCCTTTGCAATCGGAAGCGTTGCAAAATATTTTCGGATAACTGGAATAATATTATTTGCTGTTACACTATTCATAAAAGTATGAAAATTACATCATTGCAAATATAACAATTTTCTCTTAGAATATATTTATTTATAAAGTTTTTTTTACGAAAATCATATTTTTACCACACCTCAATCCTTCTCAAACATCATTTCATATTCTTTATCATCTGACGATGGTAATACCTCTCCGTCGGATATAACAGTAAAAACTGAAACCAACTCCTTCTCATTCTTATCTTCTCTAATGTATTGTTTCTTCAATTTTGGTTTTATAGACTCCGAAGTAACTTCAGGAATTCGGCGTTTCAATGTCTTTTCCGGCGTTTCTCCGAACGCGACATGCCAGCAGTATTTCGCTACCGTTTCATTCTTTGAATTAAAAACGACGAGATGCACAGCAGGATGTAGCACCTTATTGCCATTATGAATCTCGCAATAAAGCGCACGACCTACGATATTTCCGCGCTCGTTGACAATCGGAAGGAAATCGGTGGGGTTGTTTTCGGATTTGAACTTTGAACCCTGAACTTTGAACTCAGGACTTTGGCTCTGAGCATTGAGCTGTGAGCATTGAGCAATTTGCTGCGAACTTTGAACGCTGATAGCTGACGGCTGAATACTGATAGCTGAACTTTGAACTTCTTTTACTGGAAGATTTGTTTTTCTAACTTCAGGCTCACGGCTCATTGCTCGAAGCTCACAGCTAATCATCACATCTTGTATCTCAATCATTTCAACTCCTTTAGGAAGCTGCACTTCTACTCTATCTCCTTTCTTCTTTCCTATCAAGGCTTTAGCGATTGGAGAGACAAACGAAATAAGTCCTTTGGAGGCGTCTGCTTCGTCAACGCCAACGATACGAACCACCTTATCGTTGAACTTCACATAAGAACCGAAACTCACGACATCAGCGTCGCCTTTTCTATTCTTGACATCAAGCAGGACTGCACTGTTAAGACGTTCGCTCAACAGATTTATCTTAGCATCGATATAATTTTTATGGACATAGTTAGAACCCGCGGAAGCTCTTTCCTGCTTCAACGCAAACATCTCTTCCTGAAGCAGTTTCAGACCTTCTTCAGTGACATAATTAGGAACATTCTTAGGCAAGAACGCCCTCGGCAAAACCATAGGAACCTCTTCCTGGTCGCCTTCTTTTACAAACCCGCGGCTCATTGCTTTATATCTATGAGTCTATAAGTCTATGAGTCTATAAGTCTATAAGTTTCAAAGTTTCTCATTAACTTATCGACTTATTGACTTATTGACTCATAGACTTATTATCTTTAATTAAACACCATCTCCACCTTACCTATCTTAGTATCCACGCAATCGTATGATGCCGCGAAGCTCATTATCGCGTTCAGGGTTTTCTTGCTTGGTTTCTCGTTTGAATAAGTCTCTTTAAGGCTCTTTCTTATTTGGTTTTCTAATGTGTTCTCTGTTGTAAAATAAAGTGTAGATTTTATATCCATAGGCATATTTTTAATTCGTAATACGCCTACCTAACGCAACAAAATCTCACTTTATTTTATCAATATTAAAAATTATTTAAGGCTAATGTCAAATTGTTCTCTTTCGCCATTTTTCTAAGGTTGATGAGAGCATAGCGCATTCTTCCTAAAGCCGTGTTAATGCTTACGTTAGTGGCGTCGGCAATCTCTTTGAAAGACATGTCGGCATACATGCGCATATTCAAGACTTCCTTCTGTTCGTCTGGGAGAAGCTCTATCATCTTGCGCAAATCGCCATAGACCTGCTCTGTAATCATAGAATCTTCTATGGAAGGTTCGTAATGCCTGGCATGATCAACGATATCGTAATCCTTATTGACAGAATCCACTATCGGAAGTCTGTTAGATTTACGAAAATGATCGATGACGAGATTATGAGCGATTCTCATCGCGAATTGTATGAACTTACCTTCTTCCTTATACGCACCCGCTTTGATGGTACGGATAATCTTTAAGAATGTATCTTGGAAAATATCATCAGCAAGCTGTCTGTCCTTGACAAGCATTAAGATGTATGAAAAGACCTTATTTTGATGACGCTCAACTAACAATTCAAAACTAGCGACGTTACCATTTCTGTAACTTTCGACTAATTCTTTGTCGTTTAATATTTCTAACATTTTATCTCTTATTTAAAGTTTAAGAGTAAAGTTTTATCGATAGAGCGTCTCCTATTTTTTTAGTTATACAATAATTTAATTATACAAGCGTATAAAGTTCTGCAAATATAATAATCTTTTCTTTACGAACAAACTTTTTTTTTGTAAATTCGTGCAATTTTTTCAAGGACATATTTTTGCGAGCAATAATGAAGAAACTAGAAAACATCGACATACAAGGTGCAAGAGTTAACAACTTAAAAAACATAAGTTTAAGCATTCCTAAAAACAAATTCGTCGTCATAACGGGATTGTCTGGTTCAGGCAAATCTTCTTTGGCATTCGACACTATTTATGCCGAAGGTCAGCGTCGTTACGTGGAGAGTCTGAGCGCATACGCAAGACAGTTTTTAGGCCGTATGACAAAACCCGATGTCGACCTCATTTCCGGTCTCTCTCCTGCCATCGCGATTGAGCAGAAAGTAAACTCTAGCAACCCTCGCTCGACAGTCGGAACAAGCACCGAAATCTACGAATATCTCAAGCTTCTTTACGCAAGAATCGGTCGTACCTTCTCACCTATCTCAGGCGTCGAGGTAAAACGTCATCAGATCAACGACGTGATCGACTTCATCCTTGAACAAAAAGGTCGTGCCGTATATATCTTGTCACCTATAATAATTCCTGAAGGAAGAAAAGTCGACGAGCATTTCAACATCTTGCTTCAACAAGGTTTCAACCGTCTTCTCATCGATAATAAAATGGTGAGAATAGAGGATTATCTCAAAGAGAAAAACTTCGACAATATTAATAATGTCAGAATCATGGTCGATAGAATGAAAGTCAACGACAAGACCTCAGAATCGATTCCACAGATTTCCGACTCAGTGCAGACCGCTTTCTATGAAGGCAACGACAGCTGCATCATCCTCGTCGATGACGGCGACAATCGCAACGAACACCTTTTCTCATCACGATTCGAAGCTGACGGAATAACATTCGAGACACCGACTACACACCTCTTTTCATTCAACAATCCTTACGGAGCTTGTCCGAAATGCGAAGGCTTCGGCAACATCATCGGCATCGACCCCGACCTCGTCATTCCAGACAAGTCATTGTCCATCTACGACAACGCTGTCGCTTGCTGGCGCGGCGACAAGATGAGCGCATGGAGAGATCTGTTAGTCAAGAACGCACGTCACTTCGACTTCCCTATCCACAAACCTTATTACGAACTCACGCAAGAACAGAAAGACGTTCTTTGGAAAGGAAACAAATATTTCGGAGGCATAGAAGACTTCTTCCAAGAAGTTGAATCACAATCATATAAGATTCAATATCGCGTAATGCTTTCACGTTATCGTGGCAAGACGACATGTCCTGAATGCAACGGATTACGTCTCAGAAAAGAAGCAAGTTACGTCAAGATAAACGGCAAGAGCATCACTGAATTATGCGAGATGTCGCTGTTAGATTTAAAGACATTCTTCGACAACCTCACTTTGACAAAAGCCGAACACGACATTGCAGAACGTCTTTTGACAGAGATTCGTAACCGTCTTAATTTCTTGATTGAAGTAGGTTTAGAATACCTCACATTAAACCGCGCCGCCAACACACTTTCCGGCGGCGAGTCACAGAGAATCAACCTCGCGACATCATTAGGCAGCTGCCTCGTCAGCTCCACCTATATATTAGATGAGCCAAGCATCGGACTTCACTCCCGCGACACTCAACGCCTCATCAAAGTCCTAAGAAGATTACGCGACATCGGAAATACCGTCATTGTCGTAGAACACGACGAAGAGATAATACGCGCGGCTGACCACATTATAGATATAGGACCTTACGCTGGCGTCAATGGCGGCGAGGTGGTTTTCGAAGGAAATATTGAAGATATGATGGATTCACGTAGAGACGTCACCCCTGTGGCGTCTATGACGATGAAATATCTTTCCGGAGAGAAGAAGATTCCTGTTCCTGCACGACGTCGCAAGTGGAACAACGCCATCGAGTTTGTCGGCTGCATGGAACACAACTTGAAAAACATCAACATCAAGATACCTTTAAATATATTGACAGTAGTTACCGGCGTCAGCGGATCAGGAAAATCCACTTTAGTCAACGACATCGTTTACAAGTCATTGAAGAAACACTTCGAAGGAAGCGCGGAAAAGATCGGCTCTTTCGGCAAGATACAAGGCAGTCTGATGGCGATACAATCCGTCGAATACATCAACCAGAATCCGATAGAAAAGTCATCACGTTCAAATCCTGTCACTTACGTCAAGGCTTTTGATGACATTCGCCAACTGTTTGCTGAGCAGAAACTCGCCAAGAACCGCGGCTTGAAACCAGGATATTTCTCGTTCAACGTAGCAGGCGGACGCTGCGACAACTGTCAAGGCAGCGGCACTTTGAAAGTAGAGATGCAGTTCATGGCAGACATTTATCTGAAATGCGACGTCTGCAACGGAAGCCGTTACAAAGAAGACGCCTTGGAAATAAAGTTCAAAGGCAAGAGCATCAGCGACATCTTGAATATGAGCATCGATGAAGTCGTGAACTTCTTCGAAGAAAACAAAGAAGGCGAATTCAAGACTATCATCGAACGTATCATTGCGAAGATGAAACCTTTACAAGACGTAGGACTCGGCTATCTCCAAGCGGGACAGCCATCATCGACATTGAGTGGCGGTGAGGCGCAACGTATCAAACTCGCCTCATTCTTGATCAACGGCACCAACGAACGCCCTACCTTATTTATATTCGACGAGCCGACGACAGGACTTCATTTCCACGACATCAATAAGCTGTTGAAAGCATTTGAAGCATTAATTAACAATGGACATTCCCTCGTCGTCATCGAACACGACCCTGACGTCATCAAGGTAGCAGACTGGATTATCGACCTTGGACCGGAAGGCGGCGACAAAGGAGGAAATCTCGTCTTTGAAGGAACGCCAGAAGAACTGCTGAAATGCGAGGAGTCGTATACTAGGGGTGTTTTGAAGCTGTGATCCATGAGCGGTCAGCGGTCAGCGGTCAGCAATCAGCGGTCAGTAGTTGAAAATTGAAAGTGGAAAATTTGTAGGGACGTGATTTATCGCGTCCTAAATTAGGTGTTGAGCCCTGAAAGGGCGAGACAAATATTGGGCCTTATTAGTTAGAAGTTAAGGATGAAAATTCTATGCAATGATTATTTTAGCCCAATCAGGAATTTGTTCAGTATAAACTTTAGCAACATTTCCATCAACTAAGCGAAATAATAATTTGGCTTCATAACCATCAATAGAATTGTCATACACATACAAACGATCTACTATTGATGACACCATTTTACAATTTTCTATAGATTTATAGTACCTTGAAACTATTTTGGTAATTGGAACATCATGTCCCCCTTTCATAACCCTAGCAGCAATTCTAGCAGCATTGATTGTAGGATGACTAGTGGAAATAAAAAATAATCTGATAAAGAAGCCAGCCTGTTTAGCTCTAATTATAAAATCAATTTTATCATCAGCTGACATAACCGTTTCAAAAACAAAACTTTTACGTTCTTTCAAGCATTTTTCTCTTAATTCTGAACTATAATTAGCTGCTTTTAATATAGAATCATGGGAATTCCAGTCTCCAAAAACATCATTTGCGATTTCATCTGGATTAATGTACAATGTACCAGCAGCCCACTCGTGATGTAAAAATCTTTTCGTAACAGATGTTTTTCCAGAACCATTAGGTCCAGCTATGATAATCATCTCTGGTTTTTTGTAATCCTCAAGCATTTAACAATGATTTTATGCGTTCTGACCAGATTTGCTTTTTCTTTTCAATATTATCAAGCGTTTGTTTCCAATAAAATTCAGTTGCTTTTTGATTACCTTCCTTTGCTTCCAATGCAACTTCTTTCATCAGTTTCAAAAGCATTTCATCTGTAGGCTCTATACCTAAACCAAATCTGTATGAATTCATTTCAGCTTCTGACATATTTCATATATTTACTATGCAAATATAACATTTATTACATTATAAATGTTTGAAACAAATAAGTTTTATTATAAATTGTCAATTATCCATACGCCATGATTCAATTCATAATGCATAATTAATTGTAGAGAGGCGTCGATGATTAGATTGACACGTTTCTCAAATTTAAAATCATTCCATAACTATTGTAAAAGCGACTTTCTCTTCTGTGTTTTTTGAAAGAAGCAGAGTGCCGCCATGAAGTCGTATGATTTGACGTGAGACGGCAAGTCCAATGCCGGAGCCATCTCGTTTTGTAGTGAAAAACGGAGTGAAGATATTTTCCGCTATCTCGTCAGAAATTTTTCCTGAATTATTGCTTAACTCTATATGTATACGTTCTTCATTATCAATAAAAGCCTTAATTTCAATATTATATAACTTATCATCTGAATCACACGACTCTATAGCGTTTTTTAAAATATTAAGCAGCACCTGCGACATCTGACTTTTATCAGCATAAAGCATTATGTCAATAGGATTTATATCGACTTCAAGTTTAATCTTTTGAAAATCAACAAGAGAGATAACATTATCAATTATTTCCTTAAGATAAAATGGCGACTTCTGTGGCATTGGCACACGCGTCACCTGACGGAAAGAGTTGACGAAATTCATGAGACGTTCGCTCGTGGAATGAATCACTTCAAGCCCCTCTCCTATTTTTTCAGAATCGTCGATATTGTCAATCAAGGTGTTGCTTATTGAAGTGATAGGCGCCAACGAATTCATGATTTCATGAGTGAGAATACGCGTCAGATTCTCCCACACTTTCACCTCCTGATTATCAAGTTCTTTAGCGATATCACCTATAGTCACAACTCTCAAATTCTTACCTTTGTAATTGATTGAAGCACAGCTCAGAACCAAATTCACCTCCGCAATTTCAGTGTTATATCTCACAACATGCTGTTCAGATGGCTTTATATCTTGAAGAACATTTACAAGTTCTTCCGATTGTGACTTCAAGAAAGATATATGGCTTATCATTTGCAAGGAAAAGATTCCCAAGGCTTTAGAATTAACATGGACCACAGTGCCGTTTTCCATGAGAAGCATAATACCGATATTGGCACATTCCATTATCAGCTCGAAGTTTTTTTCGTCTTCACGAATGAGACGTTTCTTCTCGTCCATCACGTCTTTGATTTCATTAAGAGCGCTGTTGACAAGCACATTCTCTGTACGATTCGGATTTTCTGTAAAACGAAAAGAATAGTCGTCGTTCTTAACCGCTCTTATAATGAATGAGATACGACCTATAATTCCTTTATATACAGATATAAGTCGGAAAACCGACAACGTAAGCAGAGGCAAACATACGAGCAAGAACATCATTTTTTCATAAACGACGCATAAGCAAGTAGCGACGCTCATCGCCATCAAGAATATGATATTTAATATTATACGGCGATATGATTTCAGACTATTTCTCATAAGCCATAACGTTTTATCTTGTTGTAAAGAGTCTGACGAGTGATGCCGAGTTTCTGCGCCACAAGCGAGAGATTGCCGTTGTTAGAGTTTATAGCTTCCGCTATCGTTCTGCGTTCAACATCTTCAAGAGTGGAACCGTTGTCTGATGACGACGATGATGATACAGATTGATAAAGACCAAGATGTTCCGGATTTATGACATTATCATCGCACATGATGACGGCTTTTTCAATAGTATGCTGAAGCTCACGGATATTGCCATCCCAACGATGCGACAGCATTTTTTCCTCTGCCGCAGCCGAGATAATCACATTATCCTTTTTGTATTTCTCAGAATAACGTTTCAGGAACATCTCTGCAAGAGGAATAATATCCTCTTTTCTGTTACGCAATGGCGGAATATTGATATGTATCGTATTGATTCTAAATAGTAAATCCTGACGAAACTCTGCTTTCTCAGCCATCTCGAACAAATTACGATTCGTTGCCGTTATGAGACGTATGTCGATGTTTATCGGATTGTTAGTACCGAGACGAGTGATGTTTCTGTTTTGAAGAGCTGTGAGCAATTTAGCCTGAAGATGCAGCGGCATATTACCTATCTCATCCATGAAGAGAGTCGAGTTGTTGGCAGCTTCCATCTTTCCCATCCTATCAGAATGAGCGTCGGTAAATGCTCCCTTCTTATGACCGAAGAGCTCGCTTTCGAAGAGCGTCTCAGGAATCGCGCCCATGTCGAGAGAAATCATCTCATTGTTACGACGCGAAGAAAGTCGGTGAATCTCACGAGCCAGCACCTCTTTACCAGTACCGTTCTCGCCGGTAATCATGATGTTAGCATCAGTGGCAGACACACGCTCAACGATATTTTTGATACGCAGCATCTTCGGAGAGTTGCCCCAGAACATCTGAGATTCATTGGCAGTGTCGTTAGGTTTAGAAGGTTTCTTTTTCTCACGGCCTTCGTTATAAGCGTTTTGCAGAGTCTCGATAAGTTTCTCGTTGTTCCAAGGTTTCACTATGAAGTCGTAGGCGCCGTCTTTCATGGCACGCACTGCGAGGTCGATGTCAGCGTAAGCGGTGAAGAGAACGACTTTGATTTTTGGGAATTTATTATTCACCTCATTAAGCCAAAAGATACCTTCGTTGCCAGTATTTATTCCAGCGTGGAAATTCATGTCGAGGAGAATCACGTCAGGCGATTCTGTCTGTATTGTAGATATGAGCGACTTAGGAGAATCGAGAGTTATCACTTTCTCGAAATAGTTCTCCGTCAGCATCTTGACAGCCGACAAGATATTAGTGTTATCATCAACGATGAGAAGTTTACCTTTTTTGGACATAAGAGGAATTAATTTATAGTATATTTTTGCATACTATCTGACGCATCATCAATTGTTTGCAAGTTATATCCTCTTGATTTTGTAATTCCACGATTGATAAGCTGTTCAAAATCCTTTACAGATTTCTCATATTCCTTTATCGTATCTTTATCTTGTTGAGAAAAAGTATAATTATTCAATACATCTTTAATTCTATCTTCCATAATCACAGATACTTTCTTGTTTGTATAAAAATATTTAATCCATATTTATTAATCATATCTTTTGACAGATTATAATATCTACGTATTACTTTCCTAAATGTTTCCTTATCGCTATAATCTTCAATTTTTAATTTTAAATTTTCCAATTCTTCTATACAAATTGGTCTTGCATGTGATTTCCAAATATTATTATCACCAAGTTTATCAGCAATTTCCTCAGCTCTTTTTTCTTTCTCCGCCATTGTAACGGAATTACCATTCTTATGCTTATCCCAATTTTTAAATTTATACTTAACCAGCCATTTCTTCAACAACGTAACTGTCAATTCTTTGGCTTGTTCATATGCTCTAAGTTCTGCTAAATCAAAATCTTTAAGTATCAAAAATTCAGCATTTGTCAAACTTCCATTTCTAGCTTTGTCTATTAAACTATTAACCTTATCTAGATATCCCAATGCTGGTACAAATTTACCTTCCTTATTCTTAACTTGTGGGTCTATCGGTCCTAACACTGAGAAATAATCCATCCATATCTCATCACCACTCATACAGAATATAGTTCCTGCACTATAAGCATAATCAGGAACAACAAAAGATACTTTCTCATAATGTTTCCTGATTATATTAACGTAACGTTCTACAGCCATTGCACTACCCCCTGTAGTAGTCAAAACAACCATCAGAGAATCTCTTTTATCTGGACTATCAGCTAATTCCTCAATTATATCTAAAAAAACATTTTCATTTCCATCTACAATAGGACCAGAATAACATAAAACATCACTATTTGCAATATCTTCTAATTCTAATAGAGCATTAGATATCATCTCTTTAAGAGCTTTATCAACTAAATTTTCCATTTTAATTTTGATTTAAAGTTACTTTACAAAAGTACTATTTTTTTTATTCAAAACAAACTTGAATCATCATATTTTCACTTTAAAACTTCAATGGAAATATTATTTTTCAAACAACAACCTAATTCACTAACAATCTTTTGCTTAAGCATAACAAACACATTTTTTACAAAAGATATTTTTAAACGTCAACGGACAACAGTCAACAGACAACAGACCTAACGTAACACTTTGCCAATAATTTTCAATTTTCCGTTTTCAATTGACGGTGTCTGAGTTTGCCGAAGGCAATATGTCACTTCGACAGGCTCAGCGACCTACGTCTTGAGACGTGTCAATGTGTGTTTATTTTTATTGGAATCATTGACGCGTCTCTACAACACATCCACTGGGTTTTCATTTGCGGCTTTCCAAGAGTATAAAATATTTACTACATAGATAATGAAGATTACAAGCGTCACTCCTGCAAGGAAAATCCAAAATGACAATGACGTGATTAGATTAGAATTTATCATTATCAT
>JAFYUH010000116.1 GCA_017549605.1 Bacteroidales bacterium
AGAATGGGTTAAATATGTGAAGAACAATTTGATGCAGATCGCACCAAATTACACAATGAAGAGAATGCTCGACGATTACTTCGCACAATATTATAACAAGCTTATCGAAAGAACAGACATGATGCGCGAAAACCGTTATCAAAAGGCATTTGAAATCGCAGCATGGAAAGAAAAGGTCAAGTCAAACTGGGATAAGATTGAAGTCGAAGCTATCAAGATTCCAGATCCAAGCGTGAGATCACTCACTTTCGGTGATGCCATCATCGCTGAAATCACATTGAAGACTCCAGGTCTTGACAGAGGCGATGTCGGCGTTGAAATAGTATTCGGCGCTAAAGACAAGAACGGCAACGATAAAGTTATGCAAGTAGAACAACTTCAACTCGTTGACGCTGGCGATGGCTGGGCTAGATATTACATCAACCTCCCATTGAACAAAGCCGGTATGTTCGACTACACATTCAGAATATATCCAAACCACGAATTATTGCCACACAGACAAGACTTCGCTTTGGTTAAGTGGATTTAATCAGTGAGGAGTTAGGAGTTGGTAGAGACGCGTCGATCACACAAAAAATAAACAATATGTGATTGACACGTCTCATAGATAAAATGACCTAATACAAGGCGTATCGATGATGATTTTATATAACGATAAATTTTATCATTGATACGCCTTTTTTGAGTTTTTGAATTTCTTGATTTTTGAATTTTAAATTTATGGAAATATCACCTGAAATTATTGATTTGTGCCAAAGTGCATTGGAACAGGAATTGAAAAACACTAGAATAGCTTCGAAGAGACTTAATGAAGCTATGAAAAACGGTGTTCAAGATATAGAGCTTTTATGTCAGCTGTCAGAACCTCTGATGGATTCGATGTTAGGTTTCTCAGGTAAGGGAAAACGTACTTATCTTAAATTCATCAAATATGTGGAATCTTTTGATCCTATGACAGCGGAGAAAATCAGAGATGGTTTTGAAGATGCTTTAGGATATAAAAACCATGCTGTTTATGTGGCTGCGCGTATCGCGAAGGAATGGCATCAAGGTCATACCGATAAAGGAGGCGTCGATTATTTCGAAGGACATCTCGCTGTAGTGGCGCAGTTCTGTATGGAGTGGAAGACTAAGACTGTCGCTTTCTTGCATGATATCGCAGAAGATACATCCCACACCGTGAAAGATGTTATCAAGGAAATGAAGAAGATGCTGAAGGAGATAAAGGCGAATCCAGAAGGAGTGGAGTGGTTCGATGAATATGAAGACATGATAGGAATATTCCCTAACGAGAGCTATCATCCTCTGACAAAGAAAGAATGGACAGAGATAGAAGAAGCATTGAATGTCTTGAACCAAAACACAGTATCCGACAGAGAAACATATATCCAGCGTTTCAAAGGCAATGACTTGGCAATCATCGTTAAACTTAATGACTTACGCCATAACATGGATTTGACACGAATTCCTTCACCGAAAGAAGAAGACATCGCAAGATTTGAAAGATATAAAAGCGAATATGTGACGTTGATGGAATTTTTGAATTAAGGAATTAAGGAATTGAGGAGCAGAGGGATTGAGGAATTAAAAAGTCGTTATGAGAAATGACGACTTTTTTGTTGGAGAAGGTGAAATTTCAATTATATATGTTTATTTTTGTTTAGTATTTTAATATGATAAAAATGAAGAATAATAGTTTTATTATAGATGACAAAATTACAGAAGAAGATATTCTATACATAGAAAATTGGTTGAGAATATCTTCTGAAAATCATTATGATAATTGCTATGCGAACATAAACTATATTAAGGAAGATTTTTATGATGGGAATTTCTTGTTGTATAGAAACAATGGTAAAGCTGATGGTTTTATAACATATTTGAAATTCGATAAGGTTATACGAATTGGACAAATTTGTATAAAGCCTGATTTAAGACATATGGGCATAGGAAAGTCTTTCGTATATGATTATATTAAATATTTTAAGAAGAAAAGGAATCTTGTTGTAGAAATAGATAATGTTGTTACAACTGAAGGAATGAATCTTTGTGTATCAACGGATTTTGTAGAGTTGTTTAGACCCAATGAGGAAGATATGATTCATTTTTATAAACGTTTGATGCCGGATTATCGTAAAGTTGATTGGGTGTCAAATCGTCGGCTTGGATTATGGAAAAAATGTTATATAGATATGGATGAATCACCTCTGCCTGATGTTTCTTGGAATTTGGAATTTGAGAATGATAAAACCCCCATTTTAGAATATGCATACAAAGATTGGTATATTGGAATAATAGAAAATAATCAGGTTGTTGAATATAGTAAGGTTAAATATTTCTATAACATTACAGATAAAACGCCTGGTTATATACATGTAACAAAAGACATCTTTAAAAAATCGTAATCTTTAGTCAAAGCCGTTATCACTGCCGCCTCGGCTAAATAGCGTTAAGAAATTATGTCGATAGAGCGTTAAGAACAAAAATCTGTTTGAGCGAAGCGAGTTATTTTTGTTTAGCGAAAGAGACATAATTTTAGCGGATTTAGACGCTGCGGCGAGCTTTTTCTGTTTCTCTTTTTTGCGGTAAAAAAGAGAAAAGTTCAAAGTTCAAGGCTCAAAGTTCAAAGTTCAAAAAAAGCGACCCTAGGGTCGCTTTTTTTTACGGTCTCAATCCAGAGCCACCTTGTAACGAAATCGTCTCTCCGGTGACATAAGATGCATCCTCGGATGCCAAGAAAACGCACACTCTTCCTATGTCTTTCATTGGATCGGCGAAACGTCCCAACGGTATTCCTTGTATCGTCTTTTCGAAGAGTTCTGGATAGTTCTCCTTCCATTCCTTAAGGCTTTCAGTCATGGCCAATGGCGCAACCATGTTAACTCTCACCCCGTCAGGTCCCCATTCTGTGGCGGCGACTCTCGAGAGACCTCTGATGCCTTCCTTGGCGGCTGCGTAGGAACTCTGTCCCCATTTGCCGAAGAATCCAGCTCCGGAGGCAAAGTTAATCACAGAACCTTTGGTCTCCTTGAGATATGGGAAGGCTTCTCTCATGTAAAAGAAAGTGGCATATAAACCAGAATTTATGGCTAAATCAAGATCTTCCTTGCTGTGTTCCAAGAGCGACAATCCCGACTTGGAAGCCTGAGCGTTGTTGATCAGCGTGTTGATCTTGCCGAATGTCTCTATAGTCTTGGCAATGACTTCTTTGATACGAGTTTCGTCGGTGCCGTCAGCGACCATCGCCAACACCTTGACGCCGTATTCTTCTTCAAGTCGTTCCTTGGCGTTCTGCAGTCTGGCCTCGTTTCTGCCAGTGATTACGAGGTTGGAGCCTTCGTTGGCGAAAGCGCATGCTAAGCCGAAACCAATACCTTTTGCGCCGCCGGTGATTATCGTTACATTATCTTGGAGTCTTTTCATGATATCAAAATTTTTATGTTTTTTTCATTCATTAACAACGCAAAAATAGAACGATTGTTCGCCCAAGTCAAAACGATATTTTCAATGATGTTATCGATTTTGTTGAACTTTGAACTTTGAGCTCTGAGCTCTGAACTCTGAGCTCTGAACTTTGAGCTCAGACTTGGTGACTCAGTGTCTCAGAGTCTTGGTGACTTTTCTTTTGGGCGTTCCGGCTATCGCCGTCGGGCTTTCCGCTATATCTTTGCTCGCTTTATTTTCCCTCGCTCAAAAAAAATCTCACCCAATTCCCCGTTCCCGAATCCCGTTCCCGAAAAGCTTCGCAAAGGATGCCGCTCCAATCCCTAACGCAACACCTATTATAAAAATTCAGAATCTTAAAATCTCAGAACTTCAAAATTTTGAGTTTCTGAGTTTTTGAGATTCTAAAAAGTCCTGAAAGGACGACAGAATATAGGCAGGTGATGAAGCACATAGTGCGGAATCCCTGCAAAGAAGATTTGCCAAATAAATCAGAGTGCCGAAGGTACGACAGAATATTCTCGCAAAGACGCAAAGGAACGCGAAGCTTCGGTCACTGAGTTAAGACAATGTATACCCAAAGTCTGTTGACTGTTGTCCGTAGTCTGTTGACCTAAAAAAAAGTTCAAAAGCCAAAAGCCTTAGTTATTAGTTCAAAAAAGTCTGTTGTCTGTTGTCCGTAGTCTGTTGACTTTTCCATATCTTTGCGTCATGGAAACAACAATATCTCATTTGTCGCTGCATCTTGTTGGTAACAAGGCTGCGGAAGAGGGTTTAAGTCTCTCTAAATCAAATGTCTCTTTAGACACAGATATAAAAAATATATTGACGAAATTCTTTTTGAATGCTTTCACTCCTGGTGAGTTCTTTCATTTCTATCACGATAGCGGCCTGGAATATAATGTGGTCTATGGCGCGGTGTCAAAGATCTTCGAAGAGCCGACAGAGTTGTTCGAGCAGTCGGTGAACCTCGCTAAATATCTCTATGAGAACAGCTCGCATCCTAAGATTAAAGGCGGCGAGTTTTATACGGTTTATTTCAAGGACTGCATCCATGGAAGCAATACCGTCGATGCCATCGGGCTTTTCAAGACAGAAAACAAGGACACCTTCTTGAAGGTGCATCGCGACAAATATAACTTCGCGCTCGAAAGCGAACAAGGTATCAATGTGAAGAAACTCGACAAAGGCTGCCTTATATTCAATGTGAATGGGGGAGAAGGCTTTTCTGTTTCTGTGGTGGATAACATCAACAAAGGCACTGAGGCTCAATACTGGATCGATGACTTCTTGCACCTTCGTCAAAGCAAGAATGAATATGCCAATACGCATAATGTCATGGCGATGGCAAAGAACTTCGTCACTCAGGAACTGCCAAAGGAATTTGAAGTGACAAAGGCTGACCAGATAGATCTGCTTAATAAATCTTTACAATTCTTTAAGGAGAAAGAGAACTTCGACATTGAAGAGTTCGCCAATGAGGTCATGGAACAGCCTGCTGTTATCGAGAGTTTTCATAACTTCAAGAAAAACTACGAGGCCGACAACGACCTGTCTATTGACGACAACTTCATGATTTCCAATAATGCCTTCAAGAAACAGCAACGCTCCTATAAGAGAGTCATCCGCCTCGACGACAAGATTCAGATTATCATCGATGGCAACCGCGACAACGTGGAACAAGGCGAAGACGCGAGAGGAAAATATTATAAGGTTTATTATAACGAGGAAGAGTGATTTGGTTGGGATTTGAGGATTTGAGGAATTGAGGAATGGTTGTAGGGACGTGACTTGTCGCGTCCGATATTGTAGAGACGCGTCAACGTTACTTTGAAAATAAACACACGTTGACACGTCTTTTTTGTCAACAGTCAATGGTCAATGGTCAACAGTCAATGGTCAAAAAAAACTTTTGTCTTTTGTCTTTTGCCTTTTGTCTTTTATTATCTTTGCAAGATATTGAAAACTTATAAATATATGCTAGTATCAAAAAAAGACAAGATTGCCATCACTTATAAAGATGTCAAATATACCTACGAACAACAGCTCCGTTATTCACAAATCTACGCTGACACTTTCTCGTCACAATCCGCTCCTGAAAAAGTCTTGATCTGTGCGCAGAATTCACCTGAATGGTGTTTCGCTTTCTTAGGCACAATGCGTTGCAAAGCCATCGCGGTTCCTTTGGATGCACAGTCAACAAAGAAAGAAATAGAATACGTCATCAACGACTGTCGTCCTGACATCGTTTTCGTTTCAGAAGATAAACTTGAATTGTTCGACGACATCAACCTCCAAGGCGCTCGCCTCATGACAAAGAACGATGTCGTGCTCTCCGATGACACAAATATTCCAGCAACAGATATTCCACTCGGCAAAGAGGATGAGACAATGCTCATCAACTATACATCTGGCACTACAGGCAGTCCTAAGGGCGTGATGCTTTCTTTCAAGAACGTCATGTTCAACGTGGATTCTGTAAGTAAGCAGGTGCCTATCTTCCAGGAAGACAGCAACGTCATGGTGCTTCTTCCATTACATCACATCCTTCCGCTCCTCGGCAGTCTCGTAGCTCCTCTTTATATGGGCGGCACACTCCACATCGCTGAGGCTATGAATGCCGAGTCTATCATCAAGACTTTAAATGCCGGCAAGGTGTCTATCATCATCGGCGTGCCTCGTCTTTACGACATGCTTGTCAAAGGCATCATGAGCAAGATCAATGCTTCTTTCGTGACACGTCTTCTTTACAAGATCACAAAACTCATCGGCAGCGATGCAGTGTCAAGGACTATCTTCAGCAGCGTGCATAAGAAATTCGGCGGCCATTTGAAGTATCTCGTATCAGGAGGCGCTGCTCTTTCTGTTGAGACCGCTACGATTTTGAAGACATTAGGTCTGTATGTCCTTGAAGGCTACGGCATGACAGAGACAGCTCCTATGATCTCATTTACTCGTCCTGGCAGACGTAAAGTCGGTTATGCAGGAGAGCTCCTTCCTAACATAGAAGTGAAGATCGCTGAAAACGGCGAGATCTGCGTCAAGGGCGCTAACGTTATGCAAGGCTATTACAAGCGTGAAGAAGAGACAGCTCAAATCATAAAAGACGGCTGGCTCCACACTGGAGATATGGGTATCCTCGATAAATATGGTCTTAAGATCACAGGCCGTATCAAAGAGATTATCGTGACATCAAACGGAAAGAATATCAACCCAGAACTTCTTGAAAAAGAGTTCTTGGCAGACAGCGCTTACGTACAGGAAATCGGTATCTTCTTGAATGGCGATGCATTGCATGCGGCTGTACGTCCAAACATGACTGCTATCAGACAGATAGATCTGGAAGCGATGGATGCTCTTATCAAGAAAGAAGTGGAACGCTTCAATGCAGAACAGCCTCAATATAAACGTATAAAACAATATCACATCCTCTCGGATGAACTTCCTAAGACACGTCTCGGCAAAGTTCAAAGATTCCTCCTCCCTCATATCGTCGACAAACCAAAGACTAATACTGTACAAGAGTCATTGGAAGGCAAGAGCGAAGTCTATAAGATGTTGAAGGCTTTCGTGGAAGATGAGACAAAGACAATAGCAAACGAAAACGACCACTTCGAAATCGACTTGTCGATGGACTCATTGAGCAAGGTTTCTCTTCTCGCTTATATCGAAAATACTTTCGGCATCAACCTCAACGAGGAGCAGATGGAAAACCTTACAACTTTGGCAAAGCTTACAGAATATATCGAGACTAACGAGCATTCTTTCAATACAACGACAATAACTTGGAAAGACATCCTCGCAACAAAAGTGGATGTTAAGTTGGAAAAACCTGGTTTTACACAATGGTTTACATATACATTTGCAAAGGTATTGTTCTCAATATGCTATCGTTTCAGAGTTAGAGGTAACAAAAAATTGCCAAATACACCATGTATCATTGTGGCAAATCACCGTTCAGCTATCGATGGTTTCTTGATCACTTACAACTTCACACGTAAGGAAAATAAGGACATTTTCTTCTTCGCTAAAGAGAAACACTGGAGATCTAAGATCGCTCAGTTCTTTGCAAGAAAGAATAATATCATCTTAATGGATATTAACAAAAACGTACGTCAGTCATTGCAAGAGATGTGCGCTGTCTTGAAGAAAGGAAAACATATCGTGATATTCCCTGAAGGAACACGTTCTAAGGATAATACGATGAGAAAATTCAAAGAGACATTCGCTATCTTGAGCAAGGAGATGAATGTGCCAATCATTCCAGTCGCTATCGCAGGTTCTGAGTCAGCATGTTATGGAAGCAGTATAGTTCCAAAGTTATGCAAGAAGATAGACATTGACATTATGGAACCTGTCATGCCTTCAGAAGAACAAAGCGTTGAAAGCTTACGCGATAAGATTGCTACATTGATTGAAAAACGTTTGAAAAAATAAAATATAACGAATAGTCAATGGACAAAGACTGTTGTCTGTTGTCCGTTGACTGTTGACTTTGTAACATGATAAAGAACATCATCTTCGACTTTGGCGGCGTTCTCGTGGATTGGAATCCGCATTATCTTTTCGATTCATATTTCAATGATATGGAAAAGTGTAACTATTTCATCGAGAACGTCTGCAATACAGAATGGAACGCCCAGATGGATAAGGGCAAGCCTTTTGACGTCGCTGTGAAAGAACGTATCGCCGAGTTTCCTGAATTTGAGGAAGCGATAAGATTGTATCAAAGCGAATGGATGAAGACTATGGGCGAGGAGATACCTGGCATGTACGAGCTTATCAAGTCGCTGAAAGAGAAATATCCTGTCATCTACGGTCTGACAAACTGGTCGAACGAGACATTCCCTATGGTGCAGAAGGTATATAGAATATTCTCACTCATAGATAATATCGTATGTTCAGGTGATGAGAAACTTCTCAAGCCAGATCCAGCGATTTATAGGACTTTGCTCGAGCGTTATAATCTTGAGGCAGAAGAGTCTGTATTCATCGACGATAATATAAATAATGTAAAAGGCGCGAGAGATATGGGAATGAAATCCATAAGATTTGTCAACGCCGAACAATTGTCAAAAGAACTTAATGACTTATTAAATCAAGAATAAATATTATGAAAACTGTAGAAATTAAAAACTTTGAATTATACACCACAGGTGTTATCAGCATCGCTTGGACAGAAAAAGGCGAAGATATTTTCCTCAATGTCGACTTAGACTTGGCAGCTTTATTGAAAATGTTGAAGATAGAAGGCATCTCATATGAGAAAGTACAACAAGTCTCAGAAAGCCAACAACCTCTTAAATTCAAGAAAGTTACCTTGATGTTGTTCCAAGACGACGACAAACCAGGTCAATACTACACTTCAGAATGTATGTTTGAAGATGACGAGATAGATATTTTCCACGCAGAGATAAAAGAATAAGATGTCAGAATCTTCGAATAGTCAAATTATAATACCCGATCTCCCTGACTTTGCAGCCATAGATTTCGAGTCGGCCAACGGCGATATCAGAAGCGCCTGCAGCGTCGGCATCGTCATCGTGAAAGACAGGGAGATTGTCGATAGATTTTATAGCTTGATAAAACCTGTTCCAAATCATTACTGCTATTGGAACACCAAAATTCATGGAATAAAAAAAGAAGACACCGATGATGCGCCTATTTTTCCAGAGGTATGGCGCGAAGCGGCCAAATATGTGAGAAACCTTCCTCTTGTCGCTCATGACAAAAACTTTGATGAGCGTTGCCTGAAAGCATGTTTCGCACATTATAAAATGAAATATCCTAACTACAAGTTTCATTGCACTTATAAGACATCTCTCAAGGTATTCCCTGATTTGGAGAATTATCAGTTGCACACTGTTGCGGCATATTGTGGTTTTGACTTGACGAATCATCATCATGCCCTCTCCGATGCAGAAGCTTGCGCTCATATTGCGATGGAAGTTTTTAATAGTTAGGAGTTGATGTAGAGACGCGTCAATGTTACCTTGAAAATAAACACACATTGACACGTCTTAATGATTTAAAAAAATAAAAAATAAAAATCATGAAAAAGATATTGTTATTTGCAGTTTGTTTCCTGTTGTCATTTGTAGCTTTTTCTCAAGGTATGGAATCGGTGTGTAAGTCAAAAGACTCATGTTGTGAAATAGGAGAAAAATTTGCTCCATATTGTATTGGTCTTGGTTTTCCATTGAGTACTTTTGATTTAGAAGATGGAGAAAAATATACGATAGCATTTTCCGTAGATGCGTTGATTGGCTCAGCTGGGAATATCAAAGGTATTGCTGTTGCAGGTGCTGGAAATATCATATATAATAATGCATACGGATTGCAAGTCGCTGGAATGGTCAATGAAATACACCATAATGCATATGGAATATCTGTGGCTGGATTGGCGAACTTGGCTGAATATTATTACGGAATTCAAGTCGCAGGATTTGCTAATGCAGGACGTAATTCCTTTTATGGAATGCAAATAGGTGGTGTTTTAAATTCATCATCAAATGCCAACGGCCTTATAATAGGCGGAGTCAACAATATTGCATTTGATACCCTTGATGGTATGCAGATGGCTGGTGTTGTGAATTATGCTAAAGAAGCGAGAGGCATCCAGATTGCTGGCGTGACTAATATCGCTGGCGACGTGAAAGGTCTGCAGTTTGCTGGAGTGGCTAATATCGCTAAGAAAGTCAAAGGCGTGCAGTTCGCTTCCATACTTAATGTCGCGGAAGAAAGTAATTTCCCTATAGCTTTTGTCAATATCATTAAAAACGGTAAGATGGGCGTCGCTCTTTCTTACGACATGATGAATAATACGATGTTGTCTTTCAGATCTGGAGGAAAATACACTTACGGCATCTTGGGTGTGGGTTATAACAACTTGGTCAATGACGGATGCAAGGTCGTTGCGGAAGCTGGTTACGGCATCCATATCCCTATAACAGATTGGATTGAAATAAATAACGAATTCAAAGCTACTTCAGTTGGATTCTCTAATAATAAGACTTGTTTCAACGCATCATATCTTCTCGCTCCATCATTCACATTCTTGAATCACTTTAATGTATTCGGAGGAGCAAGTTTTAATTATTTTATGTCTGATTATGTAAACTCCAACGACTTAATTCCAAATAAATATTTATGGAGTAAAGACGGAAACTATAACCAAAGAATGTATATCGGTTATCAGATTGGATTGCAGTATGTTTTTTAAGAAATATAAATTGTATTAAAAATAAGAATTAAAATTTGGACAAAGACTGTTGACCGTAGTCTGTTGTCCGTTGACTTAAAATAAAATCATGAAAAAAATCTCTACCTTATTATTAATATGCTTTCTAGCATTGTCGTCTTTCGCTCAGAAAGTTGAACCTACTTGGGAATCATTGCAGCAACGTGGTTATCCTCAATGGTTCTCTGACGCAAAACTCGGAATCTTCATTCACTGGGGAGTTTATTCCGTACCAGCTTTCGCTTCTAACGAAGGTTACGCTGAATGGTATTACAGCGGATTGATGAACAACGACACAACTCGTGTCAATTTCCAGAAAAGAAACTACGGCGAAGACTTCAACTACCGCGACTTCGACAAAATGTTTAAGGCGGAACTTTGGAATCCAACAGACTGGGCTGACTTATTCAAGAAGAGCGGCGCTAAATATGTGCTTCTCGTTTCAAAGCATCATGACGGCTATTGCTTATGGGACAGTCAATACGCTCCAGAATGGAACAGCGTCGTCGGCGGACCAAAACGTAATATCGTTGAAGAACTTACAGAGGCTGTCCGTGCAAAAGACATGAAGATGGGATTTTATTTCTCGCTTCCAGAATGGACCAACCCAATGCACAGATGGTATATCGATCCAGACGATTCCATCACTAATTATGTCGACAATCACATGATACCTCAGTTCAAGGAATTGGTTACAAAATATCGTCCTTCAATCATCTTCTCCGATGGCGAATGGCGAAACTCTGCTGAGCAATGGCACGCTGCTGAACTCATCGCCTGGTATTATAACACTGTAGGCGAGGAGGCTATCGTCAACGACCGCTGGGGCCACGGCGCGCAATATGGATTCAGAACTCCTGAATATAGTGCAGGCATCACTCAGACCGACAGGCCATGGGCTGAGTGTCGTGGCATAGGCCGCTCTTTCGGACTTAACCGCAATGAACCGCTGTCTAATTATCTCACTTCTAAGGAATTGATTCGTCACTTCGCGAAGACTGTAGCTGCAGGTGGCGGCATGACCCTCAATGTTGGTCCTGCAGCGGACGGCATCATCCCGATGATACAACAAGAACGATTGCTTGAACTCGGTCAATGGCTCGAAGTAAACGGCGAGGCAATCTACGGAACTCGTCCTTATACCAAGTTCTACGAAATGAAAGAGGTGACGGTCTGCAGAACAGACTCCTTGATAGATTTCAACTGGCATCGTAACTCTCCTGACAAAGCGATAAGCTACGATAACTTCAGCGCGACTTGGACTGGAACCTTCGTTCCAGAAAAGACTGCTACTTATACTTTCGAAGTGGAAGTCGATGATAACGTAAGACTTACAGTCGATGATAAAGTCATAATCGATTATAATCCAGCAAAAGCTAACGAACAGCAAAGCGATGCCGACCAGGCTAAGAACTGGAACTCTACATCAGGAAAGATTAAACTTAAAGCTGGTAAGTCATATTCCGTTAAGGTTGAATACGAAGAGAAAAACATCGATGCTATGATGCGATTATTCGTCAGTAGAGACGTCACCCCTGTGGCGTCTAAAAAAGATGCATCTCAAAAAGAATTGTTAAAAGTTGAAAACGGTTTCAAGGCAGAATATAAATGTCAGCAGCCTTACGTCTGTTACACAACAAAAGACGATGTTCTTTATGCAATCGCGATAGATTATCCACAGGATGAACTCGTGCTTGAAATGCCACAGCCTGCAGAAAATACTGTCGTTACAATGCTCGGTTGCGAAAAGGTCTTGCCTTGGAGATATGAAGACGGTAAGATGATAATTGATACAACTCCGTTGAAATATAACGACTTGAAGAGCGACGCAGCTTGGACTTTTAAAATAAGCCAGTGAAGGTGAAACTCAGAATTTCAAAACTTCAGAATCTCAGAAATTAAGAACTTTTGAGGTTTTGAATTTCTTAATTTTTAAAAGAAACAATGTGTGTCGTGACGCCGATTAGGATTATCGCTAATAGAATCTGCAACCAGAGCGTTCCATCGGCGACGAAAAAGATACAATAGATTAAGCTTGCCCAAAGCAATGTAAGAGAGAATACCTTTGCTCGCAGAGGTATTCTTTTGTTTTCTCTATAATCACGGATGTATTGCCCTAAATGCTTGCTATTGATGAGCTTGTAGTAGAAACTCTTCGAACTCCTGAAGAAACACGCCGCTGCCAATAACAAAAAAGGAGTGGTTGGCAACAACGGAACAAAAATCCCGATGACACCCAACGTCAATGATAACAATCCTAATATCGTTAATAATATTTTCATTTTTAACTCCTAATTAATATAGACGTGTCAACGTGTGTTTGTTTTCAAGGCAACGTTGACGCGTCTCTACATTAACTCCTAACTCCTAACTCCTAATTCCTAACTCCTAATTAATCATATCTTCTTCTCGTTCCATTTCGCAAACTTCATATATATGATGCAGATGAATGCTAGGAAGCTTCCATATAGAATCTCTGCGGTCCAGACCCATTGAACCTCAGTCGTTATCTTTGTCATGATAGCAACGAAGATGAGATATATGATTAACACTGAAGTTTCGAGATATAATGCTGCGGAAGTGTTGCCTGTACCTGATACAGCTTCGAAATATCCGTTGCCGATGGCCTGGAAGATGGCACCGATGCATATTGCATAAATTGAAGGTACGACCATCTGTGCCAAGTTTAAGTCATCGGTGTAGATGCTTACAACTTGTATCGGGATTATCGCGAGAATTATGATTACAGGCAGGGTGCATAAGAGACAGTTTTTCATAATCTTGGTGATGGTGCTGAAGACCTGCTCTGGATGTCCAGCGCCTATGGTTCTGCTTACTAATGTATTTGTCGTTGTAGCAAAGGCGAAAGCAGGAGTGATGAGTATCATATAAATGCTTCTTACGATGGAGGAAATTCCAGTCGCAGTCTCGCCCATTTTTTCAATCATGATGAAAAAGACAAACCATACGCCGAATGAGAACAGCTTTTGAACCATAGTCGGAGTTGCGACTTTTAAGATTCTGCGCATCAGCTCTGTTTCCAGCTTGTGGATTTTAAACATACCGAAGTCTTTGTCTTTTAATGTGATATAACTGTAGATTCCGAAGAATAAGAAGGCGGCTATTTCAGCACATAATGATGCTAATGCAGCGCCGCCGATACCCATCTCAGGGAATCCTAATTTCCCGAATATCAGGCAGTAGTCCAGAAGTATGTTGACAATCGCCATTATTATCGTGGAGTAGGTGATGACTTTAGTGTTGGAAATACCTACATATAAACCTCTATATAAGAAATTGAAACATACGAATATGATTCCGAATTGGCGGTATTTGATGTAATCTAAAGACGAGGCGTATATGTTGGGCGAATCGATGATCCAGGCTAAAAGTACGTCAGAGAAGAAGTATATGATTGAGAATAAAATCGTTCCTAGAACCAATACGAAAAGTGAGCCGTGTTCGAAGATGACGCCGACTCTTCCGTTGTTGCCTTCGCCAAACCTTCGTGCTATGATGATCTGTATCCCGATGGCAAAGCCTGCTGCTATGGTGGTGAACACGAAGTAGAAAAGTCCGGCTAACATCGAAGCACCCAACTCGATGACGCCGAGGTGTCCTAGAAATGCAGTGTCGGTGAAGTTGATTATCGTTTGAGCCAAATTACCTAACATAATTGGTATGGCGATGCTCCATATTTCCTTGTTTGTTATCTGGGACTTCATTTGATTTTCAATATTTTATAAAAGATGTGTATAGTTTGCAAAGTTAGGAACTTTTTAAATAAAAGAAATTCAGAATCTCAAAATCTTAGAATTTTTTTTGAGGGTATGAGAATTTGAATTTCTAAGTTTCAGATAAAAAATAACTCCTAATTCCTAATTCCCAACTAAAAAAAACTGTTGTCTGTTGACTGTTGTCTGTTGACTTTTATTATTTTTGTTAAATAACATTTTTTAAGAATGAAAAGCTTTAAGTCGCTGATAATTATATTGTTTTTGTTTATCCGCTTGAACGTTTGCTCTCAGACGGTATCGGGAACTTTTTTCAATCTTCCTCAGCAGAAGGTTTATCTAAACGCATGCTCTGGCTTCTATGTTGAAACCATCGATTCCGTGATGATGTCGCAAGATAAAAGAGTGGATTTTAACACTCAGCTAACAAAAGGAATGTATCAGCTTGAGACAGAATACGGCCCGACAGTGGAGTTTATTTATGACGATGCTCCTGTAAGGATGATTGTTAAGAATATTTATGATAAGAAGTCTATAGAATTTATTGGTTCACAAGCCAATTCTGATTGGCATATTTATGAAATATTCAAGGAACAGACGTTTGAATCTTTGAATGTCTTGAAACCTATATTGAGAGAATGTGATGCTAAATCAAATCTTTACGCTACAACCATTAAAGAATATTCTTCCTTGCAGGATAAGTTCATTGCTTTTACAGACTCTTTGATTCTCAATGATAATTATGCTTCTACACTTATTCGTGTCGACAGATTCATGCCTTTGAACCTTGAACTGGATTTCAAAAGACAGCGCGAAGACTTGATAGCTAATTTCTTCAATGATGTGGATTTTAAAGAACTGTCACTGATTCCAACAACTATTCTGACAAATAAGATATTTGATTTTCTTTCGATACAGCTGACAAAAGATCAGAATGAGGAGCAGAAGATAATGGCTCTTATTCTAGGCTGCGATAATGTGTTGAATCGTGCAATTGTGGAATATGAGATGTATAGGTTTGTTTATCAATTTCTTTTGGAAACATTTAAGGAATTACGTTTTGAAGAAGTCGTCGATTATCTGACTCGTATCCCTTATTCTGAAGATATTGAATGTACAGAGGAACAGTATCAGGAACTGCTTTCAATGGCTGAGTTTAATTCTAGGGCAGGCATTGGCAGCCTTGCTGAAAATATCTCTGGAAAAACTGTTTTCGATAAGGATTTCTCTTTGTATGATATTGACAGTGATTATACTATAGTTTATTTCTGGTCATATACATGTGAACATTGTCGTGAGAATATCAAGGATTTGAAAGTGTTTCTAGATGAGAATCCGAAATTCTCTTTGGTGGCGGTGAGCGTGAAAGGTGACTTAAAGAAAATTAAGAATATCATTAAGAAAAATAAGATAGATGGCTTTTTCTATCACGATGGTTTGGAGTGGGATTGCCCTTATGTAGATGCTTATGCAGTAACTGCAACGCCAAGTTTTTTTATTCTTGACAAAGATAAGAAAATCGTGTATAAGCCATTTGATTTCAAAGAGTTGGTTAATTTCGTTAATTTAATTGTAAAGCAATGAAAAAGATAGTATTAAGCATATTTTTATTTTTGTCGTTAAACGTATTGGCTCAGAATGATGAGTATAGATGGGTTGATTCAGTGTTTAATTCCTTGACGCTAGAGCAGCAGGTTGGTCAGCTGATGAACCTCAGAGCTAATCAGCCGAACAAGGATTTTGATATTAAGGTTGATGAATTCATCGAGAAATATAATATAGGTGGCGTTACTTTTTTTAGGACTGATGCCGAGAAATTGTTGCTGCAAGCTAATGAGTGGCAGTCGATGGCAAAAACTCCTCTTATGGTCGCTATTGATGGCGAATGGGGATTAGGAATGCGTATAAACGACGGATTGTCATATCCTTATCAGATGACGCTTGGCGCTATAACAAACGATTCTCTCATCGCTGAGATGGGACGTCAGATTGCGGAACAATGTCTGCGTCTAGGTATCAATGTGAACTTCGCTCCAGATATCGATGTCAATAATGAACCTAACAATCCTGTTATAGGTTTCCGTAGCTTCGGCGAAGATCCTGAGAATGTTGGTCGTAAGGGCGCCGCTTATGCGTTGGCGCTTCAGAATAATGGCGTGATTCCTTCAATGAAGCATTTCCCTGGTCATGGTAACACCTCGACAGACTCACATCACGCTTTGCCTATAATCAAGAATTCTATAGAAGAGATTGAAAAGATAGAACTGGTGCCTTTTAAATATCTGATCGACAATGGAGTTAAAGGCGCGATGGTAGGACATCTTTATTTTCCTGCTTTGGAACCAGTTGTGAATCAGTCGTCATCACTTTCAAAAAATATAGTTACAGACCTTCTTAAAAACAAGATGAACTATGATGGAATCATCTTCACCGATGGTCTTGAGATGAAAGGCGCTTATAACGGCATCGATCCTGATAGCGTTTGCTTGCAGGCGCTTATGGCGGGAAACGATGTGATGTTGCTTCCAATCAATGTCGAGGCTTCTATGCAGATTATCATCGAGGCTGCTAAAAATGATGAAGACGTAAGGAATAGAGTGGAGGAGAGCTGCAAGAAAGTGCTGCGTCATAAATATCAGATAGGATTGAACAGCTATAAGGCACAGAAAGCAGAAAGACTGCATAACGACTTGAATCAAAATAGATATTATGCTTTGAAACAACGTCTTTATAATGAGGCTGTTACTATGTTGGAAAATAAGAAGGAAATACTTCCTCTGAAAAAGGATTCCAATAAGAAAATAGCTGTCGTTACTTTCGGAAATGACAATTATATCTCCGTTAAGTTAAAGGAAAATGGAATTGCCAATACTGCTTTTACTATAAGCAAAGACGCTTCAGATGAAGAGATTAGACGTACTGCAAAACAGTTTAAGTCATACGATTATGTCGTTTTGAATATTAGAAATACTTCAAGCTATCCTTCTAAAAATTACGGCATAACATCAGCAATGATTAACTTCGTTAAGGAATTGCCTAATTCAACTAAGCTGATATTTAATCTGTTCGGAAGTCCGTATGCTTTGGATAAGTTCTCTTTCGGTAGAAATCTTTCATCTCTACTTGTCGGTTATGAGGATAATGAGATGGTTGCCAATGCTATGGTGGATATTCTTGTAGGAAAGATATCTCCTAAGGGTAAGTTGCCGGTTTCTGTAAAGAAATATAAATGTGGTAGTGGCTTTGAATTTAAGGGTTTCCTTTCTCCTGAGTCGTTGCCAGTGTCTTTGATTGACAATCAATATATTCGTAAGATTGACTCTTTGCTTATTGACGGAATAAATCAAAAGGCATATCCTGGTTGTCAGGTCTTGGCGATGAAAGACGGAAAGATAATATATGAGGGCAACTACGGAAAATTCACTTACGACGGTGAGCAGACGGTTCATCAGGATGCGGTTTACGACATCGCTTCTCTTACAAAGTTATTCGCTTCTTCTTTTGCCTTAATGAAGCTTTATGATGAAGGTAAATTGGATGTTAATTCAACACTCGGTGACTTCTTTCCTTTTATGAATCAGTCTGATAAAGGTAATATCAAGCTGATAGAATTTCTCACACATCAATCAGGAATGACGCCTTGGATTCCAATTTATAAGATGACATGTAAGGATAAATGCCTTGATGTGAATTATTATAGAGAAAGCATTGACGAAGAGCATACTGTTAGAGTCGCGAAGAATATGTATCTCTCTGATGAGTTTAAATATGAGATCTATGACACCATAATGAAATCTGAACTTAAAGAGAAGAAATACAAATACAGCGATTTAGGATTTTATTTCGTTCCTGGTATCGTTGAGTCAATTACCAATCAGTCGTTTGAGTCGTATCTGCAAGAAACATTCTTTGAACCTTTGAATCTTAATCATATCTGTTTCAAACCATTGAACAAACATGATATACACAATATCGTTCCTACAGAAGATGATAAATATTTCCGTAACCAATTGCTTTGTGGTGATGTCCATGATCAGACTGCTGCTTTGTTTGGCGGTGTCTCTGGTCACGCTGGGCTTTTCTCTAATGCGAGAGACCTTGCTGTTATGATGCAGCTTCTTCTTAACGGTGGTTATGCAAATGGAACACAGTTCATTTCGGAAGAGACGATAAACTATTTCACTTCTGCGCCTTTTGCCGATAACGAAAATAGAAGAGGTATTGGATTCGATAAACCGGAATTAGATCCAGAAGCAAAATATTATACACCTTCAAAGCAATCGTCGATGGCAAGTTACGGACATGCTGGTTTTACAGGCACTTTCGCTTGGGCAGATCCTGCTAATAATCTGATTGTTATATTCCTGTCAAATCGCGTTTATCCAACATCTGATAATAACAAACTCTCAAAACTCAATCTCAGAACAGAAATCCACGACCTTTTTTATAAGGCAGTTTTAGAAAAATAGGAACTAAGGAACTAAGGAATTGAGGAACTGAGGAACTGAGGAATCCTCATACCCTTAACTCCTCATACCCTCATACCCTAATACCCTTAATCCCTCATACCCTTAAAACCTAATTCTCCGAGGGGTTCACCGGAAATTTATCCCAAAGCATATATCTCTTTCCCATTTTGTTGACGAGTCCGCTCCACATTTTGCCAGGCATGGTGTTGAGCAGTTCCTTGGCAGTGAATCGTCCAACGAGCCAGGTATTTGCCTTTAACTCATTGCGTAGCTGTCCGCCGTCCCAACCTGCATAACCGACAAAGAACCTCACTTCGTGTGGTTTGATGAAGTCCATCCTGATCATGGCCTTAAGTGCGTTGATGTTGCCGCTCCAATATAATCCGTTGCTTATAAGATGTGAGTCTGGAATCATCTCTCCGATGGTGTGGATGAAGAAAATTCTGTCTGGCTCTACAGGTCCGCCAAGATAGACGTCGGCCTTGAACTCAGGGAATCCTTGAACTATTTCATTGAAAGGTATCGTCAGGCGTTTGTTGAAAATGACGCCGAGACTGCCTTCTTCGTTATGGTCGACGAGGAGGATGACAGAGCGCCTGAAATAAAAATCATCCATAAACGGTTCTGCTATTAAAACGTCGCCAATGGCTGGGTTTAATGTATTGCTCTGAATCTTAAATAGTTCGTCCTTGTTCATGCTTTCTTGATTAATTTTAATTATGCATTATGAATTATGCATTATGAATTGTGAATTTTGCTAAATTTGTAAATCAATTTTTAGAAATTATGGCAACTTATTACGACCAAAATAAATATAATTCCCTAAGAGAAGAATATGAATTTTTCCGTTTTCAAAGATACGATTATACTTTGGAAAATGGTGTGCTTTCAGTGAAATTTTATTTCTCTCTCGATGATAAATATTATTTCACGCCATCATTTGAGATTCCTCAAAGAAAATTCTACAACTGGTCTGATATTGATAAAAATCAGTTAGATACGATTCTCTTTAACATAGGAATGATAGAGTTGGTCAGTTATTGGAAACTGGCTTGTCCTAAGAAGGTTTATATTGCTCCTTTTAAATTGGATGCCGATCAGATTCTATGGTGGAAGAAATTATATTTCAATGGTTTGGGTGAGTTTTTCTATCTCAACGGAATAAAGGAAAATGTTAATGATTTTATGCAGATCATTTGCGAAAGCGATGCTTCTTGCGAGAAGATCGAGCTTCCGTTGAAAGAAACGACTTTGGTGCCTATAGGCGGCGGCAAGGATTCTGTCGTGACTGTAGAGCTGCTTAAAAATAAGATGCCGATCATTCCTTTGATTATCAATCCTCGTGGCGCGACAAAAGACTGTGTCGATGCTGCAGGTTTCTCCTTGGAACAGACAGCAGTGATTAAAAGAACGCTGGATCCTACAATGTTGAGAATGAATAACGAAGGCTTTTTGAACGGACATACTCCTTTCTCAGCGATGTTGGCTTTCTATACTCTTCTGATAGGATTCGCGACAAATTCAAAATATATCGCTCTTTCCAATGAGTCGAGCGCTAATGAGCCTACGGTCCTCGATACTGAAGTGAATCATCAATATAGCAAGTCGATAGCCTTTGAAAATGACTTCAGAGATTATGTCGAGAAATATATAAGCTCTGAGATTCAATATTTTAGTTTCTTGCGTCCAATCAATGAGATTCAGATCGCAAGTCTCTTCGCTAAAAATAAGGATTATTATAAGGTCTTTAAAAGCTGCAATGTCGGAAGCAAGACCGACTCTTGGTGCGGCAAATGTCCTAAATGTCTTTTCACTTATCTGATAATGTCACCGTTCATTCCTAAGAATGAATTGCTTGATATATTCGGAAATGACTTGTTGAACGACAGCGAGTTGTTGCCAATATTAAAACAGCTTAAAGGCGAAGCTGAAGTGAAACCTTTTGAATGTGTCGGAACAGTGGAAGAAGTGAATGCGTGCTTGGAATATTGTCAACAGACTATGGACAACGGACAACGGATTCTTTCTGGATCTTTGGAAAATTTATTAAGTCAATACGACTATATAAATAATCTTCCAGAGCATTTTGAAGCGATATTGAAAGATAACTTGTTTATAAACAATGACTAAGATGATAGATTCTATTTGCAGACGATTGAGCGGTAAACGAATCCTCATCGCAGGATTTGGTCGTGAGGGAAAATCGACATTGAGGTTTTTGCAGCAATATATGCCTGACGCTATAGTAGGCATCGCTGATAAAAACGAGTCGGCTTTTCAAGATGTTGATAAAGAGAGATATGATCTGTTTTTCGGCGATGATTATCTGAGAGCTGCCTCCGACTATGATATCGTGATAAAGACACCGGGAATCTCTGTTAAAGATGTTGACATCGACCTTTCCTTGATAAGCTCGCAGACGGATTTGTTTTTGGAAGCTTATCATAATCAGGTTATTGGCGTTACAGGAACTAAGGGAAAGAGTACGACATCGTCTTTGATATATCATCTTCTCAAAGAATCAGGAAATGATGTAATACTCGCAGGTAATATCGGTATCCCGATTTTGGATTGTGTATCAGACATAAATGAAAGAACGATAGTGGTTTACGAACTATCTGCTCATCAGCTCCAATTTATAAACAGATCTCCTCATGTCGGAATTCTTCTGAATGTCTTTGAGGAACATCTTGATCATTTCGGTACTTTTGAGAAATATAAAGACGCTAAAGTCAATGTGTTACGTTATATGGATGATTCAGATATAGCTGTTGTTAATCAGTCAACAGTCAACAGTCAACAGTCAACAGTTGCAAAGCGTTGCGTTGATTTTGAAAGTTATGATTTTGATGGGTATAATATAGACTGGAATCAGATTCCGCTTTTGGGTGAACATAACAAACGTAATGTGAAAGCTGCATTATGTGCTTGTAAGTCATACGGATTGCTAATTGAAAATCTGATACCTCATCTTTATACGTTCAAGTCATTGGAACATCGTCAGGAATTTGTCGGTGTCTTTAATGGCGTGAAGTTTTTTAATGATAGCATCTCGACGATACCTCAGGCTACGATAGCTGCATTGCAGACTATAAAGAATGTTAATTTTCTTTTGCTCGGCGGTTTCGACAGAGGCATCGACTATGAACCTTTAGTTACATATTTGAAAGACAATGTCTTGCCTTGCATATTGATTACAGGTCAGGCTGGACAGACAATCAATGCTAAGTTGCAGGAAGCAGGATATAAAGGAAATGTGTTGGAATATACAGATATGGAATCTGCTTTTGAGATAATAGGAAACTTGGCGAAAAGCGGTGACGTATGTCTACTTTCTCCAGCTGCCGCGAGTTATGACAGATATAAGAACTTTGAAGAGAGAGGCTGTGTTTTTAAAGAATTGGCAAAGAAATTTTAAGAATTATGAACATATTTTTTGGAGAAGATGCTTATGCTCAGTTGTCAACTCTGACAAATAATTACGATAAATATTTTGTTCTTACAGATGAAAATATTTATAGCATCTATTCGTCTATGATTGCTTCTATGTTGCCAGGAAAAGAGTGCGTTAAAATCGTGATACCTTCTGGTGAAGAAAGTAAAAGCATTGAAAATGTTATGTTTATATGGAATAAACTCCTTGAGGCTAAGGCGGGAAGAGACTCGCTTATGATAAATCTTGGAGGTGGAACTATTTCGGATATCGGAGGCTTTGCGGCATCTACTTACAAAAGAGGTATCGATTTCGTCAATGTTCCAACGACTTTACTAGCAATGATAGACGCTTCCATAGGCGGTAAAAACGGAATAAATTTTAACAATTATAAAAATCAGATCGGATTGTTTTCCGAGCCTCAAAGCGTAATAATAAATACACAATTCTTAAAGACTCTTAACGAAAGAGATATTCTCTCCGGTCTTGCCGAGATGATGAAATATGCTTTCGTGGCAGACGCTTCATTCTTGGATTTGGATTCTGATAACTATATGGAGTTCATAGAGAAAGCGGCGATGACAAAAGATGAGATCGTCGGTTTTGACATGAAGGAGTCGGGACTTCGTAAGATATTGAATTTCGGTCACACCATAGGTCATGCCTTGGAGTCTTATTATCTGGAAAAGGATAACTATCTCACTCATGGAGAGGCTGTCGCGCTCGGAATGTATTCTTCTTTATATCTTTCCGTGAAATACTGCGGATTGGACGAGAAATGGCTGTTCTTCTATGAGATGTGGTTTAAGGGAAATCTTAATGTGTTAAATCTTAATGGTTTTGATGTCGATGCGATTTATAGCTATATTTCTCATGACAAGAAAAACAAAGGCGGTAAGCCTCGTTTCGTTTTGATTTCTGCTCCAGAGAAACCAATGACCGATGTTGAAGTGAGCGAGGACGATATAAAAGATGCGATCTTGATTTTGAAAAATAAATTTTCTGAATAAATGTTAATTTCTGCAAAAAATATTAGCCGAGATCAAAACCGTGTGGTGGAGTTGCCTTTAAGCAAGAGCGAAAGCAACAGAGCCTTGATGATTATGCACTACTATGGAATTGAGGAATTGAGGAATTCAGGAATTAAAGGGGATGGAAATTCAATGGTGCCTGAACTTGTCGAAGGCAGCAGTCCGTCACTTCGACAGGCTCAGCAACTGAATGAGGTCAAAGACTTGGTGTCTCGGTGTCTCGGTGTCTCGGTGTCTTTATCAAACTCCGATGATACGGTTCTTTTGCAGAAACATTTAAACGCAATAAATCAATATATCAAAGATTGTGAACAAGGTCTGTTGTCTGAAGTCCGAAGTCCGTTGACTTTAGACTGCCACAATGCCGGAACGGTTTTCCGTTTCCTTATGACAGCAGTCGCGAATCTGTATCTTGGGGTCTCGGTGACTCGGTGTCTTGGTGTCTTATTAACCGGCAGCGAGAGAATGAAAAGCCGTCCGATAGATTCTTTGGTCGATGCCTTGAGAAGCCTCGGCGTCTCGATAGAATACCAAGGACGTGAAGGATATCCACCGATTCTTATAAGCTCCACGAATCTCGCAAATCAGCACGAATCATCATCCCCAAACAATACCTGTGATTCTCGTGATCCGTGGATGTCAAATACTTCTTCAAGTAATACGAGAGATCCTCGTGATACGTGGAGATCAAATCCTTGCGATACGTGGAGATTAGAAATAAGCGCAGAACAAAGCAGTCAGTTTGCCTCTTCGTTGTTGCTCGCGGCTCCATTGTGGAAAAACGGACTCGAATTGCATCTGACAGGAATTCTCTCCTCGTTGCCGTATATCGACATGACGATAGATATGATGAGACAATGCGGGATAGATGTCGTTAGAAATGATAGAGATATAATGGTAAAACCTGGATGTTATAATGTTGAGAATATCAAGGTGGAACCCGACTGGAGCGCAGCAGCTTTCTGGTACGAAATAGCATCTTTCTCTGACAATGCAGAAATATTGTTAAAAAATCTTAACATAAATTCCTTGCAAGCCGACGCCGCAGCAATCAAGATGTTCCAATGTCTTGGCGTTGAAACACTCCCAGTAAAAGAAGGTGTTCTCCTTAAAAAGGTCAACAGTCAACGGTCAACAGTCAGCGGTAATTCATCTGTCGGCTGTCAGCTCAAAGTTCAGAGTTCAGAGCTCAAAGTTCAGAGTTCAGAGCTCAAAGTTCAGAGCTCAACTTTCAACTTCAAAGATTGTCCTGACCTTTTCCCAGCTGTTATCGCGGCATGTGCTGGAAATAAAGTGAACGCTACGTTTACAGGATTGAAGAATCTTTCGATAAAAGAGTCGGATAGGAAACATGCGATGATGAATGAATTGTCAAAAATCAACATCGCTTTCGAAGATGTCTCGGATGATGAATTGAAGATGTTCTGTCCAGAGGAACTGCCGTATTTCACCGAGGAAAGCCCAATAGTTTTTGACAATTACGAAGATCATCGCATTGCGATGGCACTCTCGGTTCTCTCGATGAAAATAGGAACTGTCTCAATGGAAAATACCGAGGTCGTCTCAAAATCATATCCTGGATTTTTTGAGTCAATGTAGAGAATACGTATCAATGTTTTTTATAAAATAAACGCACATTGATGCGTCTTAAAATAAAATCAATAATGCTTTAGTTGAAAAAAACTTTAGTCTTTGGTCTTTAGTCTTTAGTCTTTTATTATTTTTGCAAATAATCTTAAAATATTTTAACATAACATTCTAAATTATAGCAATATGACGATAGATCTTTTTATTTCATGTGTGATGGACCAGTTTTACCCAGAGACTGCCAAGAATGTTATGAAGATTTTAAATGCTGCTTGTGTCGACGTGGAGTATAATCCAGAGCAGACCTGCTGCGGTAAGTTTGCTTATGCAAGTGGTTTCGTCGAAGAGGCAAAAGAGTTGGGAGAGAAGTTTTTACGTGATTTTCCTCATGACAGACCTGTCGTTGGCGTAAGCGCCTCTTGCGTCGGTTACATCAAGACTCGTTATAAGGAACTGTTCTATAACACTGCATCTCACCTTGAATATAAGCGCCTCGTGCCTAATGTCTACGAACTTACTGACTTCCTTGTCAATAAAATCAATGTCGTGAACTTCGGTGCGGAGTTTAATCATAAGGTCGTCTATCAGGACACTTGCTGTTCTTTGCGTGAGTTGGGTCTTAAAGACGAAGGTCGCAAGCTGCTCTCTAATGTCAAAGGCCTTGAACTCGTTGAGATGCAGCGCCCTGAAGTATGCTGCGGCTTTGGCTCGGGTTTCTTCTCGATTCAGCACGAAGCTATTTCTGTCGCCATGGCGGAAAGAAAGATAAAGGACGCTATGTCTACAGGCGCGGAATATATCGTCACAAATGACGTCTCCTGTCTCATGCAACTCGACAGCTGCATCAAGAAGCAGAAATTCGATATCCAGGTGCTCCATATCGCCGATATCCTCGCTCATGGAATTTAAGTTATCTCTCACAAAGTCGCGAAGGAACGCAAAGTCTAAATACTTTATTTAAGCATCTCAGCAACTCGGCATCTCAAAAAACGCCTCAGGAGTGACGTCTCTACTTGGTGACTCGGTGTCTCAGAGTCTTGGTGACTTTTCTTTTGGGCGTTCCGGCTATCGCCGTCGGGCTTTCCGCTCTATCTTTGCTCGCTTCAATTCCGCCTCGCTCCCAAAATACCGAAGTCCGTAGTTCGAAGTCTGAAGTCCGAGCTTCGCAAAGGATGCCGCTTCAATCCCTAACGCATTGGCGATTAATATCAAGTCGCAGCTCTCAACTATATATATGAATTTAAAAAATGTTGATGTGTCTTTTGATTTTATAAAATTTATTTCTACATTTGCCGTATCATTAAAATCAAATTGCCATGAAAAAACTACTTCTATTTATCGCATTATTTGTTGCCATGGCAGCTAATGCTCAGTCAAATTTTGATTTCGGTCCTAAACTTGGTTATCAGTCTTCTTATATATCTCGCAGTGA
>JAFYUH010000117.1 GCA_017549605.1 Bacteroidales bacterium
GATAAATGATGATATCACCATTGTTTTCAAAATTGTTTCTCATAAATTCAAATGGCTTTATTCTCACTTGCAAATTTATGGCAAACGGAATAAAACGTCAAGGTTTCAACACGGGAATTTTCTCCCGTCTTTTCATTTTTGGCGTTTTTCTGGAAATTATTAAGATTTATTGTTAATGTTTTTTAGGAACTTTGAACTCTCATCCCCCTCAACTTCCAGCCGCACGTCCGTGCGGCTCTACACGAAATTGGATTATAAATTAGCAGCTGCAATTTAACACCATAATCTCACGTTGAGACATACGGACGTATGTCTTAAAAACATTGAACCTTGAACTTTGAACCTTGAGCCAGAGCCCTCATACCCTCATACCCTCAATTCCTAATTCCTAACTAAAAAGACGTGTCAACGTGTGTTTATTTTCAAGGTAACGTTGACGCGTCTCTACAACTCCTAACTCCTAATTCCTAACTAAAAGCGTGTTTATTTTCAAGGTAACGTTGACGCATATTCTCTACAACTCCAAACTTTTTTCCTTAACAATTGTTATATAAAAAAGTTAAAAAAAATTAACGTTCATATTGAAAAATAATATAAATTTGGAGGATTTTTATACCTTGAATAATAGACTCTTAAGTTCTTCCGAAAGACCAGCAAAAGCTGAGAGTTTAGGATTCTGGTTCTTTGCATTATTTTTTTGATAAATATAAACCTAAATTAATAAAAATGCTTATGAAGAAAAAATTTATTCTTTTAATGATGATGTGCCTTACCCTATTGGGCGGGGTAAATCAAAACGTGCTTAACGCACAAGATGAAGTAACAATTGGAGGTGATGCGACAAGCTATCAAGTCGGTTATCCAATTGCTTTCAATTATAACTACCAATTAAGCCAGCACGTTTACACGGCAAGCGAAATCAATCATGCTGCTGGTATAATTGAGAAAATCGCTTTCAAAGTAAACGTGACCCAAACAAGAAACCTTACATTCTATTTGAAAAACACTACTACATCATCTTTGACAAACTGGGAATCTTATACAGACGCTGATATGGTTTTCCATAGCGATGCTATAAGCACTGCTCCAACAGACGGCTGGGTTACTTTTGAATTAGATACTCCTTTTGAATATACAGGAGGTAATATTCTTCTTGTGGCATCTGATAATACAGGTTCTTATACTTATACTTATCAGGCAGGTAACGCATATCAAAATCTTTCAAGAAACGCTACTTTCTATGTAAATGGTACAAATCCTGTTTCTGCAAGCGGTGGTTTTTATAGTACTCGTCAACCTTCTATCAGATTCACTTTCGGTGAAGCACAAGATGACTTGGAACCTGCAACTCCTACAAGCCTCGTTGCTGAAGCTGTTGACCATACTTCTATAGAGTTGACATGGGATGCAGCTGAAAACGCTAAGAGCTATAACGTTTACAAAAACGGTACATTAGTTAGTTTTACTTCAACAACATCTTATTTAGTTGAAGGTCTTAATGCAAATACAGAATATTGTTTCACAGTAACAGGCGTTCGCGGCCAAAAAGAGTCTGCAGCTTCTGAACAAGCTTGCGCAACAACAGCAAAAGCTCCTTTGGTTAAGGAAGTCTTGGTTGGTGCAGGTGACGTAGATGCTAACTACATTCCAACATATACATATTACAACTATTCTACAACACAACAAATCTATACTGCTGACGAACTTGGTTTCGGCGCTGGCAATGTCTCAAAAATAGCTTTCTATAACAATGGCTATGCTGTAAGCAGAAATATAGACGTATATATCACAAACACAACAAAAGATTCTTTCACAGGTGGCTATGATATGGTTAATATGACCGCTGAAGATAAGGTTTATAGTGGCACATATACATTCGTTAACGGATGGTGTGAAATAGCTTTCAGCAAAAACTTTGAATATACAGGTGGCAATATCTTAATCTGTGTTGACGATAATACTGGCTCTTATGTACAGGCTCCAACATTCAAGGGCAATAATACAGCTAATTATAGAGCAAATTATAGATTTGATGATTCTTCAAATAACAACTATGACCCACTTAATGTAGCTGGTAAATATACACAAGCATTAAATCAAAACAACCAAATCAAGTTCTTTGTAGAAGCTGAACCTGGCGTTAAAGCAAATGTTGAAGCAATTGAATTTGCTGAAGTAAAATTAGGTAACTACTGGTCAGAAAAATACAATGCTCCTTCTGCTGAAGTTAAAGTTGAAAACATCGGCGCAGAAATCACATCTATCGAAAGCAGCAACGAATTCTTCGTATTGTCAGAAAATATAGACCCTACAGCAAGTACTGTAGTTTTCAATGTGACATGCAAAACTGACACTCAATACGCAGGTTCTCCAAGCGGCAATATCGTAATCTCATACGAAATAGAAGGTGAAGCTTCAACTATAGAAATCCCTGTTACAGCAACAGCTTACGCACCAGAAAGACCAGACGTCATTGAACTTGCACAAGGTGTAAGATTTAGCCAAGACGGTTCTTTCAGCAATACACCAACATTCGCCAACTTACACGATGATTATATCCTTCCTAATGAAGCCAACGAAGGTGAAACTCCAGATGCTGTCTACCACTTCACTTTAAACAATCCAACTGTTTTGACAGCAACTGTAACCGGTACAAACGCTATAGCAGCTATCTACAAAGCTGAAGATATAGACTTGGAAAACAATGTAGGTCCTTCTTCAAACAACAATTATAATGGTGAGGTATTGGAAATTGCACCAACAGCCCCAACATCATTCTTCTATAACTTTGAAGATGGCAATTTAGATGATTTTGGATTCATAGAATATGATAACAATAATGATCATTGGCAATTTACAACCAGTGATGGCAGAAATTGTATAGTGTCTTATTCATATAGGTATCAAGCGGGAGGCAACATTAAGGATGCTGACAATTACATTTATACTAAAGAAAAATATGCAATTACAGCAAATTCTAAGTTGTCATTTGATACAAAAATATTAAGTACACAATATCCAGACAAAGTCATGGTTAAAGTTTCAACAGACGGGGAAGTATTTACACTTATTGAAACTATAAACCCAATGTCTGTTGAATGGATAAGCAAAACTGTAGACTTAGGTGCTAAATTTGCCGAATTAGGCCTTGCTTATGGTGAATATCATATAGCATTACATCATCAAGACAATTACCAAGAAAGAATTTATATCGACAATCTTAGTTTATCAGACGGTTCTGAAACAAGAGGTTTAGCTAAAGTCCAAAATGTCGAACCACAAATAAACGCTGTTAAATATCCAGCCGGCGAATATTATTTAGTGGCAGCAGCTGAAGATGAATTCTCTGTAACTCTCAAAGCTGAGTCTGTTCCTGCTCCAGAAGCTCTCACAGAAATGGCTCCTGCTAACGGCGCAACAGAACAAAGCAATCCTAAATTGTCATGGACATTCGGTAAATACACAGAAGAATATCAAGTGTTGTTTGGCACAACAAACCCTCCAACAGAAGTTGTTGTTGACTGGTCATCAGAACTCGCAACATCATTCCAAACAGAAGGTTTGGCAAATCAAACAACATATTACTGGCAAGTAAATACAAGAAATGTTACAGGTACAACAACAGGTGAAGTTTATTCATTCATCACTCCATTGAACCAAGCTACTGAACTTGCTGTTACAGATGCAGAATTATATCCAGGTGAAACAACAACACTCACATGGACAGCCGCCGAAAGTGCAATATCTTATAATATTTACGTAAATGAAGTATTATTTGCTGAAGCAATTGAAGGAACATCATTCGAATTGACAAACCTTCCACACAACGTTAACCCAGGCAACGCCATCACAGTTACAGCCGTTCATACATCAGGTGAATCAGCACATAGCGAAGCTGTTAACGTCAAGATGGCTGGTACATTTAATCTCGTAGTAAACGTTAAAGATACTGAAGGCAATGCTATAGAAAATGCAGCTGTTGCTTTCAACACAACAAATTATTATGACGAATATTACCAACTCGTTCCTGCTATAGACACATTATATACAGACGCTGACGGTAAAGCAACTCAAACTTTAGCATTGCCATGCGAATATGGTGTCCTAATTGGACATATGCTTCTTTAGCAGTAAATATATCAAAAGAATATGCAAATGTAGCATATTTCTACATCAATTCAGGTGATGTTTCTAACGGAGTAGTCTATGTAAAAGACATCACTTTAGAATACGTAGGTCCAGAGTATATAGAAACAGACAAAGGCATATATGTTGCTGGCGAAGATATGATGGTATTGACATGGAACAAGGTTGAAGGCGCTATCGCTTACAATATCTATAAACAAGGTGAATATAGTTATGAAACTTATGAATATGAATACACATTAATAAATACAGAAACTATAACAGACACAACATTCACCGTTGAAAGTTTAGAATACGATCCAGACAGCTATTATGCTACTTATGCAGTTTCTGCTGTCTATAGTTTTGGAGAATCTGCCAAGACCGACAAATGGGTAGAAATAACAGGCAAGGGCCTTATCTCAGGTACTGTAACAGACGGCACAAACCCAATTGAGGGCGCTGTCGTAGCAATTTCTTATTATAATGAATGGAGTGGCGTTTCAAGAAATTACACTACCACAACAGCTGCTGATGGTTCATACGAAATTAACGCTTTAGTTGGTGAATATGACTTAACAGTTACAAGATACGATTACAAAGACTATAGCGACAGCGGCATTGAAAGCGTTTATGGCATTCCTACTGTCTTAGACATTGTATTGGAACAAAACGCTGTAGTAGAATTCGATGTCACAGCCGTTGAATCAGGCGACAATGCAATAGTAAGCTGGAATGCAGAACACAACACATATAAGGTATTTAGAAGAAATGTTGAAAAACCTTATGAGGTTGTATTGGTAGCTTCTGGTATTACAGCTAATGAATATGAAGCTACAGACTGGGCTGCATTAGGAAACGGCACATATCAATATGGTGTTTCTGCAGTTGTAGAAGTTAACAAATCATATACAGAAGGTTTTGAAAACGGTGGCAATCTTCCTGACGGCTGGACAACTTATCATACAAAAGAAAATTCAACATACGATTGGACACCTACAACTTATGCTTATAATGTTTCTCCAATAGAAGGAAGTTATGCTGTTTACAGTAATACTAATGGTTGGGGTAGTTCAATTTATGGTGATTTCTATCTCGTCGCTCCTTTATACGACTTGACAGGTATAGAAAACCCAGTACTTACTTTCTATCGTCACTCACCAGATTATTATGCATATAATTATAGTACTAATTCATACACAAATACATTAAAAGTTTTTGTTTCAACAGAATCTGCTGAAGGCCCTTGGACAGAAGTATATAATAGTTATGGTTATAATACAGTATCATGGCAACAAGAGACTGTATCATTAACAGGCTATGAAAATCAACAAATTTATGTTGCTTTCAGTACAAATGTTAATTATGGCAGATGTTCAGCTATTGACAATGTTGTATTCCCATCTATCTATTCATACTCAGAATCAAAAATCAACTGGTCAGCACCAATTGAAAAGCTTATTGTAGAATTCACAGGTGCAGAAGACAGCAACTGGGACAATGCAGCCAACTGGAACACAAATGAAGTTCCAACAGGCAAGAACGTGAACGTAAAAGCTAACGCTGTTATTTCTTCAGCTGCAAATGTCAAGAACTTGAACATTGCATCAGGCAAATTAACAATCGATAACGGCGGCGCTCTTACAGTTACAGGTACAATCACAAACAACGGCAGCCTCGTTCTCAATGACGGCGCTCAATTGTTCCAAAGCAACGAAAACGTTTATGCTACATTCGATATGGAAATCGTAAATCCAACATCATGGGAAAATAGCAACAAAGACGGATGGCAGTTCATCGCTTCTCCATTCAATGCAGCTAGCGTTATGAGCTTCACAGGTTTCAGCTGGGCTCCTAAATCATACGACTTATATAAATATGATGGAACTGCTGAAGGTGCAGAATGGAATAACCATAAAGACGGCAACTTTGAAGATGCATTCGTAAACGGCCGCGGTTACCTCGCTTCTTACGAAACATTAGACTCAGTTGCATTGTCAGGTTATCTCTACAACAAAGATTATTTCGATTTCACAGAAGTAACTTACACTGAAGGCAAAGACTTCGCTAACTTCCACCTCCTCGGCAACCCATTCCCATTCAATATGGATATGAGCAGAGCTACAGCAGAAGGCATGGCAACAGGTTACGCAGTTGTTAATGCAGAAGGCAACTACGAATACTTGACATCAGGTACAGTTGCAATGGGTGACGGTTTCTTCGTACAAGCCATTGCTGAAGAAGCAGCATTCTCATACGATCATAAGAATGTTCCAACAAGAAGCAGCAGACAAGCTAGCAGCATCAACGTCATCGCTTCTGGCAAAGCTGGCAAGGACAACGTCATCATCAACTTCGCTGGCCAATCAGAAGGCTTCAACAAGTTACAAAACTTCAATGATGAAATCGCTACAGTATTCGTTGCTAACAACGGCAAACGTTACGGTATCGCTAACGTAGACGAAAACGTTTCTGAAGTAGAGCTTTCATTCGTAGCTTCACAAATGGGTAACTACAGCATCAGCTTAGACATCAACGGTGAATTCGAAGAAGTAACATTGGTAGACCGCTTCGCAGGCATCGAAACAAATATGCTTCTCGAAAACGAATACAACTTCACTGCTACAAGCAGAGACAACGCTAACCGTTTCGTTGTTAAGTTGGACAACAGACAACAGACAACAGACAACAGTCAGTTTGTATATCAATCAGGTGAAGAGCTCATCCTCTCAATCGAAGGTTCAGTACAAATCATCGACATGTTAGGCAGAGTGGTTTACAGCAATGAACATTCAAACGGCGACAACAGAATCAATGTAAGCGAATTCAACAATGCAGCATACGTTGTAAGAGTTGCCAATGCAGAAGGCGTTAAATCACAAAAGGTAGTTATTTATTGATAAGACAACAGTCAACGGACAACAGACAACAGACTTCGTCCAAGCATACCCAAGGACAGTTGACTGTTGACTGTTGTCAGTTGACCCCAAAAATAGAAAAATATGAAAAAGATAATATTAGCAATAGCATTATTCGCAGCTGTTAATGTAAACGCACAAAGCGACGGTTTCTTCGTCTACAACGACGTTGAACAAAGCAGAACAACAGGCAGCGGATGGAGTACAATGCCAACAATGATTGGCCACGGTTACGACACCGACCAAAGCGCAGCACCACTCGGTTCAGGATTATTACTCCTCGCCGGTATGGGATTGGCATACGGAATCAGAAAAAAGTCTAAATGATTTTTTAGCCGTTGGCTAATGACTAAAGACTAACGGCTAACGGCTAATGGCCAATGGCTAACGGCCTTTGAATAAGAACCTCAGGATCCGAAAGGATTTTGGGGTTCTTTTTTTTAATTCATAATTCACAATTCATAATGCATAATTATTAATTTCCTGTAGAGACGCGTCAACGTTTCCTTTAAAATAAACACACGTTGACACGTCTCGGGTAGAGCCGCACGGCCGTGCGGCTTAATGCGTTTTAAGAAAATGTAGAAACCACTTCTTTTATTTCTTTGATTAATTGAAATTTGGTTGGTAAATACAAATGATATTCATTGGCGAGGATGGTCCATCCATTATTTACGGATTCCAATTCGTAATATTCTCGTTTAGAAGAATCCGAGATGGCGATTAGTTGTTTATATTGATTCCAATTCAATTGCGTCCGCAGTGCGGACGCAATTGGATAAGTCCTGTAAAACTGACGACTCCGTTCCAATTGTCTTACAGAAAAACCGCTACCATATTCGGGTTCTATCTTTGTTGCCAATTTTTTTATTAAATAAGAACCGTATTCAGCTCGTTCTTTTCCATTTTGTTCTTCTTCAAAAATACGTCTGCCAATATTCCAATACATCTGAACACGACAAAAGTCAACACTACGCACTGCATTCTGTCGAGCATTGTTTATAATACCTTTAATGTCATCAAGAAGATCTTGATTGATTGAATCGTTATTATCTTTCATAAAAATCGTTTTTAAAGTTCTCTACAAAAATATAGAGAAAAATTATCACTTTTACAATTTTAACACTTTTTAACTATTGTTAAAATAAATTAGGAATTGATGTAGAGACGCGTCAACGTTACCTTAAAAATAAATACGCGTTGACACGTCTCGGGTAGAGCCGCACGGCCGTGCGGCTTAAAATTCAAAGTCTTAGTTTATTTTTTTCTAACTAACTAGTTTACAATTAAAAAAAATGTTGTAATTTTGCGGAGTTTTTTTGAGCAGAAAAAAACGTCACATATTTAACGATTGAATCTTTTTAAAAAAACTTTTTTTAATATTTATCAACATTTTAACAAATGAAAAGAAAATTTTTACTTTTAGTAATGATGTGCCTTTTAGGAGGATTTAGTTCTTCTTTGATGGCACAAGAAGTGACAATTGGAGCTAATGGTACTACCGAAAGTAGTACTTACCCCTACATCTCAACTTCCGTTTATTCAACATCTCAACAAATTTACAAAGCCTCAGAAATTACAGATAATGGCGGTGGAGCTGGAACTATTTCAAAAATATCTTTTTATGTAAGTGATCCAGATGTGAATAAAACAGTTTACGATGTAAAAATATACATTAAACATACAACTAAAGATGCTTTCTCAAGTAAACCAGACTGGGACAAAACAGTAAAAGACCCAGACCACCTCGTGTTTAGCGGTAATGCCACTATAACAAACTCTGTATTAGAAATACCATTAACAACATCAACTTTTGAATACGACGGTAAACAAAATCTTCTTGTTTGTTTTGACGTTAACTCAAAACAAGGAGCTGCAACATATTATCGCACATACAGCGCTGATTCAAGACGCGTAATGTATTATAGAAACACTGGTACTAATTATGGTCCAGATGCACCAAAATATTACGATCAGCAAGCATATGCTACTCCATCAAATGGTCTTCCTATGATCACACTCACCTTCGGTGGTGCAGCAGAAAAAAAAGCTCCTGTATTCACAGATAACCAAGCATATCCTAATGGAGAATATGCAACAAGCATATTCAACCCTTATCTTTCATTTTATGCTGAAAACAAAACTCACTACAAAGTTTTGTTAAGCACAACAGAAGACTTCTCATCTGACGTAAGATACGTTGCAGGTAGCGAAACAGAATGGGTAAATGATGAAACAAAACAAATATACACTTCTACTGTAGAAGGTTTGAATTATGCACAACCAACAACCTACTACTGGAAAGTTATTGCAAACAACGGTGGAGGTGCAGACGATCCTACAAAAGAATCTACTGTTTACAGTTTCACAACAAAACAAATCTCAGCTCCAGGCGCAATAGAAAACGCTTATCCTAATGGCGACCAAGATTTAGTAAATCCTAAATTCACATGGACATTCGGTACTGACACAGAAGAATATCAAGTCTTGATAGATGGTGTAGCTGTAACAGAATGGACAAACCCAGGTTCTTCTACAACAGGTGAATATCAAACATCAGATTTATCTTCAGGCAACCACACATGGAGAATTGATGCAAGAAACTCAGTAAATACAACAAAAGGTATAGAATACACATTCTCAGTTGCAAGCGTTCCAGACAACGTAACTCCAGTTTCTCCAATAGACGGCGCTACAGGTGTTACAAGCAACATCGTGACATTCAAATTTGATCCTAATACTACACACTATAAGCTTATGATGTCCGATACAAATGAAAATGAAATGTTTTATATCTCAATAAAGAATGGTGGTACTGGAAACAATTGGACAAGCACAAACGGTGTTAAAGAAATGTCATTTGCAATGCCATTTTTCACAACAGGTAAAACATTCTATTGGGCTGTTGAGGTTATGAATTCTGTAGGTCCAAGAACAGAAACTGCTATCTATTCATTCACAACAGCATCAACATTGCCATCCACTTACGCTTATCCAGCTAACGGTTCTATAGCAAGCGAAGTAAATCCTGCATTATCATGGAACTACGTTGGCAATGCTGCTTTCTACCAAGTATTGTTAGGAACATCAAAAACAAATTTAGAAATTGTACAAGATTGGACAGCAAGAGGCACAAACGACCAATTCCAAACATCAGACCTCAATGCTGCAAGCGAATACTACTGGCAAGTCAATGTTAAAGAAACAGAAAACGGCGAAGTATTATACGGCGATATAGTTTCTTTCATCACAAAATTAGAAATTCCTCAAAATGTATCTGCAAATCCAGAGGAAGTCGAACCATCATTGGGTCAATATGGTTCAACACAGATTATGTGGAATAGCATAAAAGGTGCTACTAGTTACAATGTTTACCTTGATGGCAAAAAAATAGCTGACACTACAGCTAACAATTATACCGTTAAGGCTAAAGATCTTAAGATTAAATCAAATATGAATCCTGGCTACAACTTCACTGTAACAGCTGTCTACGAAGGATATGGCGAATCAGGAGTATCAGAAGCTGTAAATGTTAAAGTTGCTAACATAGGAATGCTTATCGTTTACGTAAAGGATCCTAATAACAATCCAATAGAAGGTGCATCTATCGAATTGAGCGGTATCAGCGAATTCGGCAAAGAAAAAACATACACCATACTTTCTGACGCAACAGGCAAGGGTTCAAAGTCAATATTAGTTGCTGACTATGCAATGACCATTTCAAAGGACAATTATTCTTCACATAGCAAAGAAAGTGTCAAGATTGAAAAAGGTGACGAAAAGATATTGAATGTTACATTGGCATCTGAATATATCTACAACGTAACAGCAGAAGAAACAGAAACCAATGGAAACATTAAAATAACTTTGACAGGCAAAGAAGAAGGATATTACAATGTATATCTCAAGACAAACGAAGGCGAAGAGCTTATAAAAGAAAATGCATGGTTCAGTGGTTTTGGATCAGCCCAATACGTATACGAATCATGGAACACATTAAATAATGGCACATATCAATTTGGTGTTGCAAACTATAACAGCAATATCATCAACTGGTCAAATGAGATAACAAGAGACTATGCCATCTTTAATACAGACGGTGACTGGAACACAGCTTCAAACTGGAAAGAAGGTTTACCTCAAGCAGATGACAACGTATTGATTTATGCAAACGCCACTATCGCTGCAACAGATGTTATCACAGTTGGTACTGTCGACATCAAAGCAGGTAGCTTAACAATCAACGGTTCTTTGACAGCTGACAAAGTTTACAACAAGAACGAAAGCGCTTTATGCATCAAAGACGGCGGTCAATTGTTCCAAAACAATGCAGAACTCAGCGGTCAATTCGTTATGAATATCAGAAACGACTGGTCTGCAAGCAACAAAGGCTGGCAATTAATCTCATCACCATTCGTAGATGCAACAACAGCTTCATTCGAATCAACAGACGGTGATTTCGACTTGTACAAATACGATGGTTCAAAAGAAGGTGCAGAATGGGTTAACTATAAAAACACAGGTGATAACTCAGGTGAACAACCAGAACAACCAGGCGGTGATGACTTAACTGCTTCTTCTTTCTATTTTGACTTTGAAGATGGTTCAATGACTGGCTGGAGAACCTTCAGCGGTGAAGGCAATACAGCACCTGCATGGGCAGTGTCAACAGTAAGTGATTATTACGGCAATGGTCCTGCTCTTTATTCAATGTCATATAATGCTAATACATGGACTACATATATAGCAAACAACTACGTAGTAACAGAAAACGCTTATAAAATCACAGCAGAATCAAAACTTTCATGGTATGTTAACCACTCATTCCCAAATGTTGCACGTGATGATATTTATGAAGTAGTTATTTCAGAAGATAATGAAAATTTCACACAAATTTGGAGAGGTACATACCAAAGAGTTCACCAAATGGAAATTTCATTGGCAGAGTATGCTGGTAAAAAATTATACATAGGATTCCGTCACGAATGTACAAATGATATGGGTGGTGATGCTATCATTATTGACGATATCGCATTAACATCAGGCAGCAAAACAAGAAGTTCAAACACACGTTCATTTGATGAAACATTTGTTCAAGGCGTTGGTTACCTTGCTTCATACGAAAAACAAGAAACAGCTACATTAACTGGTACTTTCTACAGCGAAACATCATTCGTCGCATATCCAGAATTATCTTACACAAAAGGCAAGGACTTAGCTAACACCTACCTCCTCGGCAACCCATTCACATTCGATATGGATATGAGTAGAGCTTCATTCACCAACTTGGTTAATGGCATTGCTGTAGTAACAGAAGAAGGCGGTTATGACTACACACAAACAACAATTCCAGTAGGTGACGGTTTCTTCGTACAAACTATAGGTGAAGGTGCAGAATTCTCATACGACCATAAGAATGTTCCAGCAGAAACAAGAAGCGGCAGACAAGCTAACAGCATCAACGTCATCGCTACTGGCAAAGCTGGCAAGGACAATGCAGTCATCAACTTCGCTGGCCAATCAGAAGGCTTCAGCAAGTTACAAAACTTAAATGAAGAAATCGCTACAGTATTCGTTTCAAACAACGGCAAACGTTATGGTATCGCTAACGTAGACGAAAACGTTGCTGAAGTAGAACTCTCATTCGTAGCTTCACAAATGGGTAACTACAGCATCAGCTTAGACATCAACGGTGAATTCGAAAACGTAATATTAGTAGACCGTTTCACAGGTATTGAAACAAATATGCTCCTTGAAGATGAATACAACTTCACAGCAACAAGCAACGACAGCCACAACCGTTTCGTTGTTAAGTTGGACAACAGACAACAGACAACAGACAACAGTCAGTTTGTATACCAATCAGGTGAAGAGCTCATCATCAATGCTGAAGGCACAATCCAAATCATCGACATGATGGGTAGAGTTGTTTACAGCAATGAAATGAACAACGGCAGAATCAACGTAAGCGACTTCAACAATGCAGCATACGTTGTAAGAGTTGTCAATGCAGAAGGTGTTAAATCACAAAAGGTAGTTATTTATTGATAAGACAACAGTCAACGGACAACAGACAACAGACTTCGTCCAAGCATACCCAAGGACAGTTGACTGTTGACTGTTGTCAGTTGACCCAAAAAATAGAAAAAATATGAAAAAGATAATATTAGCAATAGCATTATTCGCAGCTGTTAATGTAAACGCACAAAGCGACGGTTTCTTCGTATACAACAACGTTGAACAAAACAGAACTACAAATGCAAATGGTTGGGGCTCAATGCCATCAATGATAGGTCACGGTAGCACAGAAGACCAAAGCGCACCAGTCGGCTCAGGATTATTACTCCTCGCCGGTATGGGATTAGCATACGGAATCAGAAAAAAGTCTAAATGATTTTTTTAGCTAATAGCTAATGGCTAATGGCTAAAGACTAAAGACTAACGGTCTTTGATATAGAACCTCAGGATCCGAAAGGATTTTGGGGTTCTTTTTTTTTAATTCATAATTCACAATTCATAATGCATAATTATTAATTTCCTGTAGAGACGCGTCAACGTTTCCTTAAAAATAAACACACGTTGACACGTCTTGTTAGTTAGGAGTTGAGGTATCTCGGGTAGAGCCGCACGGCCGTGCGGCTTAATGCGTCTTAAGAAAAAAAACAATCACTTATCTGGCAATCTCCGTTGTCGATGCTTCAGCCAAACTGTTAAGAATAAGTTCGACATTAGTCATATTGTCACGGAGACTTTCTTTTTTCAATCCCTTGAACTGTTTGTATTCTTTCGTCCTGAATCCGCTCCATTCTTTGGTGATGATGTCTGTAAGCGTCGCATACTGATAGCCTTCTATCACTCCTGTACGATTCCATTCATCGGTCAGTTCCTTGCGAATCTCTATGCTTTTCAATCGTTGGTTAATCCAGGAGTCAGAATAGCCAAGACGTTTGTAATCGGACACTGCTTGTTCTATAGATAGTTCCGGATCCAGCATCTGCTCAAGGCGACTGCTTGCGACTTGCGACATCCATATCTTGAAAGGCCACATCCGTCAGTCGCATCTTGCCATCAGCAGCTTGTAGTTTGAAAGCGTGACAATCTGTCACGCTTTCGTTTCCCTCTTCTTTTAGACGTTGTTTTAACTTTCTCCAATATGATTGTGGATTTACACTATCCGTCAATACTGCGACTACATCAACGATTGCAAAATACCATTTCTCTTGTTCTTCATCCCAGATTGTACGGACTTTCTTTGTCTCAAAAAGTTGTAGTGATTCTTTCTTTGTCATAAATCTTGTGTTTTCAAAATTATATACAAAAATTCAAAGCTCAGAGTTCAAGGTTCTCACTTTCCCCATGTTTCTCTGTCGAGGCTTCTGTATTGTATAGCCTCTGCGAGGTGTTCTTCCTTGATATCTTCTGATCCTGCGAGATCTGCTATTGTCCTTGACACTTTGAGTATTCTGTCGTAAGCACGTGCTGACAGGTTCAGTCTGTCCATAGCATTTTTCAGCAGTTTGGAGCACTGCTCATCAAGCGAACAATATTTCTGTATGAGCCGTGATGTCATCTGGGCGTTAGAATGTATGTTAGGTATATCGGCGAAACGTTCTGTCTGTATCTTACGCGCTCGTGTCACTCGCGCTCTCAGCTCGCTGCTCCTCTCTCCTACGTTCTTCTTCGACAGCTCCTCAAAAGGCACTGGCACCACCTCCACATGAAGGTCTATTCTGTCGAGCAGAGGACCAGATATCCTGTTAAGATATTTCTCCACTGATCCAGGCTGGCAGGTGCACTCCTGCGTCGGGTGGTTATAGTAGCCGCAGGGACATGGGTTCATAGCCGCCACGAGCATGAAGTTGGCTGGGAACTCTATAGTCTGTTTCGCCCTTGCGATGGTGACGAGTCTGTCTTCCATAGGCTGTCGCAGCACCTCAAGTACGTTACGTTTAAATTCAGGAAGTTCATCGAGGAAGAGCACCCCATTGTGCGCCAGAGAGATCTCTCCGGGCTGAGGATAAGCCCCGCCGCCCACCAGTCCAACGTATGACGTGGTATGATGCGGACTCCTGAAAGGACGCGCCTTCAGCAGCGAGAGTCCGTCGCCCACGAGACCAACGACAGAGTGTATCTTGGTCGTTTCCAGCGCTTCTTTCAATGTCATCGGCGGCATGATGGTAGGCATACGTTTCGCAAGCATCGTCTTGCCGCTGCCTGGACTGCCGATAAGGATGACATTGTGTGAGCCAGCCGCCGACACCTCAAGAGCTCTTTTGATATTCTCCTGCCCTCTCACATCGGAGAAGTCGAAGGCATACATATCTTCGCCGTCTTCTTCATATTTAGGTATCTCTACAGGTCGGAGCCGCGATGCGCCGTTGAGGAAAGAAATAACCTCCATGATATTATTGACGCCATACACGTCCAGCGTCTCCACCACCGCCGCTTCTCTGGCGTTTGCCATTGGGAGTATTATCCCCTTAAAGCCATCCTGCATGGCACGAATGGCGATAGGAAGAACGCCTCTGATAGGATTGAGGCTGCCATCAAGAGAGAGCTCGCCCATGATGACATATTTGTCCAACATCTCCACGCTGACCTGCTCCGACGCCGCCAGTATCGCTATGGCAATAGGGAGATCGTAAGACGAGCCCTCCTTCCGGATATCCGCAGGAGCCATATTGATGGTAATCTTTTTCTTGGGATATTTCAAATCGTTGTTACAGAGAGCCGCCTCAATTCTCTGCTGGCTCTCCTTGACAGCGCTGTCGGGCAGACCGACAAGAAAAAACTGCACTCCCCTATCGATATTAACCTCGATAGTCACAGTAATAGCTTCAATGCCATTCAAGGCACTTCCAAAGGTTTTCACTAACATGGTTTTTTGGTTTTTTAAGTCAACAGACAACGGATAACAGACAACAGACCGTGTCCAAAATCTTCATTCAAAATTCATAAATAAGACGTGTCAACGTGTGTTTATTTTCAAGGAAACATTGACGCGTCTCTACATCAACTCCTAATTCCTAACTCCTAATTCCTAACTCCTAATTCCTAACTAAAAAGACGTGTCAACGTGTGTTTATTTTAAAGGTAACGTTGACGCGTCTCTACATCAACTCCTAATTCCTAACTCCTAACTGAAAAAGACGTGTCAACGTGTATTTATTTTAAAGGAAATGTTGACGCGTCTCTACATC
>JAFYUH010000118.1 GCA_017549605.1 Bacteroidales bacterium
TCCACTGTGAACTCTGGATGTATCTCTGTGAGAACGATGCCTTCTGGAGTGATTTCCATAACGCCCATCTCAGTGATGATCATATTGACTTGTCCTGATGCTGTGAGAGGAAGAGTACATTTCTTCAAGATCTTAGGAGCGCCTTTTTGTGTATGTTCCATAGTGAGGATAACTTTCTTAGCACCTACTACGAGGTCCATAGCGCCGCCCATACCTGGAGCCATCTTTCCTGGGATAATCCAGTTTGCCAAGTCACCGTTTTCATCAACTTGCAATGCGCCGAGGAAAGAAACATTGACGTGACCGCCTCTGATGATAGCGAATGATGTAGCTGAGTCGAATGTGCTGCCGCCTGGCAATAATGTGATGTAACCGCCGCCTGCGTTGATGAGGTTCTTGTCTTCCTCACCTGCTGCTGGAGTTGGTCCCATGCCCATAGCGCCGTTTTCACTTTGAAGTGTAACGGTAACGCCTTCTGGCAAATAGTTAGGAATCATTGTTGGGATACCAATACCGAGATTGACAACGTCGCCATCGTGCAATTCCTTTGCAGCTCTCTTGGCGATGACTTCTCTTACTTGATCTTTATCCATTATATTTAGTTTTAAATATTATACATTATTTATTATTTTTCTTGACCATCTCAGCAACGACGAATGATGCTACGTCGTCAGCGTATGTGTTCATGCCGAAGCCAGCGTCGTAACCTAATTCCTTAGCGAGTTCGTGTGTGATACGAGCGCCACCGCAAACGAGGATCATCTTGTCGCGCAAACCTTCTGCTTCCATCAACTCGACTAAGTTAGTGAGGTTTTGGATATGAACGTCTTTTTGTGTAACTGTCTGTGAAACTATCAATGCGTCTGCACCGAGTTCGATGCCTTTAGCGATGAGTTCTTCGTTAGGAACTTGACTGCCGAGGTTGTAAGCTTCAATCATTTCGTAACGTTCGAGACCGTAGTGACCAGCGTAGCCTTTCATGTTCATGATAGCGTCGATACCTACAGTGTGAGCGTCGGTACCTGTACTTGCACCAACGATAACAACTTTACGACCGATGTTTTCCTTGATAAATTCGTCTGTTTCATACATATCCATCACGTTGCTTTCAACTTTAGGAACGTAGATATTTGTGTAATCTACAGTATGTTGTGTGCTTCCGTAGCAGTTGAAGAATGTGAAACCAGGTGTCAATTCTTTATAATAAACGACGCTTGGGTTTTCGAAGCCCATCTTTTTCATAAGAAGTTTAGCTGCTTCAACAGCTTCTGCTCCGCATGGAACTGGCAAAGTGAAACTCATCTGCACCTTGCCGTCGTTCATTGTGTCGCCGTATGGTTTTATTTTTGTCAAATCTAAGGTCTTGTCGAAATCCTTAGCTTCCATTGAATATAATCCTTCACTCATGGTTATATATTTTTCTATTTTTTACTTAATTAATTTTTACCTTTCATCAATTCAACGAATGGGTTGATGTAGTTTTCACCCTTCATTGTTACGCCTTGGAGACCTTTACCGCCGTTCATTGGACGTTTGACATCGCCGAAGATACCTTTTTCAAGTGCTGTAAAGAGACCTTCTTTGTTGATTTCTTCCAACAATGTGATTGTATTGTCCAAGACTAACTTAGCGCGGTTACGGCAGATACCGTCAGCTTTGAATTCCATTTCGTCGCCGATGCTACGCATATTGTTAAAGATATATTTTGCATTTTCGATTGAGAGGTAACGGTCGCTCATGAATGGAGTGTGGATAGCTTCTGTTGGCATGCCGA
>JAFYUH010000012.1 GCA_017549605.1 Bacteroidales bacterium
AAAATACAAAAACACCACAACATGCCAACTTCACATGCGTAAGTTCAAAAATGGCGAGACTATCACTATCGAACCATGGCGCTCTGAAGCTTTCCCAATCATCAAGGACTTGATGGTTGACCGCTCAGCTTTGGACAGACTTATCCAATCAGGTGGTTACGTATCAGTACGCACAGGTGGTGTGCCAGACGCTAACGCATTGCCAGTCAATAAACATGACGCTGACCTCTCAATGGACGCTGCTTCATGTATCGGCTGCGGCGCTTGCGTTGCAACATGTAAAAACGGTAGCGCTATGCTCTTCGTATCAGCTAAGTTCTCTCAACTCGCATTGTTACCACAAGGCCAAGTCGAGACATACGAAAGAGTACAGAAAATGGTCGCTAGAATGGACGAACTCGGATTCGGTAACTGTTCAAACACATACGCATGTATGGCAGAATGTCCAAAAGGTATTTCTGTAACTAACATCGCTAGAATGAACAGACAATTCTTAGCAGCTAAGATAGCAGAACCTTTGAAAAAATAATCTTTTTTAAAGTTCAAAACTTCAAAAACTTAGAACCTCAGAATTTTTTCTGAGGTTCTTTTTTTATTCATAATCTCGTGTAGAGACGCACGGACGTGCATCTTAAAATTTCTGAGATTTTGAATTTCTGAATTTCTGATTTTTTTATATTTTTGCTTATCGAATTATTAAGAATTAAAATACGTTAATTATGAAAAGAAATTTATTATTCCTTATGTTGATGGTGGTTTTATTCCCATTGACAATGAATGCTGACGAGATTATGGTCGGTACAGCAACAGGCGATAAGAATGTGGCTCCTTTCGTGAATTCTTATCCAAACTCATGGCTTGAGATGGTCTACACAGCTGAAGAAATAGGCCAGGCCTGCACTATCGCAAACATATCATTCCAACATGTGATGGGCGCTTCATTCGCAACAAATGATCTCAGAATATATCTCGCTGAGACAACAAAATCAGTATTGGCAAACAAGTCAGACTGGACTCCAGAAAGCGAATTGACATTGGTTTATTCTGGAGCTAATGTGGTTATTGGTGATGAAGAATGGGAGTCATTCCAATTAGATACTCCTTTCGAATACAGCGGCGAGAAAAATCTTGCAGTCGTCGTTGCAAAGACAGCAGGAGGTATGAATATGACTCTTACATGGGCATGCTATGATGCTGCAAATAGCGTTATGTTCACAGCAAGCGATACAGATCCATCTTTTGCTCAATATCCAACAGCAAGCGCTTTGGCAATTTATGGCAAGAAACCTGTCATGAAGTTGTCAGATGGAGAAGAAAGCGAAGGCGGTGAAGAAGAAGGAGAAGCAGAAGGCAACGAAGAAGATGATGAACCTGCAACACTTGCTGCTCCTACAAACCTCAGAGCTACTATAAGACAAGATGTTGAAGGCTTCGGCTACAAATTCGAAATCACAATGGCATGGGACGCTGTTGAAGGCGCAGACGGCTATGACGTTTATGTCAATACAGCAACAGTACAAGACTATCAGATGGGTTATACAAACGGCACAGCATACGTAGCTGGCTCAAATACAGAAGGCACATTGGAATTCTATGTCATCGCTTTCAATGACGAGACAGAATCTGTACCATCAGAACCATATACAATCACTATCGTTGATGACGCAGTAGAAGAAATGACAGCATCATTCAATGTATATCCAAACCCAGTAAACGACAGACTTTACATCGAGACTGAAGCTGAAGTTAAGGAAGTTGTTGTTTATGACGTTTACGGAAGACACCAAGTCACCGAGACCCCAAGTCACCAAGGTAATATGACAGTTGATGTTAGAAACTTGAGCAATGGAGTTTATTTCGTTAAGGTCGTTACAGAAAATGGTGAAGCTGTAAAACGCTTTATCAAGAAATAATAGGCAATGAGATATGAGCAGTGAGTTATGAGCAGAGATGCCCATAGCAAAAAACTGTAGAGACGCGTCGAACACACCAAAATAATAAACAAGGGGTGTTTGACACGTCTTTTTTTTGAAGACAACGGACAACAGACAACGGTCAGCCGCACGGCCGTATGTCTTGAAAAAAGATGAACTTTCAAATTATCTCTCCATTCCATAACATTCTTAAAAATAGTAAAGCGGGAATTATTTCTACACCATTAAGTAAACGCTTGTTTTTATCTAATGACACTATTATTTTCCTTGAATCTGGAAAATCTTCTTCAAAAGCTTTTAATCCTTTTGTATGTTTTGATACGACTTCTTCTGAACTTTTAAATTCTATCGCAACTTTTCCATTTCCGATAATGGCATCAACTTCATAACCACTGGAAGTTCTCCAATATGAAAGTTTATCGTTCTTTTCATGATACGATAAATATGCAATTATTTCCTGTATCATTAAATGTTCGAAAGCATGTCCAAAATCTATGGATCCTGGTTGAAGATTCGTACGGTTTAATAGAAAATTCACCACGCCTATATTAAAATTTAGGAGTAGTAATTGCTCTCCTTTTTTTTGATAGTGTGAATGCTGGTATCATATAACCTATAAGAGTCTGTTCTAGAATGTTGAAGTACTCCTTTATCGTCGTTGCACTGACACCACAATCCTGAGCAATATTTGTATAATTTACCATTTCGCCGTTACATTGTGCTGCTATATCCAAAAATCTGTTAAATGATGCTAATTGTCTTATGGCAGCTTCTTCTTGAATCTGTAAACGGAAATATTCATCGCTTTATAACAAATCATAAACTATTGCATTTGGATATAGTTTTTTAACGAGTGTACTCTTGCCGACTTGTCTGGCTCCCCCATAAAAAGACACTATCATTATGTAAATCAACTATTTTTTGTATTCTTTCATATTCCTTCATACTATAATATACTTTATTTTATCATGATAAACCAAAGTTGTACTTGTAAATATAATGATAATAAATTTATATTTTTGTTCTCTCTTGCAAATTTATGGCAAACAAAATGAAACGTCAAGGTTTCAATACGGGAATTTTCTCCCGCCTTTTCATTTTTGACGTTTTTCTGGAAATTATTAATATTTGTTGTTAATTTTAATTAAGGTAGAGACGCGTCGAACACACCAAAATAATAAACAAGGGGTGTTTGACACGTCTTTTTTTGAAGACAACAGACAACGGTCAGCCGCACGGCTTTTGAACTAAGAACCAACTCAGCAACTCTGTGACTTGTATTTGGTTCAGAGCTCAAAGTTCAGAACTCAAAGTTCAAAGTTCAGAGCTCAGAGCTCCCCAAAATCTCTTCTATTTCATTACGGCTGATATTCTCGCGTTCTGCTTTGTCATAAATGGTAAGGAGGTTGATTTCGCTTTCTTCTTCGGAAACCAACAATACGTAATGACACGGGCAACTATATTTCTTCGACAATCGTTTGGCTTCCTTTAAAAAAGAATTACTGAGGATTATTCTATAATTCATCGATGAGTTGTTGAAGCGTTACACCATCACTGCCACTCTCACGACGCTTCTTTATCTCTAAAAGACCCTCTCGAATTGCATCTAGGATTTCCTGCTTCTCGATGTATTCTTTTTCTTTCATAATATGGTTTTGTAATTCGCCTGGATGTATGCCTCCATGCGGCATTGCTGTAAAATTAAAAGTTTTCATAATAAATTGGATTTAAAATTCTCTTCGCAAAGATACTACGCAAAAAAGCAAATGTCAAGAAGAAAATTCTTAAAAATAATTAACTGTCTTGAACCTTGAACTATGGACGATGTCCGTAGTCTGTAGTCCGTTGTCTGTTGACCGAAAAATTGTTGAAAAAATTGTTAATAAAAATTAACGTTATATGAAAAAATAATATACTTTTGCTAGTTGACACTAGTGTATACGCATAGTAAAATAACATAAACATTAATATAGCTAAACATAACAGAAACAGATAGTTAATAAATTTTAACACAAATTACGCTTTAAAAATGAAAAGAGGATTTTTTAGTGAAAATCACTCTCCTTGTGATATTTTTTCGGGGGGGTGGAGCGGCTATACCGCAAATATTATAAGTACTTGTCGTCGCACAATTAGATTTTTTTCGTAGCTGCTATGTGGCTACCTGAATGTTCGTTATGCTTTTTAAAAGACAACGGATGCTGAGTCATATAACTTATTTATAAATATATATAATAAAAATAATAAACAAGGGAAAAATAAAATAACAATTTCAGGAATTAGGGAGCCTGGAATTGCGATAAAAAGGGAACGAAAAAGGGAACAAGAACTAGTGTAGGGAACTAGGGCTTTTGATAATGACTAGGGATAGTGACTGTGGACAAAGACTGTTGTCAGTTGTCCGTAGTCTGTTGACTGAAAAAAGTGGACGATGACTGTTGGCTGTTGTCCGTAGTCTGTTGACTGAAAAAAGTGGACAAAGACTGTTGACTGTTGTCCGTAGTCTGTTGACCGAAAAAAGGGATTAATTAAAATAATATTAACTAAATTACAAATTATGAGAAAGAAATTTCTACTCATGCTGACCGTGCTTGTAATAGCACTGGGAGGCAGTGGCAAATTATTTGCCCAACAACTTCTCGTTAACTGCGACTACAATAGCAGTACAGAAGGCTACGGTACAAGTAAGTTTAGCAATTATGCTGGTGCTTATGCTTATGCAACAGCTAATGCTACAAATGTTACTATCGTAATTGAGAAAACAAACACTTTAAGTGGAAACACATTTGACAACAACCACAAGAATTACTCAAAACTTGCTGTTGTTATCAAGGATGGCGCAACCATGGGTAACGCAGCTTCAAAATGGGATATGACATATCCTGTGACTGTAGAACCAGGCGGTACACTTACATGTGCACGTCCAGCTTCAGCTTCTGTATCTAACATCCACATCAAGAATAAACTGATTGTGGGTGCTAAAGGTGCCACAAAGAAGGCTTATGTTAATTTCTTGAGTGATTCTTATCAAGATTGCGACATCTCTATCCGTTACAACGGTAGCATCGAGGTATACAATGCAGACTTCTATATTCAAGATCTTGATGCACAAGGAAAATTGACCATTGAGGATTCAGAGGTATATGTTGACGGAGCATTTGCTAGTGCAACACAATTCTACCCAACTACTCTCACAAACTCAACTATCACTATCAATGGTAACCAAATCAGTGGTGGTTTGAGCGATTTTTCTGGTGGTACATCTAACCAACTCGGTAATGTAAAGATCAACAACTCTACACTTACTATCAAGGAAGGCGACACCAAAGTTGCAGCAAATGTAACAGCTACAAACTCAACTATTGCAGTTAATAATCTTACTGTAAATTCAGGTAAGACTCTCAACTTGAACCAAGGTTCAACCTTGAATGCTGAGAACATCACTACAGCAGGTACAGGTTCTGTTAAGATTGATGGTGTAATAGCTCCAATCGTTGATGGTGCTATTTGTGTTCCTGTTTCTGATTTTGCAGCTTTGAAAGCAGCAGTGGAAGCTGGTAAAAATGTTCAACTCACAGCTGATATCACAACAACATCAGCTATTAAAACAGAAGGCATTACTTCAGTAATAGACCTCAATGGTAAAACTTTGACTATTGGTGCTGGTGACAATAAGTTCAATGATGAATCAAACGTAACTATCAAGAATGGTAATGTTAATATTACTGGCGTTACAGTTAATGGTAATGCTATCTTCTGTCTTGATGAATATGAAAAGACTCTTGTTAGCACACTCACATTTGACAAAGTAAACCTTACAGGTGATGGCTATTCATCAGCTTATGGTATATTCTACATTGGTGAATCAAGTGTTCTTAATGTAAACGGCGGTGAATGGAATCTCAAGAACGACACACATGCATCTGGTGGTGTATTCAAAGCAGATGGTTCAGGTGCTAAACTTAATATCGATGGATTGAACCTTACAGCACATAATGTACGTCGTGTTGTTACATACGCTAACACAACAATAGAAAACTCTACTATGGCTATCAGCGGTGATGCTGAAGGTGTTGACGCAGAGATGGAACGTGGTTTCAACCGTTCACCTCTTGCAATCAGCAACTCAACAATTACAATGAAAGATATGGTTGGTCGTGGTATCACAGCTCAAAATGGTGCTGTTACTATCAGCGAAAATTCTAACGTTAATATTACCAACTGTATAGAAGCAACTATTGATGTTCGCAATAACCAAACTGTAACAATTGATAATACTTCTACTGTATTTGTTGACAAAGAACTAACATTGGCTAATGGTTGTACAATCAATGGTACAGTAAAATTGCCTACAGTCGCTAAGATTGGTGCAGAAGAGTATTCATATTTGGCTGACGCTCTTGAAGCAGCAAAATCAATGACAGGCGATGTTACTGTTGAAATTTGTGCAAAAGTTACTATGAACCAACCTTTGGCAGGTAGCTATACTTCAATCAAATTCGTAGGACCTCAAACAAGAAATAATACAGATGCTGAAATCTATCTTGATGTTCAAGGTTATATTACAGCTACAGGCAAGAAGGTTGCTTTTGAAAACTTAAAACTCAGCAAATCAGAAGGTGGTTTTATTGCTAATGCCGGTTTCATGAATGTTGCTTTCGGTATTTTTGATGTTGCTGAAGTATCTTATACAAACTGTACTTTCCTTAACGGTGCTTGCGCATCTTTTGGCAAGGTAACTTATACAGGATGTACTTTCAAGAAATCATGGGATAAATACGGTCTCTGGGCATACGGCAACGTTGACGTTACTGTTAATAACTGTATATTTGCAGATTATCGTGGCATTAAGATGTATGCTGAAAATGGTGCCAATGCAAGTGTAGAAAAACCAAACCTTGTTGTTAAGAATACAAACTTCTCAGCTGTTCAAGGTGAAGGTAGCAAACCAGCTATCGTTCTTACATACGGTGAAAGCGTAACACTTGAAGGTAATACATATTCATCAACAGGTGTATTTGAATTAGATTTAGATGGCGCTCCTAATGGCGTTACTGTAACATCAGACGTTGCTCCTACATGTGTAAACGACAATGGTGCTTGCGGTGTTTTAGTTGATGGCAAGATTTACACAACAGTAGCTCAAGCTGCTGAAGTTGCAACAAGCGGTTCAACAGTAACACTCCTTCACAACTCAACAGAGACAGTTGAATTGCCATATGGTGTTAATTTGGATAAGAATGGTTTTGGAGCAAATGGTGTTACTGTAGCTCCTCCTGCAGCAAAGATAGGTGATGATGAGTATGCTACACTTAGTGCAGCTTTTGCAGCAGTTACTGCCGATGACCAAACAGTTGTTGTTTGCAAAGACGTAACAGAGAATCTCACAGGTGCTTATCTCCGTGGTAATATTACTACAGAAAATAATGTAAAGGTTACTATCACTTTGACAAACTCAGATTGGGTTTATTGCCCATATACTTTTATTTTGGGTGAAAACATCACATTAAATGTTCCAGCTCTATTCTACTACGCTGGTGGCACACAAATCTATGGTACTGTAGTTGCTGGTGCTTATTACCAACGTTATGCAGGCACTAAACTTACTATCAACGAACCAGGTAGCATGACCGTTACAAGCGAAACATGTATCATCCGTTATATGGATAATGATCCTAACGCTGGTATCTATGTTGTTGGTGACAATAACGATGAGACAGTTGGTCTTAAGCTTTCTGTAGCATACTTCTACCAAGGTATGATTAATGCTAAAGATGCTAACATCGTTGCTGGTACATATTGGCAAACAAATGAAACAGATGCTCAAGGTTCAGCTAACTTAGTTCTTGATAACTCAACATTGACAGTGACAGTATACGATCACCCTGCTAAAGCTACAGGTAACTCTACTGTTACTTTGACAAATGGTAGTGTTATTGATGCTAGAAATGGTGGCTTCACATATGACGAAGTAAATGCTAGATTGTCTATTGATGCAACAAGTAAGATTATTGGTAAGAATGGTGTTGAAGTAAAACTTCCAGTTGCTAAGATAAATGATACAAAGTATTATACTCTCGAAGATGCTTTCAAGGCAGCAACAAGCGGATGTGAAATCAACATTATTAATAATGTAACAGTTGACTATGCTTGGGATGCTAGATATACTGGCGCTAAATTCACAGTTCCTGTAACAATTAATGGTAATGGTAATACTATCAAGTTTACAGCTTCTGTAAATGATAATAATTATCAAGCTCCATTCCGCTTCGAAGCAGATGCAACAGTTAAAGGTCTTACAATTGATATGAGCGAAACAACAGATAGCCGTTTCCGTGCAATATCATCTAAAGGTAATCTCACAGTTGATGGCTGTACCTTCATTGGTAAGGATGCTACATTAAACTGCAGAGCTATCATTTTCGGTGAAGGTGCAGGTGCAAATGCTGGCAATCTCGCAATATCTATTACAGACAGTAAATTCATCAACTGGAAACGCGGTATCACAGATAACGAAAATGGTCAAGATGTTAAGACTGTAACTATCACAGGCAATAATCTTAAAAATTCAGCAGTTTATGTAAGCGCAAAAGAAACTGTTACATTTACAGATAATACAGTTGAAGGTGCTTATGTTGATATCAGATCTTATAGTGCTGATAATGCTCTTAATGTTACTGCAACAGATAATACTCTTGAACAAAACACTGCTTCAGCTTATAACTATATCAAAGCTGGTGGTACTGTTGACGCTCAAGTAGAATTCAAATTGGCTCCTGTAGCTAAGATTGGTAATGTTGAATATACAACACTTGCTGAAGCATTTGAAGCTGCAGTAGAAGGAGATGTTGTTAGACTCCTTATTAATACAACTCTCGCAGAAGAACTTACAACACCAGCAGGCATTACTATTGACGGTAATGGCAAACAAATCAACGGTACTATCTATGCAGGTGGCAACTTGACATTTGTTGGTCATACAAAAGTTACAGCATTCAGTGCAAGTTATTACAACCGTGTAATCACAATTGGTGAAGGTGCTTGTCTTGAAATTACAGGTGGTGGTCGTGTTTCTCTTGCTTATGGCAATACATTCAACATCACAGGTTCAATTGAAAATGCAAAAACAGCTGATAAAGCAAATGTTCAAGCATCTCTTATCATCCCTGCTGGTATCTCTATCACAGGTGGCAGCGATGCTGCAATGAACGTAACCAACGCTTATGTTCAGATTGGTAGCACAACAAGCAAGAACAGCGCTGCTAACGGTACATTCACAATGAACTTCACAAACTCTATAGTAGAGTTTACCAAAGAGTTCGCACTTGCTGAACCTACAAGCGGCAAGAATCCTACATTCAACATGAATATCAAGGATTGTGTACTCACAACAGGTACAAAGTTCATCGCTGCTGCTCCTAACAGCAATGTAGTTGTTGACAACTCTGTTGTAACACTTGGTACATATTTCCGCAATAGTGGCAAGTTTGACATTGTAAACGGTTCTGTATTTACTGGCGCTACTATCCAGTTCGGTGAAAACGGTGGTAACAATGGTGCACTCACTGTTGATGCTTCTGAACTTACAATCAATGCAAGTTCAATAGGTCATGCACTTGATGGCAAAGCAACAGGTTCTATCACATTGAAGAACGGTGCAATAGCACGTATTGATTACATCAAAGATATGGCTGAACTCTATATGACAGCAGACTCTAAGTTATATAGCAAAACAGCTGACCTTAATATTCAAACTGAACCTAGTTATAGAGTCGTTTATAATGAAAACGATAAAGTTTATGAAACTGCTGATGCAACCATATATGTAGCAACAAAAGCTGAGCTTAAGAGTGCTATTGAAAATGCTGTAGATGGTACATTCATCAGAATGACTGCAAATATTGACTACGGTACAGATCAACTTGCAATTACTAAGAATATCAATCTCAATCTCGGCGGCTTTACTCTTACAACAGCTAATGCATACGGTGGTATGAGCGTTAAGGGTAATCCTACAATTAAGAATGGTACTATCGTTCACGCAAGCAATACAGCTGCTATCAAAGTATGGAATGCTACTGCATTTGAAGACCTCGTAATCGACGTACAAGGTAAAGGCGATGCTAACAAGACTATCGGCGGTATCGTTCTCCAATCAGGTAGCACAACTCGCGTTGGTTCAATCAAGAACGTAACTATCAAGGGTGCAGCTCTTACAAACGGTATCGAAACATACAACTGTGGTGACGCTGAAGAAAATGTTATCGGTGCAATGGAAAACGTTACTATCAACGCTCAAGGTACAGCTATGCTTATCTCAGCTCCATGTGGCACAGCAACAAATTGTTCATTCACAGGTGACGTTAACGCTATCGAAATCTCGATTAAAGGTAACTACAGCGCATCTCTTAACTTAGTGGATTGTGATGTTGTTGGTGGCGTTTTCGCTCACGATGAATTAAGTTCTAACCCAGATATCGTTAACAACGGTACATTGAGCTTCACAGCTGATGAAGCTACAGCAGGTGCTAGCGTTAAAGATGTAACTCTTACAATTGCACGTGCGGAAAATGTTGAAGGTGTACTTGCTGAAGTTATAGAAAAGGCAGAAGCAAAAATTGGTGACACCTATTATATTACATTAGCAAAAGCTATCGCAGCAGCAAAGGCTGGTGATGTAGTAAAAGTATTTGCAGGTGAGTATGCACAAGGATTGACTGTAAACAAGGCTATCACCGTTCAGGGTGAAACAGACGCTGAAGATAACAACCTCGTTACATTCAACGGCAAACTCAGCATAACAGCTGACGATGCTACAGTGAAAAACATCAACTTCACCAATAGCGGTACTGCTGCTTATGTTGGTGCTAAGAATGTTACAATCGATGGCTGTAGCCTCGTTGGTAGCAATGGTCTCTATCAAAGCTACACAAGCGGTCTTGTTACATTCAAGAACTCTTACATCAAGGGTGGTACATACGGTATCCACTTCGATGGTAACGCAGGCGGTGAGATTGTTGTCGATAACTGTACTGTAATCGGTTGGACAAGCTTCGCTAAGGCTATCAAGGAGGTTACAATTACTGATACTAAATTCGAAAATGGAAATTACAACTTTGTACGTCTCTATCAGGAGGAAATTACAATTAATAATTGTACCTTCAATGAAAATATGATGGTTGACCTTGCTGTAGACGGTGCTATTGCTAATGTTAATGACTGTACCGTTGAAGGTGGCAGAACAGTAGAGTCATTGTTCTACGGTGCCGACATAGTAAATAGTAATATCTATGTTGATGAAGTATTGTTGACAAGAGTTGCTAAGGTTGGTGACAATTACTACGCAACTCTCCAAGAAGCTTTCGCAGCTATTGGCAATGGTGCTGGTAAAACAGTTGAGTTGTTAGATAATGTTGACTTAGCTGGTCAAGAATGGACTCCAATAGGAACTTCAGAAAATCCATTCAATGGTAATTTCGACGGACAAAACCATACTATCAAAAATCTTAATATAGTTGTATCAGAAGCTAAAGAAGGTAAGGCATATATTGGTCTCTTCGGCTATGCTAAGGATGTGAATATTAAGAACGTAGTATTTGAAAATGTTAATTTGAATATCGCTTGCCTTGATATCGACCACAGCCAAGGCCATATCGGTGCTGTTGCAGGTTCATTGGAAGGCACTTCAACAATTGAAAATGTAACAGTTAAGGGTAATATCACTGTTTACGCTACACAGACAGCTAATGGTGCAAGCCGTGTTGCTGTTGTTGCAGGTGGTAACACTTATGGTGACGTAACCATGAAGAATGTTCACGTTATTGCTAATGAAGGTAGCTCACTTATCGCTAACAACAATGCAGGTGCTCTTGCTGGTCAGCTTCAAGGTAAGATGTACTTTGAGAACTGCTCTTCAAACATTGACGTAACTGTTAACAAGTTCTTCGCTGGTGGTCTCATCGGTATCGCTGCTGGTGACTCTTACTTCAAGAACTGTCACACTACAGGTAACGTTGCTGTTGTTGCAGGTCGTGAAGGCCGCGCTAACGACCACTACCGTGTTGGTGGTATCGCTGGTGGTTGGGCTGATGGCAAGAATAAGGTTTGCACACTTGTCAACTGCTCATACGAAGGTGCTGTATCAGGTAAGAATGCAGATGGCTCAGTTGCAGGAACTCTCGATTATGATGGTTATGTAGGTCGTGGTTACACACTTACAAACTGCGCTGGCAGCAAGGTCGTTATTGACGATGTAGAACATGTACAAGTTTATGATGATGTTTACGGTTTCTACAAAGTAGGCGATGTTTATGAAATCAGCTCATTAGCTACACTCAAAGCATTCCGCGACAAAGTAAATGCTGGTGATAACTATAATGGCAAAACTGTTGTTCTCACAGCTGACATCAACTTCATTCAAACAAGAAGTGAAGAAAGCAACTGGACTCCAATAGGAACTTCAGCAAATCCATTCAAGGGAACATTCGATGGTCAAGGTCATACAATCAGCAACCTCGTAATCAATGGCGGTTCAAATAGCAACCAAGGTTTCTTCGGTACTACACAAAATGGCGAAATCAAAAACGTTACATTCAACAACGCTAAGGTTTCAGGTCGTTTGAATGTTGGTGTTGTAGCAGGTCAACCTTACACATCTAAATATACAAACGTTAAGGTTACAGGTCACGTTGAAGTTAACGGTATGGCTTACGTTGGTGGTGTTGGCGGTAAGAACGCTTACGCTAACTGGACAGACATCACAGTTAATGTTGATGCAACATCATACGTAAAAGCTAACTCAGTTGAAAACGGAACAGCTTATCGTACATACGTTGGTGGTGTTGTCGGTTTCAACGGTGAAGGTGGCCACACATTCACAAACATCTCATCTAACATTAAAGTTATCGGTTCAACATGTGATATAGGTGGTGTCTTCGGTATTGCACACTATAACAATAAGTTTGAAAACATCACATTCACAGGTGCTGTTGAAGCTCCAGCAGACGCTGAAGAAGTTGGCGGTATCGCTGGTGTATGGCACAATGAAAAAGGTACATCTGTAACATTCACAGGCTGCACATCAACAGGTACAGTTACTATCGGTGAAGAAACAACAACAGGTTCTATCGTCGGTGCAGCTTATAACGCAGCTAAAGAAACAGCAGATAACTCTGGTAAACTTATCATTGATGGTGAAGAAGTATGGCTCAAGGTTGCTAAGGTTGATGGAATAGGTTATAGAACATTAGCTGCAGCTATCGAAGCAGCAGAAGAAGATGCAACAGTTACTGTTATTTCAGACATCAATCTCACAGAAGGCGTAACAGTAGCAGCTGGTAAAGTTGTCACTTTAGATTTGAATGGTAAAGTTGTATCTTACACTTCATCTGTTGCAGGTGAGGATATGATTACAAACAACGGTAATCTTACAATCGTTGATAGTCAAGAAACAGGTAAGATCACTTACAACAATACTGACGCAACTGGTGCTAATGTAACAGTAAGTACAATCTCAACATGTCCAGGTTCAACTTTAGTTGTTAACGGTGGTATAATTGAGAACAAGACTGTTAAGGCTAATGGTAGCAGTATCTATTCTTATGCTATTGATATCTTAACTAACGGTAACCTTGGCGATGTAAACGTTACTATCAATGGTGGTAAAGTTTACTCAGACTATATGGCTATCCGTCAGTTCAACAATGGTACAGCTTGCAAGAATAGTTTGACAATCACCGACGGTTATATCTATGGTGCAAAACGTGCTGTTCAGGTTCACATGGATAACAATGTAGCATATACAACTATCAATGGTGGTAAAGTTGAGGGTGGAGATTACTCTCTCTGTTTCTTGACAACATCAGAAAACATATCAGTTTCAGGTGGTGAATTCATCGGAAACGTATGGTACTCAGGTGAAACAGGCTTCATCACAGGCGGTACATTTACAACAGATGTAACAGCATTCTGCGCTGACAACTTCTCAGCAGTTCAAACTGGTCCTAATGCTTGGGTCGTTAAACAAACTGCAGGTGAATTAACACGTACTCTCCCACAAGGTTGGAGCTGGTTCTCATCATACGTTAACATTTCAGGTGCAGAAGGTCTCTCAACATTAGAAGAAGAACTTGAAACATCTGGTATCCAAATCAAGGATGAAGCAGGAAGACAATTCGCTCAATATAGCCCAACAAGCGGCTGGTATGGTAACCTCACAGAAGCATCATCAACAAAGATGTATTCTATCAGGACTTCTGCAGCTGTTGAAGTAAGCTTGGAAGGTGAATTCTTCGGCGTAGAAAACTACGAACCAGTATTACGTACAGGCTGGAACTATATCTCATATCCACACCATGAAGCAATTGATTTAGCAACAGCTCTTCGTGGATTCACTCCAGTTGAAGGTGATGTAATCAAATCTAAGAAGATATCAGCTATATATACAAGCGAAGGCTGGTTCAACGCATTCAAATTGAACCCAGGTGAAGGCTTTATGTACAGAAGCAATGCTGCAAACAAACAAGTAGCATACACTACAGAAGATGTAAGATCAACATCAAGATCATTCGTAAGCGAAGCTCCAGAACATTGGACAGCTGATGCAACACAATATCCAGGCAACATGACAATGATTGCAACATTGGATGTTGAAGGTGCAGACTATGAAGTTGCAGCATTCGTTGACGGTGAAGTACGCGGCAGCGCACGTCCAATCTATGTTGACTTCTTAGATCAATACATCGTCGTTATGACAATCAATGGTGAAGATGTAGCAAATGTTACATTCAAATACTATGACCTCAATGCTGCTGAAGTATATGACCTCAACAATGTTGTTGTATACTCAGACAATGCAATCTTAGGTTCTGTAGAAAATCCATACGCATTGACAAGAGGTACAACAGGTATTGATGAATCATCAATCAACAGCATCAACATCTATCCAAACCCAACAACAACAGATAGAGAAATCAATCTCCAAGCAACATGCGACAAGGTTGAAGTATTCAACACATTAGGCGTCAAGGTTGCAGAATATCAAAATGTTGATTCAATCGATGCTCTTGAAACAGCAGGTACATACGTAATTAGAGTAACACTCAACGGCGATGTTAAACATTGCAGATTGATTGTTAAATAAAAATGCTTAGAGCTGCTAGCTATGAGTTGTGAGTTTTTGCTCATGGCTCATGGCTCTAAGCTCAAAGCAATAGGGATAAAATAATATTAACATTAATTAATTAACACTACTATGAAAAGAAGTTTATTTTTAACAGCTTGTTTCATGATGTTGTGTTCATTGGTCTTCGGTCAAAATCGTTGGACTGTAAATGACACACCTTATGAAAACAGCATGTCTGTATTTGCCAAAGTTACAGTTGGCAATGAGACTGCAGCAAATGCAGAAGTAGCTGCATTTTATGATGACGAAGTACGTGGTGTCGCTATGACAGACTCAAACGGAAAAGTTGGTTTAACTATCCATGGAAGCAATAGAGAACAAATCTCATTTAAACTTTTCTATAATGGAAAAGAATATGCTTCAAATGCAACAATAGATTTCGAAGTTAATGGCGTTCTTGAGAATGGAACAATCGATTTCTATGAGGTTCACTGGATCTATGAACCAAATTATGATTTGAATGAAAGCATGACTATCGTCGGTAAGATTTCTATCGATGGAGTTCCTCAAACTGGCGACAATTTTGAGGTTGCAGCGTTTTATGGCGAATCTTTACGTGGTGTAGCAAAACCTCAAGAAGGTTTCGTTTATCTTTATATTTCTGGAAATGGTGAGGAAACAAGCCCATTTGAATTCAAACTCTATGATGGCACTAATGAATTAGTAGCTGATTTAAGAGATGTTAATGTACAGTTCAGAACAGACAGCATCATCGGTACTAAAGAAAATCCTTTATGGATGAACTTCATCACAGCTCCTTACGTAGCTCAAGTCGGTGAAGTTTTATATCAGTCATTCGCTAATGCTTTCACTGCAGCAGTTGAAAATAACGCTACAATCACATTGTTAGAAAATGTAACAATTGATTCAGAAACTTACACTGTAGCTGATGGCAAGAATGTAACTCTTGATATGGCTGGCAAAACAATCACTGTAACAGATAACAAGACATCTAACTACGAATTGTTCTACATCTATGGTGAGTTGACAGTTACTGGTGAAGGTACAATCGAACTTACATCAGAAAACAACCGTGGTTGGAATGCAATGTCAGCTATCTTCCACAACCGTGGCGGTGTTTTGACAATTGAAAACGGTACATACGAAAACTTAGGCGGTACTGACATGGCATGGGTTGTAGATAACAGCGGTAACTACTTTGGCGATGCTACAACAAACATCAATGGCGGTACACTCACATCTACATACACAGCTATCCGTAACCGTATGGAACAAAATACACACGGTGCTAGCGGTGAAGCTATTTTGAATGTTGCTGGTGGTACAATTGAAGGTACAACAAGCGCTATCTGGGCACAGGCTGCTTCAACATCAACAGTAGCTCCTGCCACAGGTAAAATCAATATCAGTGGTGGTAATGTAGGTCTCATCAACACAGCTCGTAGCGCTGGCGCAGTTTCAATGACAACAGTTACTGGCGGTACAGTAGCAGCATTCAAAGGTGAAGCAGGCGAACTTAAAGTTGTTGCTCCAGGTACAATTACAGGTACAGGTACTGTAACTATTATGACAGCTGCTGGCGTTGAAGTTCCTTATGCAATCACAAGCGAAGGCTTATACGTAGAAGCAGTTGCTCAAATCGGTGAAACAAACTACGCTACACTCCAAGAAGCTGTTAATGCAGCTAATGGCAGTGAAGTTAAAGTTCTTACAGACATCACACTCGCTGAAACAGTCACAGTGGCAGCTGGTAAAGAAGTTACTTTAAATCTTGATGGCAAGACAGTTTCTATGGTTTATGCTGAAAATGCAACTGCAAGCCACACAATGATTCTTAACCAAGGTAACTTAACTATAGAAGGTAATGGTAAACTTAGCTATAAATACACAGGTGCTAACTTGGGTACAACATATTACGCTAACACAGTTACAACAAATCCAGGTTCTGTATTGACAGTTAAGAACGGTACAATTGAAAACCTTACATACGATCAAGCAACAATCGCTTATGCTATCGATGGTTTGACAAACGGTAATGGTGGTGATGTAACAGTAAACATCGAAGGTGGTGTTATTACAAGTGGACGTCAAGCATTACGTATCTTCGCTAACTCAACAACAAATACAGGTAAGCTTAACATCAGCGATGGTGAATTCACAGGCCGTGTAATCGTTCAAAACGCAAGTGCTAAGGCAAACAAAGCTGCTTTGAACATCACTGGCGGTACATTCAACCCTAATACTTACAAAACAGATGTTCTCTATGTTGGTGGTAGCAATAGCGCTACAATAGCTATAGATGCTAACGTCAGCGGCGGTACATTCAAAGGTGAAATCACAGATACACATGTTAAAGGTTTCATCACAGGCGGTACATATATTGAAGATGTTACAAAATTCTGTGCACCAGCTTATATATGTAAATCAAATGCTGACGGCACTTATAGTGTAACAGCAGGTCTCCAAGGTAAAGGTACAGAAACAGAACCATTCCTCATCCATAACTTGACAGAACTTGAATTCTTCAGAGCAAGCGTCAACGCAGGTAAAACAACATACAACGCTCCTGGCCGTTGGGTTGCTTTAGCAGATAATATCGACATGGCAGAAGCTAACTGGGAACGCGGTATCGGTGATGGTATCAATGCTACATTCGATGGTATCTTCGATGGTAAAGGTTTTGCAATTAAAAACCTTACAATGAATCCTGAAGCAGATTCTGACGGTTATGTATGCGGAGGTCTCTTCGGTTATACATACGGTGCTGCAACAATCCAAAACCTCACATTAGAAAACGTTGCTATCACAACACAAGGTTCAGGTCATAACGTTGGTGCTCTCGTTGGCTTCGCAAATAATAATGGTGGTCAATTGACAGTTAAAAACGTTACTGTAAAAGGTGATGTTATAATTGATGCTCCTAATGTAGATGGCGTTGGTGCTATTGTCGGTTATAGCTATCGTAGCATGGGTACAATCTCTGGTTGTACAGTAGACGCAAAAGCTGGCTCATACATCGAAGGTCATAGCTTCGTTGGTGGTATCACTGGTTACAGCTATTCAAACGCAACAATTGCTAACTGTTCAGTTAAGAACATCAATATCACAGCTACAAGCAAAGATGCAGCTGCTATCGCAGGTCTTGTTTGCGGAGGTAATAAAGTTAGCGGATGTACAGTAGAAAATGTTACTGTAGCAGCTCAAGCAAATTATGCTAGCGTTGTCGGTGCTATTGCAGCTAATGGTATCATTGTTGAAGACTGCACAGCTGCTGAACCAATGGTTGGCGGTAACTACAGCGACAGCAAACCAGTTCAAGCACGTATCGGTAATAAATACTATGCAACAATAGCTGATGCTAAGGCTGTCGTAGCAGAAGGAGAAGTCATAGCAGTCGCTAACAACTTCGCAATTGAAGAAAAAATCACAATCGCTGAAGGTGAAACAGTTGTTTTAGACCTCAATGGTAAGACTATCACAGGTACAGACAATGCTACTACAAGCTTTGGTTTGATTACTAACAGAGGTAATTTGACAATCCAAGGTGAAGGTGCAATCACTCTTACAGCTACAAACAACCGTGGCTGGAATGCTTATTCTTCAGTTATCTCTAACACAGTAGGTGGCAAACTCACAGTTAAAGGCGGTACAATCGAACACCTCGGCGGTACAGACATGGCTTACGGTATCGACAACCTCACAAACGGTAAAAACACATACGCAGAAACAGTAATCAATGGTGGTACAGTTAAGTCTACATACCGTGCAGTACGTCAATTCTTGAACGGTGTTGAAGCACAAAATATCCTTACTGTTAACGGCGGTACTATCGAAGGTGCTAACAAGTCAATCTGGATGCAAGATCCATCTGCAAATGCTAACAGCGGTAAATTGACAGTTGCTGAAGAAGCAGTTCTCAATGGTGATGTTTATCTCTTCGTTACAGCAGGTTCAACAGTATGGCCAGTTGAAGTGGCTATCGCTAACGCTGCATTGTCAGAAGGCAGTGAACTCTTGACAGGCAATGTTCCTGCAACTTACTCTGTAGAACAAGTTGATGGAATTTGGGGTGTATATGCAGCAGTCGCTTCTGTAAATGGCGTCGGTTACACTACAGTAACAAAGGCTATCAACGCAGCAGAAGCTGGTGAAACCGTACAACTTCATGCTCTCACTATCGATGAAGCTATCGCTCCATGGGCTGGTGACTCACAACATAGATTAGAAAAATCTATCACAATTGTCGGTGCAAAAGATGAAAACGGCAATTTGCTTACAACACTCACAGGCGGTTTGTTCCTCGGATATAACGATGGTACAGTTCGTAATAACACTATTACAGTTAAAGATATCAACTTCGTTGGTAAGGGTGTTACAGTAGCTAACCAGAAGAATGTTGTTATCGAAGGTAACAAGTTTACAGGCATCAACGCTTTAGTTAGCGAAAAACACAATAATTCTGGTAGTGCTATCCTTGTTATTGGTAGTGATAAAGACAAGAGTATCGTCGCTACAGTAGAGAATAATGTTATTGAAAATGTAACAGGTACAAAACAAGCAGGTATCTACATGAGCCAAGTTGCTGATGCAACTGTTAAAGGCAACACAGTAACAGGCACAACACATAATGCAATTACTATTTCTGCAGCTACAGACGCTACTATCTTAGTTGAAAATAATACATTATCACAATGGGGCTTAAGCGGTGAAGGCCGTGCTGTACGTATCAGCGGTGGCGCAGCAGTAGAAGTTAACGAAAACGTTATGTCAAATGCAAACGCTCCAGAAGAATTCGTTAAGATTACAGGTGCAACAGCAGTTGGCGCTTCTAAAAACTACTGGAATGGTGTTTCACCATTGAGCATGTTCAATACAGACTTGACAATAGACCCTGTTTCTATCCTTGAGAACTACTACACAGACGTAGAAAAAACAAACTTGGTAGAATTGTCAGCATCTGTAGCAATGATCGGTACTAAATACTATCATACATTTGCTGAAGCTTTAGCAGCTGTTAAAAATGGTGAAACTATCAATTTGATTACAGACTGCGCTGAGGATGTAACAATCAAACAAGTTGCTAACAAGAACTTTACAATCAATGGTAATGATAAAACATATACTGGTACAATCAATGTTAATGGTAACAACAAAGGCGGAGGTTTAACTGGTGCTGGTTTGACTATTACTAAAGTAAACTTTGTTCTCAATGGTGAATGGCAAAGTGGTATCTTTGCACAAAAAGGCACTTATGCTTGCAACATCGTTGTTGACGGTTGTAGCTTCACAGGTACTGACGCAAAACAATATGGTATTCGTTTGAGAAGTGGATACAACATTACTGTAAAGAATGCAACTGGTACTAAGTTGTATGACTTTGTTTATGGTCAAGAGAATGTTATTGGTTTCACAGCTGAAGAAGTGACAGTAACAGAATCTAATATGGGCTTCTACTTCCCATATGGTAACAACTTGAACTTCAAAAATGTTGATTTGAATGTAACAGGTACAGGTGTTGCTATTATAAACCGTAATGCAGGTAAAGCAACTTTCGAAAATTGTGTTATCGAAGCTAAGAATGCAGTTACTTTATCACAAAATGAAAACAATACCATAGCTTATACTCTTGAATTCAATGGTGAAAACGAATTCACTACTAGCGAAGAGTGGTTGACAGTTACAGGTACTAATGCTGTACTTAAGACTGTTCTCAATGATGCAGAACTTGATGTAACTGAAACTTCAGGTCTTGTCGCTAACATTGGCAATGTTTACTATAACACATTACAACATGCAATCAACGCAGCTCAAGATGGTGATACAGTAGCAATAGCTAATGACTTTACATTAGATGCTAAGAAATATGAAACACAAAACGACGGTTATGCAACTTTGGTTAATGTTAAAGAAAAAGCTGTTACAATCGACTTGAATGGTAAGACTGTTACAGTTGAAACTTTAGCGGCTGATTTAGCAAGTGCTAAAGGCGCTATGCTTCTCTCTGTATTCCATGCAGACACCAATGGTCAGTTGACACTTGTCGACAGCTCAGCAGATGGTACAGGTACTGTTAACGTAAAAGTTAATGATGCTAAGGTTTATAGTGTTTTTGCAAGCGAAAGCCAATATACTGATAAAACTAATAGCGGTAAGTTAACAGTTAACACTGGTAACTATACAACCGTTGGAAAACTCACAAATGCAATGTGCTTCTCAGACGCTGATAGAGTTATTACTATAAATGGCGGTAAGTTTGTTCTCGATGGAATATCAACTGGTAGTTCTTATCCATGGTTTGTCAATACTTTGGGAAATAATGTACTCAGTGTTGTTGTAACAGGTGGTACATTTAATGCCGATATTAACCACCAATATCGTCCATACGAAATTTCTATTGCAAAAGAATTGGCTCTTAAGGATAACGGAAACGGCACTTGGACAATTGTTCCAGCTGAAGCTTATGTAACAGAAATCGTTGATAATTATAGCCATAATGTTGGCTATGTAACTCTTGCAGAAGCAATAAAAGCTGCAGGTAAAGAGTATGGAATGAGTGGCTATAAGAAAGACTTAAGTAATGTTGTAACATTGCTTCAAAATGTTGAAATGGCAAGCACACTTGCTATAACAGATAAAGAGTTCACTCTTAATGGTGAAAATTACACTATCTATCAAGCTGAAGATTGTAACAACACAATAGCATTGTTCGACATTACTCGTGGTAAGGCTACTTTAAATAAAGTAACATTCGATGGTATTAAGGGTGTTGCTGTTGTTCGCACAGTAGATACAGAGTTCGCTATGGACAATGTAACAGCACAAAACTGCGAGCATACACAAGTAGAAGGTCTCTTCCGTTTACGTGGTAAGAATACTATCACCAACTCTACATTCAAGAACAATACTTGTACAATGGTGATGACTCTCAACTTTGATGGTGAAAATCCAAACTTACCTCAAGTTGTTGACAACTGTTTGTTCGAAGGCAATACAGTTAACGGTACAGCTGCATTGTATTATGTAAAAGGTGCAAGTTTCGCACTTACTAACTCTGAATTCGTAAACAACACTGTTAACTGTAACAGCAACGGTGCTACAATCTACCTTGGATTCCAAGAAAATTGTAAAGTAACAGGCAACTTATTCAAGAATAATGCTGTAACAGACGCTTCAACATCTACACGTGTAGCAGGTGCTATCTTCTTCGGTTATGAAGCTAACATCTCTGGCAACGCATTTGATAACAACACAGCTGCTAACGCTGATGGTGCTGTTCTCGGTCAAGTTTGCACAAGCACATACTATGATTGCGAAATCAATCTCGACGGCAACTACTGGAATATTGAAGCTCCAGTATACGGCAGAGATTACACAGTACAACATCAAACAGGTGAAGGTACATTTGTCCTCGATAGCTATTATACAAGCTATACATATGAAAATGATGTATTAACTTTAGGTGGTGAAGCAACATTCGATTATGTAGCTGAAGTTGGTAAGCTCAAATATTTAACACTCGCTGAAGCTGCAGCTGTAGCAGAAGGTAAGACAGTTACAATGTTAGCTGACGTTGAACTTGCTGAATCAATCGTATTCACAGGCACAACAACACTTGATCTCAACGGCAAGACAATCACTGGTACAGACAACAATACAAGCGGTAACTTCTACCTCATCAACAATAACAGAGGTGAGTTGACAATTGTTGATAACAGTGCAGAAAAAACAGGTAAGATTACTCTTGAAGCAACAACAGAACGTAACTGGAATTCATCTTCAGTAGTTGTAGCTAATAACTTAGGTACAGTAACTGTTAAAGGTGGTACAATCGAACATTTAGGTGGTACTTCAATGGCTTACGGTATTGACAACTTGACAAACGGCGCTAACACAGTCGCTACATTGAATATTGAAGGTGGTAATGTTCAATCAACATACTTCGCAGTACGTCAATTCGCTAACGGAGGAGAAAACAGCCTCAATGTCACAGGTGGTACAGTTGGCTATGCATGGATGCAAAGTCCAAACGCTAATGTTAACGTTGCTAACATCAGTGTAGAAGGCGGTGCAGTTGCAGGTATCTGCTTATCTGGTAACAACGCTGATGTTGACCTTATGGCTAAAGTTGAATGTGTTGGTGAAGTTTACGGCACAATGCCAGCAGGTATGGTATTGAAAGAAGTTGCTGGTTACTACACATTATTACCAGCAGTTGCTGAAGTTGACGAAACATTATACGCAACACTCCAAGACGCTGTTGATGCAGCTGACGGCAAGACAGTAAACGTTATAGCTAATATTGAACAAAAAGTTACTACAGTAGTTACAGGTACAGTTACTATCGCTCTCAATGGCTTCACAGTAACAGGTACTCCAGAAGAAGCAGCTGCTTATGCAGTAATTAATAATAAAGGTAACTTGACAATTGAAGGTGAAGGTTCTATCGTTTGCAACCATACACTTGCAGGTTCAACAGGCTATGCTGTCAATACTATCGTAAACGGCGGTACATTGACAATTGATGGCGCTACTATCGCAAATACATCTACAGCGGATTACCAAATCGGTTATGCTATCGATAACAACTCAACATCAGCAAACGCTATAGTAGTTGTTGAAAGTGGTGAAGTTATTGCATCAGGTTCTAACTACTATGATGGCATCCGTCAATTCTGTAACAGTTTGACAAACGAAAACAGCGTAACTATCAAGGGTGGTGAAGTATCAACATTATGGATGCAAAACCCAAGCGATGGCGCAGAAAAGAACACTAAAGATGTTAAAGGTTCATTTGCTATAGAAGGTGGTAAAGTTGGTGTTGTTTCAACAGAACCAAGTGCTAACTTCACAGCATCTATCACAGCAGGTGAAATCGGTAGAGTAGAATACTTCCAAACATCAGAAGGTAGAAACCTCGTAGGATACATCACAGGCGGTACATTCGGTATGGATGTTAATGCTTTCTGTCATGCCAACTACAGTGCAATCGAACAAGACAATGGTACATGGATCGTTAAACAAACTGCAGGTACATTGACTCGTACTCTCACTTCAGGCTGGAGCTGGTTCTCATCATATATTGATATTGAAGGTTCTTATGGTCTTGAGTTGTTAAAAGAAACTCTTGGTTCTTCAGCTGAACAAATCAAAGAAGGTGTAAGCGGTCAAGGTAAATTCCTCCAATATAGCGAAGAAAGCGGTTGGTATGGTAACCTTACAGCAACATCATCAAAGAAGATGTATCAAATCAAAACTACTGCAGCTGTTGAAGTAAGCTTGGAAGGTGATTTCTTTGGCGTAGAAAATTACAGACCTATATTACGTACAGGATGGAACTACTTGTCATATCCTCACACAGATACATTGAATACAGTAGATGCTCTCGCAGGATTCCACCCAGTTAATGGTGATATTATTAAAACGTTAGGTGGATCTTTGACAAACTTCAATGGTACGTGGCTTGGTAATTTAACTACATTGAATCCAGGTGAAGGCTATATGTACAGAAACCAAGATGTTAATAAAGAAGTATCATATACAACCCAAACAGCAACAAGATCAGCAGCAAAGGTATTGGTAAGCGAAGCTCCAGAACATTGGACAGCTGATGCAACACAATATCCAGGCAACATGACAATGATTGCAACATTGGATGTTGAAGGTGCAGACTATGAAGTTGCAGCATTTGTTGACGGTGAATTACGTGGCAGCGCACGTCCAATCTATGTTGAAGAACTTGATCAATGCATCATCATTATGACAATCAGTGGTGAAGATGTAGCAAATGTTACATTCAAATACTACGACTACTATGCATCAGAAGAATATACAATCAATAATGTAGCGGTATATTCAGAAAATGCAGTCTTAGGTTCTGTAGAAAATCCATACGAATTGACAAGAGGCACAACAGGTATTGGTGAAAATTCATTGAACGACATCAACATCTATCCAAACCCAACAACAACAGATAGAGAAATCAATCTCCAAGCAACATGCGACAAGGTTGAAGTATTCAACACATTAGGCGTCAAGGTTGCCGAATATCAAAATGTTGATACTATCGATGCTCTTGAAACAGCAGGTACATACGTAATTAGAGTAACACTCAACGGTGATGTTAAACATTGCAGATTGATTGTTAAATAAAATTGCTTAGAGCAGCGAGCTATGAGTTGTGAGCTTTTGCTCATGGCTCATGGCTCTAAGCTTAAAAAAAACTAATGTTAACTATAAATACTAACAATTAACAATTTAAAAATAAGAATGAAAAGAAAATCATTTTTAACAGTTTGTTTCTTGCTTTTATGTTCTTTGGTTTATGGTCAATGGACAGATCCTGCGTCAACACAGTTTAATATGAATGCATTCGTCTGTGTTAGTGTATGCGGTGAAGAACAAAATAGAGCAGATTTTGAAATTGCAGCATTTTACGGAGATAAAGTGCGTGGTGTTACTAAAAAAGGATATACACTTCCAATTAATGGTAAAGAATATATGGTTTATTTTATGACCATCGGAGGTGATAACCCTTATGAGGAAATAACCTTTAAACTTTATGATCCTGTTACGGGAAGAGTGTATCATTCACTCGATGGCGATAGTGAACCATTTTATTTTATAGCGAATTCTGTCGCAGGTGACATAACTGCAGGCTTGGATCCTATAGCACTTGATTTTTATCATTGGAACTATGAATATGATAATACATGGGATCAGACTATGACCATTTATTCGACTGTTTATATTGATGGTAATCTTCAAGAACGTGAAGATATTGAAATAGTAGCAATGTGTAATGGTAAAGTACGTTCAGTATCACATCCTATAAGACAAGGAGATAAGTATATATTATATTTATACATTTCAGGAAATGCTAATGACTATAATAAAGATGTTACATTCATGTTATATGATCATTATGCTAACGAAGGAATAGAACTGTTATCTGATGATGTGACAACATTTGTTGGTAATAATTTTTTAGGTACATTTGAAGATCCTTTTGTTATCAATTTCCGTACTCCATACGTCGCTAGAATAGGTGACGTTAAATACGAAACTCTTCAAGAAGCTGTTGATGCATATAATGCAGGTGAAATCGTAATACTTAAGAATGCTCAAAGCGATGATACAACAACTATCGGTAAGAATGTTACAATAGATTTCGCTGGCTTCACATACGATGGCACATTAGACCTTGATGCGACTCTTAATGTAGTCGGTACAGCTGGTACAGCCACTTCTATGGTATTAAACGAAGGCGCTCAAGTTTATCACAGCTACGCTCTTGAAACAACAATCGTTAGAAATGTTGAAGGTACAGAAGATGTCTGGGGTACATTAAGCGCTCCTACTACAGAAGCTGTCGTTGTTTTCAATACAGAAGGCGGACATGATTTCTACCAATATGTAGAATCAGCAGATTTGGAATGGGAGTTTATCGCACCAGAGACTAACGCATATCAAATGAGAGTTGGTCGTGGTTATCTTTATGCAAATAAAGAAGATGTCGAGATGAGCTTTGAAGGTACTCTCAATATGAATGCTGTAGAATACGCTCTTAACTATACAGAAGGAAAAACTCTTGCAGGCTTCAATATGATTGGTAATCCATACACACACAACATCAACTTGAATCATTTGCAAGGTGAAATTGCAAACGCTTTCTATTCTGTAGCTACAGATGGTGCTTGGGTTGCAAATGTGGAATCACCAGTAATCGCTCCATTCCAAGCAGTTCTCGTTCAGACAAATGCTGCAAACAATACAGTCACCATCAACAAAACAGAAAATAATACAGAAGCAACAGCAAGAAATGCTTCAGAAGGCATATTGAAAATCAATGTCGCTAACAACAGCTATAATGATGTCGCTTACGTATTGTTTGAAGAAGGCATTGGCTTGAGAAAGATCGGCCACTTCAACGAAGAAATCCCTATGGTTTCAGTATCTGTAGAAGACAAGGAATATGCGGTAGCAACAATGAGCAAAGATGTCACAGAAATCCCTGTATCATTCAAAGCCATGACAATGGGTCAATATACAATTTCTGTTGAGGCAAAAGACTGCGAATTTGATGCAATGTATCTTACAGACAAATTCACTGGTGAGAAAGTAAATCTTAATACAGGTAGCTATACTTTCATGGCAACAAGCAACGATAATACTGACAGATTCGTTCTTACAATGACAACAAACACAACAGGCATTGAACAAAATGCAGAGTGCTTTGTATATGTAAGCAATGAAGAAATTAGATTTAATAATATTAATGGTCAAGTAAACGTTAGAATCTATGATATGTTAGGACGTCCAGTTGCAGAATACGATGTATATGAGTCAGCGACAATTTCAACATCATCATTTGAAAGAGGAATGTATATCCTCCAAATGACAGATGAAAACGGAGTCAGAACACAAAAAGTATTAGTTGATTAATTGCCAAAAAAGATAAATAAATGAAAAGAATAATAATAACATTATCATTTATAGCTGCGTTGGGATTGAATGTCAATGCACAAAGTCAGAGCACACAATCTTCAGATGGTTTCTTCTCATCAACGCTGACAGAAAGTACATATCGTACTGAAGGCAGCAGTGTTTCTCCGTTGTTCCCACAACGTGAGCTGTTCACTAACCAAGATGCTGATGTTCCAGTCGGTTCAGGATTGCTTTTACTAGCAGGTATGGGCGCAGCTTATGCCTTGAGAAAAAAACGCAAATAAAAATAAATGCATTTATAGAAAGGACGCCGTTAGGTGTCCTTTTTTTGTACGGTAGAGACGCGTCGACAACACCATAAAAATATGAAAAAGGTGTTGTTGACACGTCTCGTTGTTTTGTTGTCTGTTGTCTGATGTCTGTTGACATTTTCAAGACGTGTCAAACATAATATTGTTTATTTCATCGGAATGTTCGACGAATATTTTGAGACGTGTCAAACACTTCTTGTTTATTTTTTATCGGTGTGTTCGACGCGTCTCTACGGGAGGGAATGACGATATTCATCGTCATTCCAATTGAATACGTTGTTTTTTATATAATTGTCAACGTTTTCGAATTCTTTATAATCTCTAATGATTCTATCATGAAAACGAGATTGCCACATAAATGGAATATCGTTTTTCAAAGCAAATGTCGTAACAGAGGATTTGTATTTTGATACTATGTTAGATAATCGTCCGCAACGTTTTGAGATTTTACTCATGTCTTCATTGGTGTCAATATTATTCTTAGTCTTACGTTTGCGAGTATATCGTTTGACGGTATTATCAACATCAACGATTAAATGAACATGATTTGGCATTACTACATGCGATAATATCTGTACGTCCTTGTACATGACATTGATTTTGTCAATATAAGAATTTGCAAAATTCCCCAACGTAGAGAACGCCATTTTGTGGTCATGTATTTCTCCGAAAAAATGTTCTCTTTTGTTTGTGCAAATAGTTATGAAATAATATCCGTGGTTGTAATCGTGCCAATCTGCCCTTGCAGAATCTATTCTGTATTTATTCCTAAAAAGATCTCCGCTCATAAAATGATTTTCGTTTCTTGGTGCAAAGATATGTAAAGTTGAGAATATCAGCAAGTTAATTATTTTTAACATAATTCCTCGTAGAGACGCGTCGACAACACCATTTAAAATATAAAAAATGGGTTGTTGACACGTCTCGTTGTATTGTTGTCTGTTGTCCGTTGTCCGTTGTCCGTTGTCATTCGTAAGACGTGTCAAACATAATATTGTTTATTTCATCGGTATGTTCGACGCGTCTCTACGTTGGGTGGCGTGTGTAGAGACGCGTCGACAACACCATAAAAATATAAAAATGGGTTGTTGACACGTCTCGTTGTATTGTTGTCTGTTGTCTGATGTCTGTTGACATTTTCAAGACGTGTCAAACATAATATTGTCTATTTCATCGGTGTGTTCGACGCGTCTCTACGTTGGATGGCGTGTGTAGAGACGCGTCGACAACACCATTAAAATATGAAAATGGGTTGTTGGCATGTCTCGTTGTATTGTTGGTTTGTCGTCTGTTGACATTTTCAAGACGTGTCAAACATAATATTGTCTATTTCA
>JAFYUH010000119.1 GCA_017549605.1 Bacteroidales bacterium
CAAGGCGAAAATACGCTTATTATATATCACTTGAAGGTTCGTCGGTATCGAATCTATCATGGGTTCTATAGCAATAACCTCGTCAAGTGTCACATTGGCAGAATCGAGTAGGGCATAAGATAGAACTCTATTCGTAGCAACTTCCGGATAATTAGCTTTTTCTTCATTAGGCAAAGCCGACTTTGTTAACGGTAAATAATACGTCAACCCTACACATGTCAATATAAGTACAGAAGTCAGCTGATATATATGCCTGAAATGCTTTATGTCAAGACCATCTGACATCTGCGACCAACAGTTTTTCCCAAACTTGCTATCCTTAACGAGAAACAAAAGGATGGCAAGCAACAAGATTAAGCCCACAGAAAGAGCAAATGGCATGAATGCGCCGTAACTTCCCATGAAAGAAGTCAATTCGGTGTCAAACAGGGAATACAACGTCAGGGAAGCACATATACATACAGCAATAACCACATAAAATCCCAATCTATTCCACCGACTTATCAGTTGGAATCCTACAGAAGCGATCAGACACGAGCAACTTATTATGCCAAATATGTAAACGTCACGAGCACTACTCGTGAAGAACATCCAAATCGCAGCCAATACGAACAAAAGGATGTTTACAACGAGTAATGCTCGCAAGATTGAGCTAATAAAATTAGCCCTATGTTTTCTGAGGCCATCAGTAATATGGCTATTCTTTTTTGTCATCAACCTTACCAAGTCTCTTTAAAGCGGCAGAAGCCTCATTCGCTATACGTGAATCAGTTTCTGAACATTTGGTGTACCATGAAATTGCTTGCTCACGATTACGACCGGTTCCCATGCCAGTCTCATAAGCTTTTGCCACTTCAAACATTGCTTTAGCAAGCCCTTTGTCTGCCGCTTTCATAAAGCAGTCGAATGCATCGACTGGCTCCATTTCTCCTTGATAGATTAACCCAAGCTCATAGTTAGCTTCCGTATTACCTCTTTCAGCGGCGTTTTTAAAGTATGTGACGGCTTGTGCCTGATCTTTGGAGACACCACGACCTTCCTTAAACATCATACCAAGTTGATATGCGGCATCTGCATCATATCCTTCACGTTGTTTAAATATTTTATAGGCCTTTTCATAATACTTGTCCGATTTGGCCTTATCTTTAAAGGGATAGAAGTCACTGATGTAGATTTCTCCCATTTTGGCAAATGACTGAGGGTAGTTCTTATCTGCTGAAGCTTTATAATATCCGTATGCTTTGGGAAGAGATACGGTACGGTTGTTCAAACCATGCTCATACTCATATCCTTTTTCAAACATCTCCTGAGGAGTCAGTCCAACGAGAAGACTCTTGGAAATATCCACGAAGTCAGCTGGATTTTCCACTTGCTGTTCAAGACGTATGAGGGCAAGACGAGCATTGCTTTCAAGCTCCGTTGAATATTCTACAGATTTTTTATAGCATTGAATTGCCTTAGTCAAATTGACTGGGATTCCACGACCTTTTTCATTTATTTGGCCAATCATATAATAGGCATCCGAACGGAAAGCATTGTCACTTCCGCTACAAAGAGTATAGAGTTCAAGAGCCTTGTCATACTTTCGCTTACCATAGTAATAGTCTGCGAGGTTGTACGCTATCCATGTCTCTCCGTTATCTATGGCTTTCTCATAGTTTTCAACCATCAGGTCTTCGTCTTTAGTTACACCAAGACCATCTTGATAAGAAACGCCAAGGAAGCTGTATGCAGGGGCATAACCTTCGTCTGCAAGATATTTGAAGAGCTTGTAAGATTTGTAATAATCTTCGTCTTGGTAATAACCCATCGCCCGCTCAAAGATAGTCTCCTTGTTTCCTGTCAAATCCAATCCTCCGAGTCCATTGGTTATTGTCTCAACAATTTCCTTACGAGCTTTCTCTTGCTGTTTTATAATGGCATCGAAAGTTGGCTTGAAGATTGTTCCATCTTTGCAAAGGACATCCGTGCGAAGAGTATATCCACCATCATCACAATACAGTTTAACTGTCTTGTTCTGGTTTATCAGTGAGATAAGGGCTTCCATATTCTCACGGGAAAAGTCCTTTTCTCTATCGTATGAAAATCCAGAATAGATAGTATATATAAACGGATTGTTCCAGTTCTCATTGAGGATGACAAAATATTTAATGTCATTCTTTGTGAAAGAGACATCACCGTCTTCATCAATATTTGGTTTTAACCCATCTGCGGTTAGTTGCTTCACAATGTCAAGACGCAACATCTGCTGCTCCTTGTTGAAAGTCTTTGCAACTACACTAAAAGAGAGGGTAAGCGCAGCTAATGCTAAAATATGTTTAATTGCTTTCATTGTCTTTTATTCTATTGTGGCGTAAGCACTCTTCATCAACGACAGCATGTCGTTGAATGCGTAATTGAATTGAGCCGCTGATGTCACAAACATTTCTGCTGAGAGTATCACGTTCTTTTCTTTACAGTATGCTTTTACAGCATATTTTGCGTTGAGGTCGTTGAGGTTCTTCATAACCTTATCTCGTTTGATTTTGTCATCAAACTTAACATAGCGACACAAGCGTACATACATGGGGTTGGTCTCATCCTTATCCACCTCAATATAGTAGGTGACACCCTCACTCTTGAACTTCAGCCCGTCATCTTGACGCTCGACTGAATAGCTCTGTTCTTTCAGATTTTTCTCGATTGCCGAGATTAGTGCCTCTTGTTTGGCATTGTATCCGGTTGCGTATGATAATAGGATTGTACCTATCAGCATAGCTATCATTATTACACGCTTCATTTTATCTATTTTTCCTTTTTCCTTTGATGTCTTTTGAGTCGTTAGACCCTTTATTATTACTATTTTTCAAACCATCTATTAGTTCTTTTAGGTATTTAGTTCTTACCCCATAACTAAATCCTTGAGTTCCCTGAATCCCTGAGTTGTTTATAGCTACCAATTCGCCTTGGTTGTTTACAACAGGAGATCCGCTACTACCTCCCAGTGTAGGAGCATCATATCCAATTCTATATTTTTGACTTAAATTCGATATTTTGCCATGCTGAGCCTGTGGTTTAATTGCATCTTGATGTTTTAAGACTTGAAGGCCAGGTCCTGCATTATATCCCAATACTGTTATATCGTAATTATCAGGCACCTCTTGATCCATCAAATCTTCCTCTGGGACAGTGAACACGAAAGCTTCAGTTGGAATATCTTGCTGTTTACTGATTTGAACGATGGCAAGATCATTCTCGGTTACTCCCCCAGGTTCTCCTACTGCCCTCGGTTTAGAGAGAGAAACCAGATTATCATAAAATTCTACTCTTGTGCCAGTGAAAGCGGCGAAAGTTCGGATTTCTTTATTTACTTTAAAGTCTCCAGTATTTAGTATTTTATCAAGAATACGAACCATAGTTTGGCATTTCTGTAAGCTGTCTCTCGTATTTACGTATTCTTGATTTAAAGCCCCCATAGCTCCTAATATCTGTAACTTGTCATTAAGGCGCTCACTCATTGTTTGATAATCTTCTTTCTCATTTTGCATCGAATGCCTTAACAACTTAATTAAATCTTCTTCCGGTGCAGGGTCAACTACGTGTTTGTTTGTAGCGATTAAACCATCGTCGGAAATAAGGAAACCAGTCCCTGACCATTCTAATGGCCGTGCTTCCTGTTCATTATATGTATATCCTACTAATTTGCCTTGTTCATCATAATCAAACCAGGCCTTTTCCAGTTTTTTACCGTTGAAATATAAATCTGGGATATTTAAGTCTGCATAGAATCGACCCTGTCCGATTATCATCACGACACCAGTCTCCATTTCTGCAATCGTCGGCACATCAGATTTATTAATATAATCATACAACCATTTTCCACCAAAACCTAACAATAAGAGCAACGGAAGAAGCATTAGCCATTTCCAATTGAACCCCGGACCCGGTTTCTTCCCTTGTAATTGAATTGTGTATTCAGTAGTCTCTGGAGTATAATTTAACTTGGATTTGATTGTACCCTTTCCCTTTGTATAAAGGGTTAAATCGACTTCTCCGGAAGAGAATACATCTGAAGGAAATTCAGCGCGACCATCTTTGTCTGTGATTTGTTGACATGGCGTAGCCCCGGAGTTTACGTCAACTGTTACACCTTCAATCGGGCTCTCGTCCTTATCAAGCACCGTAATTCCAACTTTGGATTTAACAGTTCTCTTTATGGTAAAATGGTATGGAGCCTTTACATTTTCTGGAGTAACAGAATATTCCTGAGAATTAGCATAATTGGCAGAGTCAATGACAATAAACTTCTGGCCTTCCTGCATTGTAGGAAGCTGTATCATGCCATTACTTCCGGTATTGAGAGTCGTATCTTGTCCGGCTATTACAACCTTCACGTTGTAATTATCAACAACGTTGCCGTTCTGATCCTCTACAAACAGTACAGGTGAGTAGTTTACATACTTTTTGATATAAACCTCATAGCGTTCTACTTTGGGCTCTACTTCAAAGGTACGCTCTTGTATGGAGGACATATCAGGGAATTGTACCCCGAAAGTGGAGTGATAAGGAAGATTTCCTAAATCATACTCTCCATTTTCGTCAGTGTATCCTTCCAAGATACCATTTTCTGTACGAACCTTGACAACTTCATCTTCAACCGACTTTTGATTTTGGTTGATTACTCGGATTATTACATGTTGCTCCTTTTTCTTCTTAGGTGTAACATCTTTCTTCACCTCAATGTTATCTACCGGCTTATCGGAGTCAGTATCTGTATCCGA
>JAFYUH010000120.1 GCA_017549605.1 Bacteroidales bacterium
GGGCAAGGTGAAATTCCTTTCCGGCGGTGACAGTCCGCGACTTCCTTAGGGAACTGATTCGGTGAAATTCCGAAACCGACGGTGATAGTCCGGATGGTAGAAGATGTTTTATTTTAAGTGTTTATGTTTTGCCCTGAAGTCGTATTAATGATTTTAGGGATTTTTTTATGCCATATAAAAAACAAGACATAGAATACATGCAACGTGCCATCGCTCTCGCTAAGAAGGGCGCTGGTTTCGTGAACCCTAATCCTATGGTGGGTTGCGTCGTCGTGAAAGACAACGAAATCATTACCGAAGGATATCATGAATATTACGGCGGACTTCATGCAGAACGCAATGCATTGACAAACACTGCCGTCGACTGTAAAGACGCGACTCTTTATGTAACGCTTGAACCTTGCTGTCATCACGGCAAGACACCTCCTTGCACAGACATAATTATAGAAAAAGGTATAAAGAAAGTCGTAGTCGGCCTTCTTGACCCTAATCCTCTAGTAGCTGGCAAAGGCATTTCTATTCTTCAAGACGCAGGAATAGAAATCGTTACAGGCATAGAAGAGGATAAGATAAAGGAACTTAATAAGGTTTTCTTAAAATATATTAAGACAAAACGTCCTTACGTCATCTTGAAGACAGCGATGACTCTCGACGGAAAGATAGCATCTCATACCGGTGACTCAAAGTGGATTACCAATGAGAAGTCGAGGCAACTTGTTCATAAGTTACGTTCAGAAATGATGGGAATTGTGGCTGGAATCGGAACCGTCAAAGCAGACAATCCAATGCTAAACTGTCGTCTAGAAGGTCAACAGACAACAGACAACAGACAACAGTCAGTTCGTCAACCAATAAGAATCATCGTTGATACAAAAGCGTCTATTTCATTGGATAGCAATATCGTCAAGACTGCTAATGAATACAGGACGATTTTGGCGATAGGTAGAGACGTCACTCCTGTGGCGTCTGAACAGACAACAGTCAACAGTCAACAGCCAAAAGCCGATATATTAAAATCTTTAAACGTTGAGATTTTACAATGCGAGGAGAAAGACGGTCATGTTGATATCAATGACTTGATGATTAAATTAGGACAAATGGGCATTGACTCTTTGTTGCTTGAAGGCGGTTCATGCCTCAACGCTGCATTTCTTGAAGCAGGCTGCGTGGATGAAGTTTACGCTTTCATAGCTCCTAAGATAATTGGCGGCGAACATTCCAAATCGCCAATAGGCGGAAAAGGCATCGAACTGATGAGAGATGCCATCACATTCGATAAAGTAGAAATAGAACAAATCGAAAACGATATATTAATAAAAGGTAGAATAACGTCAACAGACAACGGTCAACAGTCAACAAAACTTAGTGACTCGGTGTCTCAGTGACTTGGAGACTTTATAATATGTTTACAGGAATAATTGAAGAAATAGGAAAGATAAAATCGATAGAGAGACATGCGAACAGCATAAAGCTGACTGTCTCTGCAAGTAAGATTATGTCGGACATGCATATCGGAGATAGCATCGCTACTAATGGCATTTGTCTGACTGTTACATCTTTCGACAGCAGTTCTTACACTGTAGATGTTATGCCTGAGACAATGATGATGACCAATTTCAAGAACTTGAAGGTCAACGACGCAGTGAACCTTGAGAGAGCTCTTCCTGCAAACGGACGCCTCGGCGGTCATATCGTTTCCGGTCATATCGACGGACTTGGTACCATCATCAAAAAATATAATGACGACAAAGCGATAAGAATGTCGTTTTCAACAACACCGTCAATATTGGAACTCATAGTTAAAAAAGGTTCTATCGCAATTGACGGCATCTCATTGACAGTCACAGATGTGGATTCAACATCTTTTTCTGTTTCAATAATTGAACACACACAAGGTGAGACAACATTGACATCAAAGAAAATCGGTGACACTGTTAACCTTGAAAATGACGTAATTGGAAAATACGTTAAGAGATTGTTCCATTCTGACGATAATATTAATAAAGGTATCAGCATGGAATTCTTGGAATCTAATGGATTTTAATTGAAAATAAATAAACACATTATAACATGGAAAACAAATTTAATACTATTGAAGAAGCTATCGAAGATTTGAGAAACGGTAAGATGATCATTGTCGTTGACGATCCAGATAGAGAAAACGAAGGCGACTTGATCTGTGCTGCTGAATTCGCTACAACAGAAAACGTTAACTTCATGGCATCATACGCTAAAGGTCTTATCTGTATGCCTATGAGCAAAGAGTTGACACATAAGTTGAAACTTAATCAGATGGTGACAGACAACACAGATAACCATTGCACAGCATTTACAGTGTCTATCGACCATGTCGACACAACAACAGGTATTTCAGCTGTAGAGCGTTCAATCACAGCGATGAAACTCGTTGAGGATGACGCAAAAGCAGAAGACTTCAGACGTCCAGGTCACATGTTTCCACTCGAAGCTCGCGATGGCGGTGTCTTCAAACGTAACGGCCACACAGAAGCAACAGTCGATTTCATGAAGATATCAGGTCTTAAGGAATGCGGTCTCTGCTGCGAAATCATGCGTGAAGACGGTACAATGATGAGAACAACAGAACTTCTTCAATTTGCAAAAGAACATAACTTGAAAATCACATCTATAGCAGATTTGATCAGATATAGAAGAAGAACAGAGTCATTGGTAGAGAAAGTCACTGAAGCTGAACTTCCTACAAAATACGGCAACTTCGTTGCTCATGGTTATATCGACAAAGTCACTGGCGATCATCATATAGCTTTGGTAAAAGGCGATATCTCTGGCGAGGAACCTGTATTATGCCGCGTTCACTCAGAATGTCTCACTGGCGATGCTTTCGGTTCTTTACGTTGCGACTGCGGCGAGCAGCTCCAAGAAGCAATGCGCAGAATTGAAGAAAAGGGCAGAGGCGTGATACTTTATCTCAAACAAGAGGGCAGAGGCATCGGCTTGATTAACAAATTGAAAGCGTATAAATTACAAGATAACGGCATGGATACAGTAGAAGCAAACTTGGCTTTAGGTTTCGCTGCTGACATGAGAGATTATGGAACAGGCGCTTCTATCTTGTCAGATCTCGGCATCACAAAGATTACCGTCATGACAAACAACCCTATGAAGATCACAGGTTTGAATGCATACGGAATCGAAATCGTCGGCCGTGAACCAATAGAGATGACATGCAACGAAAAAGACGCATTCTATCTCTATACCAAATATAAGAAGATGGGACACATGCTCCATGTTAAAGAGTCACCAAAAAAATAATGTAGAGACGTCACTCCTGTGGCGTCTTATAAAAATAAAATTTAATAATAACTCGTTGACTGTTGACCGTTGACTGTTGACCGTTGACAAAAAAAATAACAAATATGAATATCATCGAAGGTAAATTAATTGCTGAAGGTCAGAAGATTGCTATCGTAGCAGGACGTTTCAACGAAATCATTACAAATAAATTATTAGGCGGTGCTGTCGACGCTTTCAAACGTCATGGCGGTGAAGAAGAAAACATCGACCTCGCATGGGTTCCAGGTGCTTTCGAAATTCCATTGGTAGCAAAGAAATTGGCTGAGTCAAAGAAATATGACGCTGTTGTTTGCTTAGGCGCTGTCATCCGTGGTGCGACACCACACTTCGACATGGTTGCTAACGAAACAACAAAAGGCATCGCAGCAGCAGGCTTGCAAACAGGTGTGCCAATCATCTTCGGCGTTCTTACAACAGACAATATCGAACAAGCTGTTGAAAGAGCAGGTTCAAAAGCAGGTAACAAAGGTTTCGAAGCTGTCACAACAGCAATCGAAATGGTTAACTTGATGAAACAGATATGACAAAAAAGACGTCGGAAAGATAAAATTTAAAGACGTTTTGTGATAATAAAAAAGAGTCGGAATATGTTTTTCGACTCTTTTCTTTTATGATATTAGAAAATTTACCACCTAAAATATTATAAATCATACACCTTACGTCTTTTGAAAAAATCTTTCAAACTTGCTTGCAATATCAAAAAAAAGTGTATTTTTGCAGTGGGTAAGTCTTATACGACCAGCTCCTGCAGAATCCCCCAGGACCGGAAGGTAGCAAGGGTATGTGGTTGAGCGGTGCGATATCAAGCTTACCTTTTTTTATATCCGTTTATGCTCATAGAACCGACATATACACCCAAACAATATTGGACGACAATATTATGCTCAGGCTTGATATTGAGCCTCATGTCATCGGTTTTGTATTTCACTTTCTATTGGTTCTTGTATGTGCAGCAGTCCTATATATTTTCAATAATTTATTTGCTACCATTGCTCGGTTCAACACTGACATTGGCGTTCTTCAAACATAAATTCGTTTGGAAAGAATTCTCCTACGGCGCAGCTTTCCTGATGTCGTTTGCTGTAGGGCTGACATCAGCAATCTTATTCAGCGCTTTCCTTTTCGTGGCATATACCTTCCTAATAGAATCAAGAATAGATCTTTTCGAAAACATTGATAATGAAACATTGCAGCAACTTATGTCGCCACTCGCAGTTTCATTGTCGATGTTTTTTATTAATATAGTTTTATCATTTATTTACTCACTGATAATTGCTATCTTTGCAAAAAGAAAAATAAAAGAATAATGGATATTTCTGTAGTAATACCTCTTTTGAATGAAGAAGAATCTCTTCCAGAATTGGAATCTTGGATAAGACGCGTCATGGATGAAAACAACTTCTCATACGAAATCATATTCGTAGATGATGGTTCAACAGACGCTTCTTGGCATATAATTCAGAATCTTTCTAAAAACAATCCTAATATCAAAGCCTTGCGTTTCAGAAGAAACTATGGCAAGTCGCCAGCTCTCAACGAAGGCTTCAAAGTGGCAGAAGGTGATGTCGTCATCACAATGGACGCCGATCTTCAAGATAGTCCTGATGAAATCCCAGGTCTCTTCGATATGGTTAAAAATCAAGGTTACGACTTGGTATCAGGCTGGAAGAAAAAACGCTACGACTCTAAATTCGCCAAAAATATTCCTTCAAAGTTCTTCAACTTCACAACAAGATTGATGACAGGAATTAAACTCAACGACTTCAACTGCGGTCTTAAGGCATATCGTCATGATGTGGTGAAAAATATTGAAGTCTACGGTGAAATGCATCGCTACATTCCTGTAATAGCAAAAGCTGCAGGTTTCGGTCATATCGGCGAGAAAGTAGTTCAACATCAAAAGAGAAAATTCGGAACCACTAAATTCGGAATGAACAGATTCGTAAGAGGTTATTTGGATTTGCTTACAATCTCTTTCATATCTAAATTCGGCAAACGCCCGATGCACTTATTCGGAGGTCTCGGAACAATATTGTTCCTCGCAGGTTTCATAATGGGAGCGTATCTCGTTTTCCAAAAATTTGTTAACTCCGTATATGGAATGACTGACAGACCATTATTCTATCTCGCTTTGATATGTATGATAATAGGTTCTCAGTTTTTCCTTACAGGATTCTTGGCAGAGTTGATACAGACTAACTCTCAAAATAAGAAACAATACGGAATAGCAGAGAGAATTAACAATTAACAATTGACAATTAACAATAAAAAAACTATTTAAGAAATTTCTTAAATAGTTTTTTTATTTATATCATTCAAATACGTGAGATACTTGTGATACGTGGAGAGAAATACGTGGAGATTAGAATGTATCATCAAAATCTTCAATGCTGAAGTCTTCGTCTTCGATATCATATTCGTCTTCGAATTCTGCGAACATATCATCTTCGTTTTCCCAGTCGAAATCATCGTCGAAGTTATGTTCGTCAAAGACGTCGATGTCATTCATTTCTTCCATAAATTCAGCCAATTCGTCATCACTCATTTTATCTAAGTCTTGTGTCAACAACTTGTGGTCACGAGCCAAAGATCTCAATTCCTTCATGACTTCAGGAGATACATAAAAGTCATCGTCGTTTTCTTGGCAATAGTTAATGTATTTAGGGTCTTTTTCAAAGACCTCTGCTAATGTTTCACCAGCATATTTGCCTGAAATAAACACTGAATCAATATCGTAGAATTTCATAATTTTATTTTTTTATTTGTCTTCAAAGATATATCTTTTTTTTAAAAAACGAAGTGTTTTAAATTATTTTTTAAAAATAAAATAAACAGACAAAACCAAGAATACAAAACCAATCAAATGGTTCCATCTTAGTGTCTCATTCTTGAAAATGGTAATGCTAATTATCATAAAGACTGTCAGAGAAATAACTTCTTGTATGACCTTGAGCTGTACCAATGAGAACGGACCGCCGTTTATTTCAGAACCGATTCTATTTGCAGGTATCATAAATGAATATTCGAAGAAAGCGAGTCCCCAGCTGCATAATATTATCAATATCAACGGCCAGTCGGTAATGACTTTCATTTCAGATAATTTCAAATTTCCATACCAAGCAAATGTCATAAAAATGTTTGATACAATTAACAAAATTATTGTATAAATTCCTTTCATATATTAAAAATTATTAACGTTAATCGTTTTTAAATCGAGTGCAAATATCAGTATTTTTTATGAGTTAAATTTATTATTTTTGCAAAAAATCAAACATGGACTGGAAAAATATCATAAGTGAAGATTGGACCTTGTTTTTAGACCGTGATGGCGTCATAAACGTACGCATTATCGACGGTTATGTAACCAAGATTGATGAGTTTGAGTTTTTGCCTAATGTCATTGAGGCTTTGAAGATTTTCAAGAACAAATTTAAACATATCATTGTCGTTACCAATCAGCAAGGAGTGGGAAAGGGAATCATGAAAATGGAGGATGTTGAAGAGGTCCATGGATTTATGATTCAACAGACAGCAAATAATGACGCTAAAATAGACAAAGTATATTTCTGTCCACAACTGAAATCAGTACAGGATAATTATAGGAAACCAAGTCCAGAGATGGCATATTTTGCAAAGAATGATTTTCCTGACATAGACTTATCCAAATCAATAATGATAGGCGATATGAATTCAGATGTGGAATTTGGAAAAAATGCGGGGATGAAGACAATATTCATCGGTGATAATGAGTTGAAACTCAATCCAGATGATAGATTCGAGACACTCTACGACTTTGCTAAAACATTATAAATATGGAAAATCTTATCCTTGTAGTTTTTATTGCATATACATTGCTATTATTTCTAGTAGCACATATAACTTCAAGAAAGTCAAGTAATACCACATTTTTTACTGGCAACAGGAAATCGCCTTGGTTTGTAGTAGCTTACGGCATGATCGGGGCTTCTTTGTCGGGTGTCACATTCATGTCGGTACCTGGCGGAGTGTATACCGGACAGTTTACATATTTCGGAATAGTGTTGGGGTATATCATTGGTTATGCGGTAATTGCATTATTACTTTTACCTTTATATTATAAGTTAAATCTTACATCTATATATTCTTATTTGGGAATCAAATTCGGCAAGTCGTCTGAAAAGACAGGTTCTCTATTATTTATAATCTCAAGATTAGTAGGTTCTGCAATTCGTATGTACTTGGTTGTCTTTGTTCTATACGAATTTGTGTTTAAAGCGTGGGGAATACCGTTCTGGGTTCCAGCTGCATTATTTATAGTGTTAATTTTATTTTACACATTCAAAGGCGGAATCAAGACTGTTGTATGGACAGATACATTGCAAACGACATTCTTGCTCTTGGCAGCCGTGATGACTGTCGTTATCATATTGAAATCATTGAATATTTCTTTTGCAGAATTGATGTCGGTATCTACAGAAAGAGGTTACACAAAATTATTCGAAACTGATTGGTCGCATAGCAAATTTTTTGTAAAACAAATACTTAGCGGTGCTTTCATAACAATCACGATGACAGGTTTGGATCAGGATATGATGCAGAAAAACCTTACATGCAAAACCCTAAGAGATGCACAAAAAAATGTCATGACATCAAGTTTCTTCTTCGTTTTGGTAAATATTTTATTTATGTCACTAGGCGCAGCCTTGATTTATTACGCACAAGAGACTGGTCTTCAATTGCCTATGAATGAAAATGGAGTAGTGGTCAATGATAAGATTTTCCCTACAGTGGCATTCTCTCTCGATAAATTGACTAGCATCGTCTTCATGATAGGATTGATAGCTGCTGGTTATTCAAGCGCAGATGGAACTCTAACAGCCTTAACAACAACATTTTGCTTTGATTTCCTTCATTTTGACAAGAACGATAAAATATCAGAAGAACAAAAGATCAGATACAGAAAATTTATCCATGTGGGATTTGCGTTCTTATATTTGCTCGTGATAATAATGTTCCGACCATTTCATAATGAATCACTTATCGATAAGATATTTGAAATAGCAGGTTATACTTACGGACCATTGCTCGGACTTTATACCTTCGGACTTTTTGTAAAGAACAGAACTGTCAATGACAAATACGTTCCAGTCATTGCAATAAGCTCACCTATAATCAGTTATATCTTAAACATTTATTCCAAGAATATATTCTTCGGTTATCAGTTCGGATTTGAAATATTGATAGTCAATGGATTATTGACCTTTATGGGATTGTTAATGATTAGTAAAAAATTAAATAAATTATAAGATGAAAAAATTATTGCTTTTATTATTTACCGTAATTACATTAAGTAGTAATGCTCAGTACATTACCAATTTTGCAAAAAACGTTAATAGCAAAGAAACAGAAGGCTTCTATTATCATTTGCCACGAAACATAATCAGACTCGACTTTACAATTGGAAAGACACAAGATGTGAAAGGTAAATATAGTTCTTTTGCAAAAGAGTTATTAAACACAGACAATTACATCAAAGAAAACAAGACGACTTTTGAAATTAAAGATGTAAGAGTTAGCACATTGACAGAAGCTGATCCTAATATGGTTTTCTTTATCTCAACTGTTGTAGATGAAAAAAGTAAAGAAACTGTTAATATAAACTTAGAACTTACTTCAGATGGAAACATTCAATCTTTTGGAATAAAACCTCAGCGTGATTGCGATGATGAAGATAAATTAGAATATAGAGCAAATATACTTCCTTATGTAGAACAAGTTGCTGATTTTTATTATATTCCAACAACAGATGAAGATGATGAGGATGAAGACGCTAAATCTTCAAAGTTGACAGATGAAGAAATTGCACAATCTATAATTGAAGAAATCAAGAAACTTCGTGTTGCATATTTTGACTTAATCACAGGCTATCAGGAAGTTAACTATGGTAACAGCATGAATTATATGGTTGATAGAATTAAGGAGTTGGAAAATCAATATTTAGCTATGTTTTTAGGAAAGACAAGCAGTCAGACTTACACCCAGACATTCTATGTCACTCCAGAAGATGCTAAAAACATTATTACAGTTGGTAAATTCTCTGATACAGAAGGTTTTAACAATAAGACAGGGGAGTCTATTAAAATTAATTTTACAGACTTGTCAGCAAGTTCACATATAAATAAGTTATCTAAAGATGATATTGAAAGCGTTACATATAATAATAAGTTGTTTTACAGAAATTCAGCTAATGTAACGATGCAGATTTTGTTAGGAGAAAAGAAATTATCAGAAAGCAGATTGAGTATAAGTCAGTTTGGCAATGTAAGTTTGATTCCAATAAACAAAATGAAGTTAATCTTTGACGCCAACAGCGGACAAATAATGTCAATTAGCAATGAATAAAAAAAAGACGCTTAAGCGTCTTTTTTATTTTGTCTTGTTACTTATTAGAATGGCAAGTCATCGCCATTGTCTGTTTCAAAATAATCTGTTACAGGGATATTATTTTGTGGTTGTGGTGCAGCAAATTCTTGAGGCTGTTGCATCATTGGTTGCATTGGTTGAGCCTGAGGTGTATCGAGGTCAAATCTGAATGGTCTGACGTCTGTATACCATTTGCCGTTAAATTCTCTTGATTCGATGCTGATCTGAGCTTTGATTGTTTGTCCTGGAGTGAAGTTTTGAGCTTCAGCAACGCGATCGCCCCAGCAAACGAGACAAACTTGTTTTGGATATTGCTCAATAGTTTCGATGATTAGTTCTTGTTTTCTCCATGCGCCACGAGCGCTAGTTCCTTCGGTTAAACCACCTAAGCGAACGACTTTACCTTGAATTTCCATTTTTTCTATATTTTAATTATTGATTACTAAAGAATTAAGAAAGATAATTCGTTTCTGATTCTCATTAGCAAAGGTATCAAAAATTATTGTATAAAAATATGTTAATTCAGAATAAAATTACTTTTTAACAATTATTAACTTTACAGATGCCTTATGTTAAATAGCAAAATTTTAACGTTATTAAACACCTGATTTTTAACTATTTATAAAATACTACTTTTGGGAAATAATTTACATTATGTTAAATAGGATTTGCAGGACAATAAAAAAGAGTCATGGTTTTTCTACTCCATGACTCTTTTGTTAATTTATATTTGTCCCGTCCTGAAATAGCGTTACACAAAAACGAGTAAATCTATGGAAGAAAAAAGCAAAAGCTTGTATATCAAGCGCACCCAGCGGGACTATCCGATGAGTTTTAAGTTGTCAGTTGTTCGAGAAATCGAGCGAGGA
>JAFYUH010000121.1 GCA_017549605.1 Bacteroidales bacterium
CAATCCAAAATGCAAATTCATGCACTGCTTACCAGCTTACCACAACTTAGAAACACAAGTTGGCCGCGACGTTTACAAACAATTCGGTCTCGATGGCGTTGAAGTTACTGAAGAAGTTTTCGAATCAGAAAACTCAATCGTATTCGACGAAGCAGAAAACAGAATGCACACCATCAAAGCTGTTATGGTAGCTACATTAGGTGATTGATTTTAAGACAATAAGTCTATAAGACTATAAGTAAGAGGTCGCTGCGAGAAATCTCGTGGCGACTTTTTTTAAACTCAAAATCTCAAAACCTCAAAATCTCAAAAAAATTCTGAGGTTTTGAGATTTTTAATTTTTGAGGTTTAAAAAAATCATTCCTAACTCCTAATTTCATATCTTTGTCCCTATGAAAAAGATATTCTACATCATATTGCTGTTGTTATCCTTCGTGTCGTGTGAAACGAAGAAAGAACACCCCTCTCTCGCCAGAATTTGAAGAGGTTAGAGCATTGATGCAGACAGACCCAGAAACAGCACTGTTAAAACTTCAAAATTTCAGAAACTCAGAATCTCAAAAACCTAGCGACTCAGCCACTCAAAAACTTAGTAACTCAGCCACTCAGAACCTCAGCAACTTAGAATACTCCATTCTCCTCGCTGAAGCTCTATACAAAAACTATCTCCCTCAGTCTAATTTCGATGATGTTAAGGCAATTGTCGACTATATTGAAACAGAAACATCTCCTAACTCCACACTCATAATTCCTGACTATCTTCGCGCCAAGGCACATTACTACCATGCAGTAGGACTTGGCGAACGCAATGATGTAGCAGAATCTTGTGAGCATTATCTGAAGGCATTGGAAATGATGTCTGAAATAAAGACATTGGATAATGAGCAAACCAGATTTCTATACCTTATCTATACTCGCCTTGGAGAACTATTCTTTAATGAGCAATATTGCGATATTGCTATTGTGAAATTCAGATTGGCTTTGAAATATGCTTTACAACTCAATAACGACAATAGTGTAGCTCGTATACTAAAATTTATAGGAAGTGTTTATCAGCTTACTGGTGAAGTTGATAGTGCTTTATATTATTTCAATAAGTCATTAAATACATGTTATAATCCAATTAATAATTTAGATATTGAAAAAAATATTGCACAAATATTATTTAAAAAAGGAGAAAAAGATAGTGCATACGCTATTATAAAAGATAATATTGAAAAAATTGATAATTATGATGCAAAATACTCATATTACGCTATCTTAGGTGAATTCTATTATTATGATAAAAGATATGACTCTGCTATTTTATATATGGAGCAAAGTTTGGAAAGTCAATTTTTTTATACACAACTTAATGTTGCGAGAAGGTTATCTGCGATATATGATTCACTTTATGATTATGAAAAGAAAACATATTATGACAATATTATTTCTAAATTTTCTATTGATAATATTAATAGGAACGCAGATAATGCAAAAATTCAAAATGTTTATGATAAATACAAGAAACGTAAAAATGAAAGAGAGGAGCTACGATACAGACAAAATGTATATTGTTCTCTTATTATCTTGACCTTTATCATAATAATGTTTATAAGACACAGATTCAAGCTTAATCATAAAGAATTATTAGAAACCATAGATTCTAAAGAAAAAAACCATATCAGAGTTTAAAGACAAGCTATCTGAAGTAAATAAGACCAATGACAATATAAATTTTGAGGCATTCCATAATTCTTCAATATGTCAGAAAATAATAAATAGAAAACCTTCCGACTTCACTACTTTATCAGATGGCGAACTCGCTTTGCTCCTAGATGCCGCTGACAAAAACTTAGATAACTTTACAAAAAAATTAAAAGATAGATATCCTAAGTTGAAGAAAGATGACTTCTATTATATCTGTCTGTTACTCCTAAATATTGAGAAAAACAAATTCCAATATCTCTTAGGAAGAAACCGCAAGACTATATGGGAAAGATTAAACAAAATTAAAATCATTATGAATATATGCGATAATGATGATTTGCATATCTTCATGAAGAACCTTTTACACAAAACCTCAACAACTCAGTAACTCAGTCACTTATCTACTCAGAAACTCATCACACCCCACAAAAAGTAACACTTTTCTTCTTGACAAACAAAATTTCGTAACATAACTTTGTCATGAACTTTAAAAAAAGAAAATACCATGACAAAAAAACGTTTACATTACTTTTCGCATTGCTTCTTCAAGCTGCATTTGTGCTGGAAGCAAAACAAGTATCAACTCAAGAAGAGTTTGATCTTATTTCAATTTATTCTGCAAGCCATCATGTCGACACAGATCGTTATAGGATTATTACAGCAGACATCACTAGCCACATGCTAACCATTAGCATACAGCAGAATGTTGGCATTGCACATATTATGGTTAAGGATTCCAACGGAGCCATTGTTGAAATTGACCACATTATGTCAAGCCCAAACACTTCATGTTATTATATCTCGGAAGCAGGCTATTACAGAATTGACATCGTTTTAAGCAATGGCGATATCTATTACGGATACTTCACCGTATACGATGGGATTGTTATATGACATTATACGTGTTATGCCAAGAAAAGACCTATTATTTTTATCACAAAAAAATAAATATGAAAAGGAGATTTGTTAACTTTGAACTAAGGCTGTTGAACTTTGAACTAAGTTGGTCGCTGAGCTTGTCGAAGCGCCGAGTCGTGCCTTCGACAAGCTCAGGCACCATTGTCTAGTTGACTTTTAAAAAAATTAACTTTAAAAATAAAATCTTATGAAAAAACTATTACTACTTATAATAGCAATAAATATCGGGATGATATTGAATGCGCAGAGGGATTCTACTTACGTTTACCAGTCTTTCTTCGGTAATGACTCGACAACAATCAATTCGTATAAAGTGGTTACTGATGCCGACTGGAATTATACATTTACTATTTCTAATAAAGACACTGTTACAATAAATGACAATCTGTATTATTTTGTAGAGCCGAAACAGATTGAATATGAATATGGTTATATGGTTTTGAACTATGCCGAAGAAACTATATATTTCCGCGAAGATAGGGAAAACGGCAGATTGTATATGCATGTCAAAAACGATTATGTAGAGGAAGATTTGTTGTTGTGCGACATGTCTTTGAATGTTGGAGATACGTTTATGTTCCCCTTGCTCCATGATTTGAATCAATATGAGCAGAACGAAGTTATCGTGCAAAGCGTTCGTGACGAAAATGGCAGAAAAATCATTGAGTTCGGAAAAGTGTCGTTTGAAGAACTATTTATTGACAATTTCATTTTTACGGAAGGTACTTTCCCAATGATACTTCCTGATTTTCATTGGGGATGCTCTGAATTGATATGCCAACATAAAGATGGCGAACTGACATATATTGTGTCACCCGACATAGAAGACTGTGTACTCCCGACATATTTGTCTATAAATGAAATTGATGGCAATGAAAATATAGCGGTACATCCTACAATTTTCTCAAACAATGAAAAGATTTCAATCAAATCTGATATTTGTATTAAAGACGTTACGATGATTGACATGCTCGGCAGAAAAGTGAATGTTTCAATAAATCCAACAGACAACTTTACATTTCAAATTGGTCTGAATCAGAATTGTAATTCAGGTATTTACTTAATTATTGTTAAAACTGAAAAAGGTATTAGTTATGAAAAGGTGGTTTTATGGGATTGAACTTTAAACCTTGAACTAAGGCCATTGAACGAAGAACTTATAGACTCATTGACTTATAGTCTTATAGACTTCACAACCCCAAAACTTGTTGTCTAGTTGTCTAGTTGACTTAAAAAAAACACCCAAAAAAGTAACAAGTTTTTCCTTGATTTTCCATGTCATTTTTTATTTCTTTGTAGAGTTAAAAACATTTCTTAATTAAAAATATCGCTTATGAAAACAAAAAACTTTACCAAACTAATCTTTATTACCTTTATGCTTGTTTTTACATGCAGTTTGAAAGCACAAACAAAATTCTCACCATATAAAAGCGATGTCATAATTTATAGCGGATATTCGTTTCCGATATTTCCTGAAAGCGACGAATGGAAGAATGCGGATCGTTCCCAGCGCACGGATATGCTGCAGATTCCGACCGATACTTTGGGAAGCATTTCGACGAGAAGACTTTTGGAAACATGCCTCTATTATCCGTTCAACATAAACGCTTTTCTGTGCGACAATCAGTCAGAAGGCTTTGATAAGGTCAAAAATGGATTTAACGGATATGCGGAGCTGTATCAGCGCAATGATTTCGTCGCAGAATTAATCGCGTTATATTCTTCCAGAGATGTGAATCTCGTAGAAAAAATGGATAACGATTACGACCGCGGACAATATTCTTTTGACTATAAAATAATGGAACTTATGATTCTTGAGATACTGAACTCAACTACAACCACAAGCCAACGCTCGAACCAGATTGTCGACATAGTCTCAAGAAAACAATCACAAAGAGAACAGATGAAAGAGTACTATAGCAAGAACGGCACAACAGAAATAATTGTTAACTTTGAACTTTGAACGAAGGCTGTTAAACTTTGAACTAAGTTGGTCGCTGAGCTTGTCGAAGCGCCGAGTCGTGTCTTCGACAGGCTCAGGCACCATTATCTTGTTGACTTTTAAAAAAATAAACTATGAAAAAAACATTATTCCCTTTGATTCTCTTGTTATCAGTCTTGATGATAGCATGTAAGCCGGACCCGATAGGCGGGGGTGAAGACGACAATAATGACACATTGCCCGAAACACCTTTGGTAAGAAAGTATCTCGTAAGAGAATATATGACCGACAGAAATAAGCCTTCGCTTATTATAAAGTGGAATGACGATTTTACGAGGATAGAATATATAACGACAGATTCTGGTAGTATGTATCAGGTAAATTATCATTTTCAATATTACGAAGAAGATAGTATAAACGTATATACAACAGTACCAGAAGTTAATCAAGGAACTTATTTTTTCACACGCTATACATGTCATCTGAACAATGGCAGAATAAGCAGTCTAGATACTTATTTCAATGATAATTTTAAATATACTTTACACTATGAGTATGATGATAAAAATAAACTTGTAGAAGCAGGTGGAGCATGTTTTGTTTGGGAAGGTGATAATGTTAAAAAGATGTATTATTCAAACGGTAATTATACCATTGTATATGACAACGTGATAGCAGAAACAGTTGATCCGTATTATACATTGCCTTATCTGTTGCCATCATCTACACAATTCACATCTTGTGGTTCATATATTACGAAACCATTATGGAAAAATTATCGTAAATGGCCTGGCGATTATTGTTACGATTATGAATGTGACTCTGATGGATATGTGACAAATGTTTATATTATAACAGAAGAAGGTTGCCGTAAATTAATTTATTGTTATGAATATGATTATTAATATTGAGCAGATATTATTATGAAAAAGATGTTGAATTTAATATTATTGATATTATCGCATATAGGTGTATTTGCTCAATTTGATGGAACACCATTTTATTTCTGTACCTTGTCTGGAGAACAGTATAATCCAGGTACGCATGGAGATAGTCATCTTGTTCAAGATAAATGGGTTGTAACGGTAGATGACTATACCCAATCTGAGAGAACATTCATTCAGGAAAGTTTTGAAGAATACTATCCAAATCACACCATATTGGAAGAATCAACACCGACTTACAATTGCCACGGATATAGTTTTGGAATATTTCAAGGAACTGTTCCTTGCAAGATTACGTGGTTTGATGAATTTTGTAATGGTGCATTTGTTGAAATAACCGATAAAGATAATATCATATATGGTGATATTGCTGTTATAAGATATAAGGTTAAAGAAGGATATGATCCTGGTTCCATTCACTCTTCAGTTGTTGTTAATAAAGACACTTTGATGTCCAAATGGGGTGACGGTCCTCTGACAAAGCATCACAAATATGATTTGGTAGATGAAATATACAATTTTGATGATAGTACAAAGGGAGTCTACACCTATTACCGCCGTGTTGCCAACACTGCTGTCAACGGTCCTGCTCCTTTCAAAGGCAACGGCTCTTACGTTTTTGCTCCTAACGTGCAGCCTGTACCCGCTTCCTGCTTCTGGAGTATAGAGCCTGCTGAAATGTTTCAGCAAACCTCTGATCTCGGGACGACGGCATCACCGGTCTATGTTTCCAATCCATCTCATCTCTCTCCCCAAGGTGTCATCACCTTCGAGTTCAGCTACGACTGTGACAATCACTATACCGCAAAGAAAGAAATAGAGCTAGAAATCCCTACATCCACACTGTCGGGCGTCAAGACATCAGACGGCTTCATCGTAGGTGACAATTCCGTCGTGACGGTCACAGGCGAAATCAGCATGTCGGAAGGCTCAAAGATCATCGTCAAACCCGGCGGCCGCCTCGTCATAGACGGCGGAGTCCTCACGAGCGCCTGCCCTGACAAGATGTGGCAAGGCATACAGGTCTGGGGCATCGACAGCCTACATCAACACCTTTCAAACGGGAAATATCTTCAAGGTGTGCTGGAACTTAAAAACGGGGCTACTATTGAAAACGCTGTCTGCGCTGTAGATCTTTGGAATCCGCTGGATGAGCATAGCGAAGGCGGCATTGTCTGGGCAGAAAACGCTACATTCAGAAACAACGCCAAGGCCATACGCGCTCTTAACTACTCTAACTACACTCCAAATTCTGGTCTGGAATCTCAAAATGCTTCTTGGTTCAGAAACTGTTCTTTCATCATAGATTCAGACTATATCGGTAACAATACTTTCTATAACCATGTAGAACTCAACAACGTGGACGGAATAAAATTCTATGCATGTTCTTTCTCCGCTGATAATAGTGCATCACAACTGGCTTCTTCTATATCGGCTATATACGCAAGTAGCGCAGGATTCACTGTAACTTCTGAATGTTCATCTCCTGGATTCCCTTGCCCTGAAGATAATCTTATATATTCTAACTTTAACGGTTTTGACAATGCAATCCATGTCACTAACAATGGTGGTTCCGTTCGTACTTTCTCTGTATCTGGTTCTGAATTCTGGAATAATGAAAGAGGCATATATGCAACTAATACTGGATATGCAACGATAATAAACAATAAATTCTATATCGGTAGCAAAACTCTTAACAACTATGGAATCTATATCGAGAATGTCATGAACTTCTGTATAGAAGAAAACTACTTCACAGCAACGAAAAAAGCTAACAGCTATGGACTAGTAGTGGTAAACTCTCCAAGTTATAACGAAATATATCTCAATCACTTCTATAATCTACATTATGGAAATATTGCTGGTGGTGTAAACGTAAGTGCGACAGACTCTAACATCGGACTTGCATACATATGTAATACCAATGAAGGCAATACAAATGACTTTGGTGTAATGCAATATAACAGACAGGCTTATATAAAATTGTATCAGGGTTCGTCAACCATTGCAGCGGCAAACACATTCTCTGCCACCAACTATCATTTCTATAACGAAGGTAATTTTTTGATAAAATACTTTTATAATGGAGGTGCAAACAGACCTACAAGAGTGTTGAGAGTATCGAGCGTTGCTGCTGCTAAAAACCATGAATGTGAATCACATTATGACGTAGTTGTTGGAGGTGGTGGCGGCAGTGGCGGCGGAATGATGTCGGCAGAAAAAACAGATTCTCTCAAGAACAAATATGAAAATTCTTTCAGCTCATTTAACAGACTTAACAGTCTAAACACATATAAGATAGAGAAGGACTCTGCGCAAAGAATACAGCAGGAATCACAGATGAGCATGCTACAACGTGAGTGTCTCTTGACTGCTGGAGATATTGTTAGAACTAACCTCAATAAAGAGGAAAGAGACTTCAACGAACTGAGAGAGTGGATAGGCAAAAGCAACGACATTAGTTCCGCTAGAATGATAATCGCATCATATATCCAACAGAAAGATTTTGTCAATGCCATCGCTCTAGCAAAGAAAATGCCTGCAACCTATGACTTGCAAGGCGAAGAACTTAACGAGTTCTATGACTATCTTGATATTATCAGACTTCATGAAAGTCTAAGCGAGACAAATCGCACTACCTTACAGCTTTCAGATTATGAAACAGCACTGCTTGAAGATATAGCTGAAAACGGAACAGGAGCATCAAAGGCAATGGCAGAAGCAATACTTGCTGAAAACAGAGGCTTGCCAACAATTGTAATATCAGCATGTCCAACAATACCAAATTTTGCAACTGCCGTAAGAGGAACTGATGAATCTGAAATGACTTCCGATACAGCTTTTAAAGTGGAGCTGTTTCCTAATCCTGCAACAACTAATGTTGAAGTAAGCTATACTCTCCCTGAAAATGAAACAAATGCAACTTTAGTCATGACAAACACATTAGGAGTAAATGTGATGACAGTACACCTTGATGGCAACAACGGGAAAACTACATTAAGTCTCGAAGAACTTCCTTCAGGCATCTACTTCTACACCATCAGATGCGGTGAAAATGTTAAAAGCGGAAAACTTGTTAAAAGGATTTGAGGAACTGAGGAATTGAGGGAATACCTCATACCCTTAGTTCCTTAGAAACTCAAAATCTCAGAACCTCAGAATCTCAAAACCTCAGAATCTCAAAAAACTTCTGAGGTTTTGAGATTTTTAATTTCTGAAGTTTAAAAAAAACTTGTTGTCTTGTAGTCTCTTAGTCTTGTAGACTTCAATAATTATCACTACATTTGCAAACTGAAATATTATGCACTAACCAAATGTATTTGATATGAAAAAGTTACTGTTTATCTTGTCATTATTTTTCATTATAACTTCATGTGACAAAACTCCTATCATCACTCTTAGCGTAGATAAATCTGAAATATCAGCTGACGGAAAAGACATTGCAACATTTAAGGTCATAAGCACCGACAAACATAATAACGAAGAAGATGTCACTAACAACAGTCAGATTTTCTTCGCAGACAGCAAACTAGAAGTAGGTTCCACAACCTTCTCAACAACAGAACCAAACTCTTATTCTTTCTATGCAACTTACGAAGACGCTGTCTCTAATAAAGTCACCGTAACAGCGATAGAAGTAGAAGAGGAACCTGAAACACCTGAAGATCCACAAGATCCACAAGATCCTCAGGACCCAGAAGAACCGACAGAATCTCCTATAATTCTCAGCGCTTCAAAGACAAGCATAGCAAATGACGGTAAAGATAATATCATTTTCACCGTAATGCAGGACAGTTTGGAAATAACCAGCCAAACAAAGATTTACGTTGGAGATACAAAATTAAAACTCAACATCTTCACTTCTACAACAGCCGGCACTTACACAGCTTACGCCATGAAAGGTGAGTTGAAATCTAACGAAATCACCATCACTGTTGAAGATGAAAACGAGAATCCTTCAGAACCAGAAAACCCTGAAATTCCTGAAGAACCAGAACAGCCAGAGCCTGAAAAACCTATCACTCTTACTGCTTCAACAACAAACATCACCGCTAACGGCACTGACGCAGTTACATTCACCGTAATGCAAGAAAACAACGACGTGACAAGCCAGTCGAACATCTTCATCAACGGCGGCAAACTCAACGGCAACAAATTCACTACTTATACCGCTGGCACCTACACAGCATACGCACAGAAAAACGACGCTAAGTCAAACGAAATCACAATCTACGTTGAAGCTGTCGCTGACATGGGCAAGACAATAGTCTTCGCTGATGGCGTGTCAATTTCTTCAGGATGGTATGATGTCAATAAGTTGACCAAAGGCGGCGCTGACGTCAATATGTGCTGGGCCGCTGCATCAGCAAACATCATCCAATGGTGGCAAGACCGCTATGTTGAATTAGGCCACACATTGCCATCAACAGCTATAACAGGTGCTGGAACTAAGACTTACGACGGCACAAAATACAACCTCGCTATCATGGAAGCATACCGCGACTTATGGGATAACTCAAGAGGCGGTTCTGTAAGCCACGGCGTGACATGGTACTTCGAAGGCCGTAACATCATGAAGGAAGCTTCAGCAGGAACACACGCTCAGCCATTAAACGCTAACACTGGAGGTTATTACTCAAACGACTGGAACAGCATATTGCCAAACATATATCACGGTTACGATTATGTCATCGTTCCTGGCATATTAGAATATAAAGACCTGATTTCAGGCGAGTTCAACAACTACTCTATCTGGGGCAACGGCTCAGGCTTATCAGGCAACGCCAGCTTGAAGAAATTCTCTGACTTAGTAGTGGAATTCATCGACAGAGGCGTGACATCACTCACAGTGGCTCTCGCAGCAAACCTCGGTTCAATCCACCACGCAACAACATTGTGGGGCTACGAAATCGACAATGCTACAGGCATCATCACAAAGGTATGGCTCACTGACTCCGACGATATCCATCAAAACGGAGAATCAGGAAATCCAACACAACAGATGTTACGCGAATACGCTGTAAGCTACACCGAAGGCACTGGCACAATCAAGTTCGCAGGAGCGCCTTACGGAGCATGTTATGCAGTGTCATTATACCCAGTATCTAAATACGGATCAAGATAAAACCACACTAAGTTTAAAGTAGTCTCCAAGTAACCGGGACACCAAGTCACCGAGAATTGGAACTACTTTAAACTTTAAACCTTAAACTTTAAACTATTTTCATTATCTTTGCATCGTCTTGATTTTGCGTTTTTTATGTTAAATAAAATTAAACAATTACTGCTATCTCTAGCTTGCATGATAATATTAGTTCATGCTGTAATTCCGCATCATCACCATCAAGACAAACCTATATGCGTCAATGAATTAGAACAACAAGACTGCGAAAAGCATAGCAAATGCTGCGACTTCGGCGGTCAGGACGACAAACACGACTTCGATAAAGGAAACTGCATAATAGACGATTACTTCACCCCGAAGGAATCGTTGAAGCTGACACTCAATCATGCTTTTACATATAATCATGTAGTATTCGTCCTTCCTGATATCACATCTGTCTCCGACTTAATTCTCAAAGAAAAAGGAAATATCTTCCGACGAACCGAACTGGCCTTAATTTATAAAAACCCTCTTGCAACCAACAATATAGGATTGCGAGCGCCACCAATTCAGTTAGGAGTTAGGAATTAGGAGTTAGGAATTGTAGAGACGTATCATATTACACCATAAAAAATAAACAATATGTAATTGATGCGTCTGATAGATATATTTAAGGCATCGCCTTATGATTTAAAAACATAAATCCATTAAAAAATGAAAAAAATATTTTTAGTTATAACATTAATCGCAGGACTCGTATCTTGTAGATTGGACAACGGACAACAGTCAACAGTCAACAGTCATAACCACGAACATTCAGCAACTTGCAACCATGATCATAACCACGATCATTCGGTCAACAGTCAACAGTCAACAGTCAACGGTCATAACCACGAGCATTCAGCTGACAGCCATCAGCATTCAGCAGATTGCAGCCACGATCATAACCACGATGCTCATAATCATGAAGCTGAAGCTCACAACCATGACCATGCTCACAGCTCACAGCCCGAAGCTCATAGCCATAACCACGGCGAAGGCTCTATCAACTTCCCAATCGACCAACAAAAGAAAATCGACTTTGAAGTTGTTGAAGTAGTTACAGAACCTCTTTATCAAGTCATAAGAACATCAGCTCAAATCGTTCCTTCACAAGAAAGTGAAAAGATATTGACAGCTACAACAAGCGGCATCGTTGCTTTCGAAAGCAAAGACATCGTACAAGGTCTCGAAGTTAAATCAGGACAAGTCTTGTTCAGCATCGACAATGATGAAATGGCTGACGGCAGCCTCGAAATTCGTCGCCAAGAAATAGAAGCCGACTATGAAAAAGCAAAAGCTGATTACGAACGTAAACAATCTCTCGCAGAAGACAAGATCATCTCTGAAAGCGAATTGCTCGACGCTAAGACAGAATATCTCAAGGCACAGAAATATTATGACAACATGCTCAAGAACTATCCTGAAGGCAAGACTCTCCACAGAGCAACTATCTCAGGTTCAGTATGCGAGATTTTAGTTCCAAACAACTCATACGTAGAAGCAGGTCAGCCTATCATGACATTGGCTCAAAACGACAAACTCTACATCCGCGCTGACGTTCAGTCAAAATATTATCCTGTATTAAAAGACATCAAGACAGCTAACATAAGAACTAATGACGGCATCGTCTACACAATAAACGAATTAGGCGGTCGTCTCTTATCATACGGCAAGACAACAGACATCAACAACCCATTGATTCCAGTCACTTTCGAAATCAAGAACAACGGTAACCTCGTTCCAGGTTCTTTCGTTGAAATCTTCATCACAGCAGAAAGCGACAAAATGGGCGTGATGTTACCAAACAGCGCTATCGTTGAAGAAATGGGCATCTACTGCGTATTCGTACAGACATGCGTCGAAGATTTCGAAAAACGCATCATCACCAAAGGCGTCACCGACGGCAGCAAGACACAGGTTCTTAAAGGCGTAGCAGCTGGCGAGAGAGTAGTAAGCAAAGGCGCTGTCAACGTCAAGTTAGCTCAAGGCTCAGCAGCATTAGATCCACACGCAGGTCACGTTCATTAATTCGAGGAGGTGTCTATGTTAAATAAGATCATTAAGTTTTCATTAGAAAACAAATTGTTCGTACTCGTAGGAGCAATTTTGTTAATCATCGGCGGATACAGCTCAATGCGCCAGATGGATATCGACGTTTTCCCTGACTTGACAGCACCAACCGTCGTTGTCATGACCGACGCTCACCGTATGGCAGCAGAGGAAGTGGAACGTCTTGTCACTTTCCCTATTGAGACAGCTATGAACGGCGCTACCAACGTACGCCGCGTGCGTTCAGCTTCAATGATGGGTTATTCTTTCGTATGGATCGAATTCGACTGGGGTATGGACGTATACCGTGCACGTCAGATCGTCAGCGAGAAAATGGTTACCCTTGAAGAAGCACTTCCATCAGGCGTAACACCAGTACTAGCTCCACAGTCAAGCGTTATGGGTGAGATCCTCTTCGTTGGTCTCCAAGCCGACAGCACCTCAATGATGGATCTTAGAACCATGGCAGAATGGGTGGTGAAACCAGCAATCTTAGCCACAGGCGGCGTGTCACAGGTGACAATCATCGGCGGCGACCTCAAGCAATATCAGATCCTCGTCGACCCTGTCAAGATGGGACATTATGACATCACTATGGAAGAGATGACAGCGATATGCGAAAGCATGTGCGTCAACTCAGTAGGCGGCGTCATCCGCGACTTCGGCAACGAATACGCGCTTAGAGGAATGGGCAGAACAACAGACCTTGAAGAACTCGGAAAGACATATATCAAGACTATCAACGGCAAACCTGTCGTCGTTTCTGATGTAGCTGAAGTAGTTCTCGGCAGCGCAGTGAAAATGGGATTCGCTTCACTCAACGCAGAAGAAGCTATCATCCTTTCAATATCAAAACAACCTAACATCAACACTTTAGAGGTTACAAAGAATATCGAGAGAAACCTCAGAGAAATCAAGAAGTCACTCCCAGCTGACGTCAAGATGGACACCAAGATCTTCCGTCAAGCCGACTTCATTGAAGCTTCTGTAAGCAACGTAGCGAAAGCCCTCATCGAAGGCGCTATCTTCGTCATCATCATCTTATTGCTCTTCTTAGGAAGCTTCAGAACAACACTCATCTCTATCATCGCTATTCCTTTGTCATTGTTAGGAACTCTCATCGTTCTTCATCTTATGGGAATGAATATCAACACAATGACATTAGGCGGTATGTGTATCGCCATCGGTTCTTTGGTTGACGACGCCATCATCGACGTTGAGAACGTTTACAAACGTTTAAGACAAAACTTCCTTAAGCCAAAAGAAGAACGCGACTCTATTTTCAACGTAGTTTATAACGGTTCATGCGAGATCCGTACTTCAATCATCAACGCTACCTTGATCACCATCGTCGCTTTCACTCCTATCTTCTTCTTGTCAGGAATGGAAGGCAGAATGTTGAAACCACTCGGCATCGCTTACATCATCGCTTTGTTAGTTTCATTGATAGTGGCTTTGACAGTGACACCGCTTCTCTGCAAGATGATGCTCACATCAGACAAATATCTCGCAAAACAAGAGAAAGAAAGCTGGGTTGCACGCCATCTCTCAAAGGCTTATACAAAATCATTAGAATGGGCTTTAGGCCACAAGAAGAGCGTCATCGGTGGAACATTGGTAGTGTTCATCATCGCTTTGGCAATGTTCTTCAACATGGGACAAAGTTTCTTGCCTGACTTCAACGAAGGTTCTTTGACAATATCAGCAGTATGCAAGCCAGGCGTTTCATTATTTGAAAACAACGAGCTCGGCAAGATCATAGAACGCGAATTGCTTTCAATTCCAGAAGTTACATCAACAGCTCGTCGTACAGGTCGCGGCGAATTAGACGAACACTCACAATCGACTAACGGCGCTGAGATCGACGTCAACTTCGAATTAGGCGAACGCTCACAGGAAGAATTCCTCACCGACGTACGTGAGAAACTCGCTTCTGTTCCAGGCATCGCTTCGACAGTAGGCCAGCCTCTCGGTCACCGCATCGACCACATGCTCACAGGTACAAGAGCTTCCATCGCTATCAAGATATTCGGACCTGACTTGACACAGTTATTCATGACAGCCAACGACATCAAGGCTGAGATTGAAGGCATCGAAGGTCTCGTCGACGTCAGCGTTGAGCAACAGACAGAGACACCAGAGTTACAAATCCGCGCTAAACGCGATATGCTCGCTCGCTACGGCATCAGCATGGAAGAGTTCAACCATTTCATCGAACTCGCATTCTCTGGCGAGAAAGTGTCAGAAGTATATGAAGGACAACGCAGCTTCGACCTCGTCTTACGTCTTAACAAGAACTACACTGAAAGTATAGAAGGCATCAAGTCAGCATTGATCGTCAACGGCGAAGGCGCTATGATTCCTCTCGAAGAAATCGCTGAGGTAGTGTCAGTAGGCGGTCCTAACAGCATCAGCCGCGAGAACGTACAACGTAAGATCGTCGTATCTGCCAACACATCAGGCCGCGACGTCGTAAGTATCGTGAATGAAATAGAACAAAGAGTTAACGAACACGTCAACATCCCTGAAAACTATATGGTGGAATACGGTGGTCAGTTCCAAAGCGCAAAGAAAGCTTCAAGAACATTGCTCCTCATGACAATCATCGCTATCTTTGTGATATTCCTCCTCTTATACGGTGAATTCAAAGACGTTACATTATCAGCGATCACACTCATCAACCTTCCATTGGCATTGATCGGTGGCGTTTTCGCGATATTCATCTCATCAAATACTATCAGTATCCCTGCCATCATCGGTTTCATCACCTTGTTCGGCATCGCAACTCGTAACGGTATCTTGCTCATCTCTCGTTATCAATACGGAGCAGCACACGGAGTGGCATTACGCCAGTCAGTCATCGAAGGTTCTAGAGACAGACTCAACCCTATCCTCATGACAGCCCTCACATCAGCATTGGCTCTCATCCCTATGGTTATCAACGGTAGCCAGTCTGGTAACGAAATCCAAAGTCCTATGGCAGTCGTGGTACTCGGCGGTCTCTTGACATCAACATTACTCAACGTTTATGTTATTCCTATCGTTTACGAAATGATTCATGCTAAAAAACATTCTTCACAAAACAATGATTAAGACGATGAAAAAGAACATATTGACAATATTATTAGTATTAAGCATAAACACTGCCTTCGCGCAATATGCTTATCAAAATGTCTTGAATACGATAGAAGCCAACAGCACCGTTTTGTCAGCTCACCAGAAACAAATGGAAGCAGGCAAAGCCGAGAACAACGCACATACTTTCGTGGAAAACCCTGAAATAGAAGCAGGATATAAATTCGGTTACGGCGGCGAAAGCAGCAAGATTGAAGTTGGCATCGCTCAAGAATTCGACTTCCCAACAGTATATTCTCATCAAAGCAAGATAAGAAAGATGTCATCTCAGATTATCGACACTCAATATGAAATCGACAGAGCAGCTGTACTCACAGAAGCACAAGCCATCTGCACAGAGTTGATATTCTGCAAGACAAAACTCGCTCTCTACAAGCAAAACTACGACAATGCTGTCAAGATTGCCAACGCTTATCAAAAGATGATGGAGATAGGCGAGACCAACATCTTAGATTATAACAAAGCTAAGATGAACCTTGCCAACACAAAGAACAGCTACGACTTAGAAGTAATCAATTACGACAACTTAATGGCAACATTAAAGACTATGAACGGCGGCAACGACATCGAATTCGAATATGAAGACTACGCTCTCGTAGTATTGCCAGAGAATTTCGATGAATGGTATGCCTCTGTCGAAGCTATGAATCCTGTCTTCGAACAAATGCGTCAGCAAGTAGCTATCGACCAACAGAATGTCAAGTTGAGCAAGGCAGAATGGTTCCCTAAATTCAGTGTCGGCTACGGCGCAGAAATAGCTAAAGGCAACGAAGAAGGCGAACACGGCCCTTCAATAGGATTGGTGCTTCCATTATGGCATAACAAAGGAACTGTGAAAAGCGCTAAGCTTCATGCTGAAGCAACAGAAGCATTGCTCACAAACGAGAAAGCGATGACTTACAACTACCTCAGCAGTCTCTATGCAAAAGCCAAGGCGCTTCAAAACAATATCGGCACACTCGCAGCATCATTGCAAGAATTCGACAGTCAGGCTCTTCTTTACAAAGCCTTCGAAAAAGGCGAGATGAACCTCCTCGACTACGTGACAGAGACAGAATACTATCAAAACGCTATGTTGGAATTATATTCTGCTCAATACGAAATGAATTCTACTTTGATAGAGCTTAAGAGCTACGAAGGATTTTGATTTAATTATAAAACATAAAACTATGGCACATACATATTCTATAGGTGTTGACATCGGCGGTACAAACACCGACATCGGCTTGGTTCGTGAAGACGGTAAGATCGTTACTCGTCGTAACATTCCTACAAACAAATATTTCGACATCGAGGTATATTTGAAAGACATCACCGACCTCGTCAAAGATATGATGAAGGAAAACGAACTCGACAAGATTGACGGCATCGGCATCTGCGCTCCTAACGGCAACTCTTACAAATGCACTTTCAGCGGAGCTACCAACCTCAACTTCAAAGGCGATTTCAACGTACAAGAGATTGTAAGCAAATATATGGACGTCCCTGTCTATGTCTCTAACGACGCTAACGCTGCTGCTTTCGGCGAGATGATCTACGGCGGCGGCAAGGGCATGAAACACTTAATCATGTTCACCTTAGGCACTGGCGTTGGAACAGGCATCATCGTTGACGGCAAGCTTCTCCTCGGTGCTACAGGCGGCGCTGGCGAGTTAGGTCACTCTATAGTAATACCTGGCGGACGCCAATGCGGTTGCGGCTTGAAAGGCTGCCTTGAGACTTATACCTCAGCGACAGGCATCCGTCGCACTGCACTCGAGATGTTGGAAAATAACCCATCATACGACGGCGTATTGTCAAAGATCCCTGCTGAAGAACTCACAAGCAAGGCAGTAGGCGACGCAGCTAACGCTGGCGACCCTCTCGCACTCAAAATCTTCGAAGAGACAGGCAACATCTTAGGATTAGCTATGGCTAACGCATGTTCATTCTCATCACCAGAGGCAGTCTTCTTGATGGGCGGTCCTGTCAAAGCCGGTGACGTGCTCCTCAATCCTGTACGCAAGTCATTCGCAGAAAACCTCTTATTCGTATATAAAGGATCTGTCGACGTCAGAGTATCAGAGCTCCCAGACAACGACGTAGCGATCCTCGGCGCAGCAGCGGTTTGTAAGATGAACTAAGAACGTTGAGCTTTGAACTCTGAACCTTGAGCTTTGAGCTTTGAACTGTATCAAAAAAAGTTCAGGGTTCATAGTTCTTGGTTCAAAGTTTTTACTATCTTTGCACCCGCAAAATTGCCCAATGGTGTAATTGGCAACACGACTGACTCTGGATCAGTAAAGTCCAGGTTCGAACCCTGGTTGGGCAACTTTTTTTAAGTATCAATCGTTATATGGTTGATACTTTTTTTATTTTTGTAGTGCCTTCGGCAGACAACGGACAACAGTCTTTTTCCAAAATTTAAAAACAACATATATGTCAAGAAAGAAAAACAAGAATAGCCTCAGCACTTTTGTAAATACAATACTTACCATCTTCGGGGAGAATCCTTTCAAGCCGATGAATTATAAACAGATCGCGAAGATAATGTCAGTCCGCGACGCTGCCGGCAAAGACGTGATATATCAGATTCTCGTCACGCTTCACAAAGAAGGCAAGCTCATAGAAGACAAACCTTATCGCTACTTGCTTCATCCTGACTGCATGCACGAATTCGGTCCTAAACAGCAGATTGTCACTGGTACCGTCGACATGAAGAACACCGGCAAGGCTTACGTCATACCTGACGAAGAAGGCGAGGACATCTTCATCGCTGCTAACAACACTGGCAAGGCGTTGCATGGCGACAAGGTTAAAGTCGCGATGTTCCCTAAACGTAAGAGCAAGAAAAACGAAGGCGAGATCATCGAGATCATCGAACGCGCCAAGACCGATTTCGTCGGTATCTTCAGCCTCTCTCACGGATTCGCTTTCGTGGTGCCTGACCGCTCATCTATGCCTATCAGCATCTTCATCCCTAAGGGAAGTTACAAAGGTGCTAAAGACGGACAAAAGGTCATCGTACATCTCACAGAATGGCCAGACAACGCCAAGAATCCTTTCGGCGAGATCGTGAAGGTCCTCGGCAACCCAGGCGAAAACAACGTAGAGATGCAATCAATCCTTGCGGAATACGAATATCCTCTCGAGTTCCCTAAAGCCGTCGAGAAAGAAGCAAAGGCTATATCCGACAAGATCCCTGCATCAGAGATAAAGAGACGCCGCGACTTCCGCGATGTCTTCACCGTCACCATCGACCCTCACGACGCGAAAGACTTCGACGACGCTCTCTCATTGAGATATTTAGATAATGGTAATTATGAAGTGGGCGTACACATCGCCGACGTGTCTCATTACGTACAGCCTGGCTCTGCTATAGATGTCGAGGCTCAAGACCGTGGAACATCAGTATATCTCGTCGACAGAACGATACCAATGCTGCCGGAGAAATTATGTAACATGGTATGTTCATTACGTCCTGATGAAGAGAAACTCGCGTTCTCAGTCATATTCGAGTTAAACGAAAACGCCGACATCGTCAACAGCTGGATCGGCAAGACAGTCATAAAGTCTAATCGCCGTTATGCTTACGAAGAGGTACAGGATATGATAGAAGGCGCTGATGGCGACAACAAAAAAGAACTCATGACTCTCAACGACTTGGCAACTAAGTTAAGAGCCAAGAGAATGAAAGAAGGCTGCATCAACTTCCATTCAGAAGAGGTCAAGTTTATCTTAGATGAAAACGGCAAGCCTATAGACACATACATCAAGATACAGAAAGAAGCTAATATGCTCATCGAGGATTTCATGCTTCTGGCAAACAAGACCATAGCCGAGACTGTCGCTAAACCTGACAGCAGATTCAAAGACTATACCTTCGTCTTCCGTATCCACGACGAGCCTAATCCTGAGAAACTCTATAACTTCATACAGCTCGTATCTAAACTCGGCTACAGCATGAACATCAGCTCTAGAGAAAAACTCGTCAAGTCATATAACGCATTGTTCGAAGCCGTCGACGGCAAGGGCGAGAAAAACCTCGTCGAGTCTGTGGCCATCAGAACTATGGCAAAGGCTGTCTATAGCACAACAAACATCGGTCACTACGGACTTGCCTTCCAATATTACACACACTTCACATCACCGATCCGTCGTTATCCCGACTTGATGGTACACCGTCTGATCGAACGTTATCTCATAGAAAACCAGCCTAGCGCCGACAGAGAAGAATACGAAGACTTATGTCTGCACGCCAGCGAGATGGAGAAACGCGCAGCCGAAATGGAACGAGAGTCAGTGAAATACAAACAAGCGGAATATCTCCAAGATCACGTCGGAAAGGTGTTCGACGGTCTTATCTCAGGCATCAGCAAATGGGGTATCTATGTCGAGCTTAAGAAAAGCAAGTGCGAAGGTCTGGTACGCTACGCCGACCTCAACGATGACTTCTATTACTTAGATGAGGAAAATTTCCGCGTCATCGGACAAGACTACGGCAATATATATCAGCTCGGCGATGAAGTCAAGATACAAGTCAAGAGCGTGAACCTGATTAAGAAACAACTCGATTTCTTGATTGTCAGCAATGGTGGAAAAGTCACCAAGACACCAAAACGCCGAGCCGCTAAGAAGAGATGAATTTAGAAATTCAAAATCTCAAAACCTCAGAATTTTAAAAATAAAGGTATAATTGCCAAAAATGGTTGGTAAAACCTTTGTAATATACTGATACATAGAATAATATAATAACTTTGATGAAAACGTTTTCATCAAAGTTATTTTTTATGTCAAAAACAAGGAGAGAAAGTATACTCAAATCAGC
>JAFYUH010000122.1 GCA_017549605.1 Bacteroidales bacterium
CTCCTCGCTCGATTTCTCGAACAACTGACAACTTAAAACTCATCGGATAGTCCCGCTGGGTGCGCTTGATATACAAGCTTTTGCTTTTTTCTTCCATAGATTTACTCGTTTTTGTGTAACGCTATTTCAGGACGGGACAAAAATTTAAGAAAAAAGCACCCAGCTGGGAACTGAAGTGCTTTTCATCATTTGAGAAAATTGAAATGTATAACCAAAACCATACATAATACAATTTATCAGATAATTTTGTTCAATAGAAAGGAAAAAAAACTATATTTTTGCAAAAAAGAAAATTTATTATGACACACAAATATTACGACTTTTACATGCGCTTCCCTTCTTTTGAAGACGCAGCCAAAGCACAAGAATTTTACAACAATACTCACAAAGCTCGCATAGGCGGTAAATTCGTTATCAACGACAATGGAGTCTGCTCACTATCAATAACAGACGAATGTGAATTGATATGCGATATGTATCAATTCGGAATGAAACGCTTTATAGTTGTAGATAACTATCACGGTCAAAACAGAAAAGACGGCAAGATGTATTTCGACGTACAGACTGACACCGACGTTCTTATTTCATTCTTATACGATGATGAAATCTTTGAAAATATCAACCAATTCTTAAAGGAAGACATTTACAAAGACGGCTACGTCAATGAAGGCAACAACTTCCCTCCTATCATCAAACGTATCATCGACGGAATGGGAATAGATGACCTTTATGATATGCTCAGCGTAAATGCACCGGGATTTGATATTTAGTTAGGAGTTAGGAGTTAGGAATTAGAAGTTAGGAGTTATGTAGAGACGTATCATACGACACAATTAAAAACAAACAATATGTCGTTGATGCGTCTTTTCAGTTAGGAGTTAGGAATGAATGTTTTGTTTTTTAAATAATAAATTAGTTACATCATGAAAAAGTTATTTCTCATTATTATATTAGCATTATTTATAAATGTCAACGGACAACAGACAACAGACAACAGTCTTTGTCCACAAATTGAGAACAGTGGAATCATTCCAACACCTCAACAGATCGAAGTGAATGACGGATATTTCATTTTGGATGCTAGCACTGTCATTTTAAATGATTTTGAAATATCCGATATTTTAAAAAACGACATTTTTGAAATAACTGGTTTAGACTTAAACCTATCAAAAAAAAGCAATAAGAAAAACTCTATCATCTTCAGATTAAAAGATTCCATTCCTGCTAAAGAGAATATGTCTCAGGCATACATTATTAATATTGAGCCTAGTCATATTACTATAGAAGCAACCACCAACCAAGGATTATTCTACGGTGCGCAAAGTCTGAAACAGCTTATTCGTCACCAACTCCTCACCGAAAACAACCTGAACATCCCTTGCTATAACATCTTCGACTATCCTTCTCTTGAATATCGCGGATGGATGGATGACATCAGTCGCGGTCCGATTCCGACAACGGAATTCATCAAAGAAGAGATTCGTCGCCTCGCTGAATATAAATTCAATTTCTTCAATCTTTACACCGAACATCTTTTCAAACTCGACGAATATCCTGACATCGCTCCTACCGACGGTCTCACTGCCGAAGAAATCAAAGAACTGACAGAATACGCAAAGGATTATTATATCGAATTCATCGGCAACCAACAATGTTTCGCTCATGCCGAAAAGACTCTCGACAATCCTTTCTATAACGACATAAAAGACACTCGTTTCAACTTCAATCCTGGAGTTGATGAAACTTACGAGTTTTTGGAAACATTGCTTGGAGAGACCGCACAAGCATACGAATCAAAATATTTTAACATCAACTGCGACGAAACCGAAAGTCTCGGCAACGGTAACGCCAAGTCATACGTCGATAGCATCGGTGCTGAAAACGCTTACTGCCAACATATAAATAAGGTATACGACATCTTACAGAAATATGACAAAGAAGTAATGATGTGGGGCGATATCCTCGCCAAGAATCCAGAAATGATTAAACAACTTCCTGAAGACATTCAGTTCATCGTTTGGAGTTATGGCGGTCGTGAAAGTTTCGACGAGATGATTGCTCCTTTCAAAAACTCAGGTCACACTTTCTGGGTAGCACCAGGCGCTAGCTGCTGGGCAAGCTGTTTCCCTAATATGGATAACTACATCGTCAACATTGCAAACTTCGCCCGCGACGGATATAAAAACGGAGCGAAAGGCGTCATCAACACTGCTTGGGATGACTACGGCGAAACTATGTTCAACGAAGTATGGCACGCAATGGTATGGTGCGCAGAAACAAGCTGGAACACATTGAAGACTAACGATAACGAAGAGAGAATCGACAGAGAAGAGATTTTCAATAAAAACTTCAATATTCAATATTTTCAGGACAACAGACAACAGACAACAGACAACAGACTTTGTCCACAGTCTATCATCGAGCATCTTTATGAATTGAACAAGTTGATAGATGAGAGCGACATGACTAATGTGATGAACTTCACTGTTCTCAACTCTCCTCTCTTGGAGTTCTATCCTTCACAATTGGATTCAGCAGCTATCGCTAAAAACGATGCTGAGAAACAACAAGTTTTCGAGATTTATCAAAAACTTTTGAAAGACAGACAAGAAGTCAACGCTAATCCTGAAATCATCGACGTGGCTATATTGGCTGCTTATAGAGCATATATCGTGACATTAAAAAATGAATTGAGAGTCAATCTTTATAAAACCATGCTCAACCCTACAGCAGAGAATGTCGCATTGACACAAAACATGTCCGCTCAATTCTTGGATTCTTTACATTGCTTGAAGAAGAGATTCGTCAGAGCATGGGATATGGAGTCACGTTCTTACTACAGAAACGTATTCACAGATCGCTACGACAAAATAGCTAAAGACGTTCTTAATGCAGGAAACCACGTCTTTATAGAAACTACAAAAGGTCAACAGACAACAGCCAACGGACAACAGACTTTAGTTTCTTTAAAGACTATATTTAATGACAGGGATATTTATTACACTACTGACGGCAGCGAACCTGACAAGAACAGCAAGGTTTACACCGAGCCTTTTGCTATTGAACGTTCTTGCATAGTGAAGGCGACTTGCTTTGAAGATAACAGAGACAAGATCATCAGCGAGAAATACATCCTCTATCATAAAGGCATGGGACATTTCAGAAAACTGAACACTATCGCCGGCAACTATAGACCAGAATACTCTGGAGGCAGCGAAGACGCATTGCTCAACGGCGCTGTCGGAACAAACAACTACAAGGACGGCAACTGGCAAGGATTCTACGGCAACGACTGCGACATAGAACTAGACTTCGGAAAGAAAGAGAAACTCAATTCATTAAAGATAAATTTCATCACCAATCCTTACGACTGGATTATGATGCCAAAGAGAATGTCAGTATACCACTCAGACAATGGCATACATTATCAATTGTTCAGATCTTACGACATCTATGAAGAAGTGCCTACATCAAGAAGCACAATCGTAACAAAGACATTAGACGTAAGCGGATTGAACAGCAGATTCGTAAGAATCATCGTTGAGACCCCAGGTCTGATTCCACAAGGACTTCCTGGATATAACAATCCATCATGGATGTTTATGGATGAAATTATTTTTGAATGATTTTTAGATACAGATAATTTTAGACATACGTCAATTTTCAGACACACGTCCGTGTGTCTCTACACGAGATTCGTTAAAAAATAGTTGCTGCTATTTCACACTTGGCGCTCGGGTAGAGACGTACAGACGTACGTCTTTTAAATCAGACATCCATTTTCAATACATATCCTTTCAGACACACGTCCGTGTGTCTCTACACGAGGTGCGAATTTCACGTAGAGACGTACGGACGTACGTCTTTTAAAAATCCAATATACGAACATACGTCTTGAAAAAACAACCCTAATACAAAAATTCCCCGTTATAATCTTCATCATCTTTCCAATTCTTTGGATTAGCAATAATATAATTAGAAACGTTTACAAATTCTTGCTCATTCTTAATTATATTATCATAATAATTACTTTGCCACAATGGATTCTCTCTATTAAACTTAGGAATATCAATATTTGATTCATCAATCCAATCATCCACTTGTCTAATAACCGAAGACTTAAACGAACTCAC